>JALSHI010000001.1 GCA_026982315.1 Lysobacterales bacterium
GCGGACGGGTCGTCTCGTTAACAGACCCGTCAAGGGAAATCTACCGGGTTCGAAATTCACCGGCGGGGCCACCAATGAACGCGCTTATTGTGTTTTGCCTTTCGGCCAGGCATTCAGAATGGCATTAACCAAAGTGGCCAAGGGAATGGCAAAAAACACCCCCCAAAATCCCCAAATACCACCAAAAAACAGCACGGCCAGAATAATGGCTACCGGATGCAAATTATTCACCTCAGAAAAAAGAAAGGGCACCAGGACGTTGCCGTCAAGCAACTGGATCAGGCCGTAAACAGCCATTAGCCAGAGAAACTTGTCAGACCAGCCAAACTGAAAGAAAGCCACCACGGCGATGGGAATGGTCACCACTGCCGCACCGATATAAGGCACCAATACCGAAAATCCGGTCAGGGTTGCCAGCAAAATGGCGTATTGCAAGCCAAAGGCGGCGAACACAATATAGCTGACCAGGCCAACAATGATAATCTCCAGCACCTTTCCACGAACATAATTGCCGATTTGGGTGTCGACCTCACGCCATATAGCCAGTGTCAATCGGCTGTCTTTGGGCAGAAAACGGCGTATCCAAGCAAGAATTTGCTCTTTGTCCTTTAGCAGGAAGAAAACCAAAATGGGCATTAAAACGAAAAAAACCAGTATGGAAAAGATGCCTGCAAATGAGCTTAAAATGTGTTTGAGCAAATTCTGCCCCAAAGAGGTTAATTCAGTCGTCAGGCGGCTAACCAGCGTTTGTGCTTGCTCTTCATTGATGAGTTTGGGATATTTCTCGGGTAAAGCCTGAATAAACTGCAAGGATTTGTCCAGGTAGTCAGGTAATCGCTGAACCAGCTGGGTGATTTGCTGACTTAACGTCGGGACCACCAATATGAGCAGCACGGTTAGTAAGCTGATAAAGCCAATAAAGACCAGTAGCACAGCCCAGATTCGCCGGATACCCATGGACTCCAGCCGTTTGACCAGGCTTTCCAGTAAGTAAGCCACGACAATACTGGCTAGAAAAGGGGCCAGTGGTTTGCCAAAGAAAATAATGATGGCAAACAGGCCGGCCAGCAACCCCGTCAGAATGACAATTTCCGGGTTGGAAAAGGTTCGTTTAAACCAGCGTGAAAGAACGTTCATGGGGGCATTTTACCCAATGCCGGGGCGGAAAGGGTGGCATTGTTACGACCGTATGGAGAAAAAGCTCATCCGGAGTGCTGCAGGTTTAGAAAGAGCGCGTCCAGAGAATGACGCCTTCAGTATGCCGGTTGAAGTTGCGATTAAGCTGCCCCAATTCGGTGCGGCCGAATACCAGTGGTTTGGGCGCATAACTGGCATAAAACTTCAGTTGGCCGCCATATAGCCGGGTGTTAATGCTGAAACGCAGGTTCCGGTTGGCCGATGCCTGATCGAGGACCAGCGCCAGAATGTCGGAAGTGGGTTCGGGTTGTTGTCGGCTGGTCACTTCCATACTGATTTGCGTGTTCGGGCTCAGTTGATGCTCATAGCCGATGGTATAAACGGTCAAATCGCGCCAGGCAAACTCAGGGGATGTGCCGTCCTGTAGTAAGCTGAGAAACCGCTCCGGCAGGGCCTTGGTGGGAAAAGCATTGATGCGGCTGTAGAAAGTTTGTTCGGCTTTCATGCGGATGGCGCCACCGGCAAAGGTATTGATGGCGATGTCCATTCCGACGACTGCAGGAATGTCAAAGTCCCCGGGCTCCGAATAGACGCCATGAATGCGGCCAAACTCGTCCATATTGATACGGCTTTGAAAATGCGTGCGGATATGCAGGCGGCGACCAAGCTGGTTATTGTAAGCCAGGCGTACACCGACGCCACGGCTGGTTTCGATGGCTGGTGATACATACTCCAGTGTGTGTTCATCAGGCTGGAGCAAAGCACCCAGGCTCAAATCGGCGTAGCTTTGAAAGGCAAAAACAGCCGAGACATCCATGGACGAATGATCCGAGACCTGGTGGCTAAAGCCCGGCACCACCAGTTGTTGCTGCACAAGCTGGTTATTGACAAGCCCCAGCGAGGTCTCATCCAGTGTTGCTGTATGGAACAGGGATGGCTCAAAAATGCCCTGGTGTTGTTCGAAAGTAAAATGAGTTTTATGACTCAAAGTGAACGCAAAGTGCTCGTCCGGCTCCATAAAGACAGGAATGGCACGCTGGACCTCGCGTTGTTCCTGTTGGTCATCGGTGCTTTTGTCAAGGCTAAAGTAAAATCGGGGAAAAATCTGCCGGGCTATGGCTTGTTTCCAGTAGCCTAACCGGGTTTTTTCATGGCCTGATGATGTTGTCCCGAGGATGGACAAGACCATTGGTGATGATAGACTTTCAGCCCCAAGTGCTTTCGCCATGTGTGACTGGGCACTCCAGCTCGCAATGGATAAGGCCAGAGCCACTGCACTTTGGCGAGCTGTGCGCGTTAATGTGCCGCTTGTCGTTACGGGGCGTTTCACACTGTTAGCCGTGGGTTACCGGTTACCTAGATTGGATTAGGGAATGTTGGCAAAAAAACAACACCGTGTCAACCGTCTGGCCTATGTGTAGACTGTTTTGGTGAAATAATTGTGAATCAGGTCATTTCAGGAGCCAAAAGTGGTAAAAAAACAACATTCTGAGACTGGTAAAAAGGATCGGGAGGCACTTGGGTGGCACAGGCCGGTCATGCTTGCGGTTGGTGGTTCAGACAGCTGCGCGGGTGCTGGCATCCAGGCGGACTTGTTAACAGCGCATGCCTTGGGCGTGCGTTGCTTAACGGCCATCGCCTGTTTAACCAGCCAAACTGACAACGCATTTTTCGCCCTGATGTCGGTGCCAGCGGGGCACATCCGGCGGCAGATACAGGACATGATTGCACACTATCCTGTCAAAATGGTCAAAGTGGGTGCGCTGGGCACGGCAAAAACGGTCAAAGCGGTGGCGGAATCGTTGGCGGGCAAGAGTGTTCCAATTGTGGTGGATCCTGTATTGGGGAGTAGTGCGGCTGGCAGTTTTTCTGGTCAGGGGCTGGTGGATGCTTATCACGAACACTTGTTAAACCAAACTTGGTTGTTAACGCCTAATGAGGCAGAGTTGGCCCGGCTGGGCGGCTTGGATGCCATTTTTTCTGCCGGAACCCGTTATGTACTGGTCACAGGCGGAGACACTCAACAGCCTGTGGAGCGGCTCTATTCCCCGCAGGGGATGATTAAGGCGTTTCCCCATGAAAAGATTCCCAAAACACTGCACGGTACCGGCTGCCGTTTTGCGACGGCGGTGACGGCTTACCTGATGCGCGGGGAAAATATGCCAAATGCAATTGATAAGGCCATTGCCTTTGTGCAAAAGGAAATCCGGCGTCAGGGGGTTGAGGATGAAAAGCTTTTGGCGGCCGTGGCAGACACCAAAAAAGATAGCAGTGGATAACTGCGCTTTAACAGTTTAGTGGTTATAATCAAGGGTTCGAACAATTATGGCCGCGAGCGCTCGTATTTGCGTCTTATGCCATTCACATTAACGCGGACACAAAGGACACCTGACAGATGAACACAGTGATTACCTTTTCGCCAACGCCTGCCAAACGGCTTTTCATGGTCGTGGGCCTTTCTTGCTTTTTGCTTTCCACTACGGCTTGGGCCGAAGGCCGGCGCCTGGCTGTGAAAACTGTTCCCTTGGTGAGCGCACAAAAAGCCAGCGCACAGCCGGATATTGTTAATGGCTATTCCCTGAAAGCGCCCAAGATGACCCAAAGCATGGCGCGGGTGATGGCAGACGGGAAAGTCAGCCGGATCTGCCGGGACGTCGGCGTGGCCACGAAAAGCCTGCTGGTTGATGATGAGCGCAAGGGCAAGGAGCTGTTGAAATGAAGGGTGGGAAAAAAGCACTCACATCTTCAGTTTTTGTGGCTTTGATTGCCGGGGTTATGGTGATTTTCACAGCCACAACCCAGGCTGCGGGCATTGAAAACAATGAAACAGTCACCATCAGCCTGCCGGCTCAGTCGCTCACCACCGACTTGTGGGTGGATGTGTCAGCCGGCAGCAAAGCCCTGAATCTGGAAATGAGTAATGCCTCGCCCACGAATGTGGACGTAGATCTCTTCGTGCGTTATGGCCAGCCATTTACCGGGACTACGGCGGCAGAACTTAGCAATCAGGCTGATTATCACTCGATTGCGGCCGACTCTGCTGAATGGCTGCACTTGACAGAAGCCATGGCTCCGCCGGTCAAAGGCGGACGCTGGTATATTGCTTTGGTGAACTATGCGCAAGTGACGGCCAGTGTAGATCTGACCGTGAGCCATAATGCTAATCCAGTACCCAAGGCGCAAATCATCTTCCAGTTTGACAATACCGCCAACGGTTGCAAGGTGGATGGCTGGAATGACACCACGCCGTTTACGCCGGTGGCCGGAAACAATGCAACAACAGTGGGTCAGGCGCGCCGCAATGCGGCCATGAAAGCCGCGGAGTTGTTGGCTGAATCACTCACCAGCAGTGTGCCCATAGTGATCCAGGGATGCTGGCCTGATGATCTGGAAACCTCCCAGAATTCGGCGGTGCTGGCCAATGCCGGCCCTAACCGGATTGGCTTGAACTATCCCGGATTGCCGTTGAGCGGTGTGTGGTACGGGCAGCCGGTGATGGAGCGCCTGGCGGGCACGGAATACTGCCGCATTGTGGGCGGGCTGGATTGTAATATCCCCACAATTACCGCCAACTTTAACCCCAAAATTGACACCGATGAAGGCTTGGGCAGCACGCGCTGGTATTATGGTCTCGATTCTGCGGCCGCAGGCCGGAACGTTGATTTTATTTCCACCGCCATGCACGAGATTACCCATGGGCTGGGATTTATCAGCCTGGTTTGGGTGGGTGATGACAAGGAATTCCAGTGTTTCAGCGGCCAGCCAGCCATTATGCACACTGCAGGCAGCAAATTCTGTGGTCTGGATGACGTTTTCTCGCTGGAACTAGTGGATTACAACGGCGGAGATATCCGGCCATTTATGGAGCTGGATGACAGCCAGCGGCTGGATGCCATGCAGTCGGGTAACGAGCTGCAATGGGCCGGTGAAGCGGCTTCGCAGTCAGAGCGCAATATATTCCGGGAAAACAATGCCGGTTATGTATTGATGTATGCGCCCAATCCCCTGGAGCCTGGTTCCAGTGTGTCTCATCTGTTTCAAAGCGGCAATCCTTATGGCACCTCTTATCACGAGCTGATGACGCCCATGCAGCGGGATAATCTGCGAGAGCTGGGGTTGGCAGAGTACATGCTGTGGTCTGTGGGCTGGAATCCACAGCCGCTGAATAATGTTACCATCCAGCCTGGCATGTGGTATGACCGTGCCCATGATGGCCACGGCATGGTGATTGAGCCAATCAGAGACAACTTGTACTATGTGTTGTTTTACACCTACGACGATGAAGGCAATCCCGAGTGGATGGCTTCAGCCGCCACGGTGGAAAACGGGGTGTTCAATATTACCCAGGGTGACGGTAGCCTGATTCGCTTTCTGTATGACTATGACATTGGCCCCAACCCGGACATACAGGCACATAGCCCGGATCCGGCTGTCAGCGCCAGCTTGAAGATTGACTTTAATGCCTCAGCAGCCAATGAATCTGCTTGCCTGGAAGGCGCAGATCGCAGTGGCGCCAGTCATTTGGCGGTGGTTAGCTGGCAGGTGAATGATTCCAGTGGAAGCTGGTGCCTGGAGCCGATAATTTCTATTGACCGCTATCCGCATCCCAATCTGGGTGCCAGTTGGTGGGCGGGCAGATCCGACCAGGGCTGGGGATTATCACTGGTGTTTTTTGATAGCTCCATCGCTGTTGTCCTGTATTACTATGATGCCAGCGGCCAGCCACGCTGGGCCATTGGCACCCAAAGCGACTTTGTTATCGGTGAGGAAATTACGGTTCCCCTTAAGGAAAAACATGGCTATGCCAGAACAGCCACCCCGGTGGCGCTCACAGAAACCGATGCTGGAAGCATTACCTTGCGGCTGAACAGCGCCACCAATACTTTGGGGGCAGATGGCGAAGTCGTCAACCTGGATGTGACCTATCACGGACCAGAAGGCGGTAGCTGGCAACGCAGTGGATTACCCATTACTAACTTGACGAAAGCAGCGGAATAAAACGTAATACTTCCTGCCGCCACATTAAAAACCCCGCTCCAGCGGGGTTTTTAATGTCTGCGAGACAGGTAGAGGGAAAACAGCTGACAGGGTGTGAATGACACCAGACGCTCTATCACTGCCCGGGCAAACTGACCGTGAGCCTGTAAATGACGTTGTATCATTACCATCGCCCAAATCTGGTGTCAGCCTGTCGCCAATTCCACTGGCATCTATTTCACTGTTTTCGGCAAAATGACCCAACGGAGAACCCACCTCCCATGCGCGGGTTTATTCGCATCATTCGCGCCAATGTGTTGAAGGTTTCGCACAGTTAACATGTGTTATGCCTTTTCCCGTACCCGGTGGCCTTTTCTCCGTCATTCCGGGTGTCCACTTTCGATATTCCGGGCGATTTTTCCTGCTTCGTTTCTCCAGGTAAGCCTCCACCCCGTCATTCCGGGCGAGCGTAGCGAGACCCGGAATCCATGTTCCGGTGTGCCGGAAACACACGCCATGGCCCGGTATTTTTGAGGCATATGGCCAGCCTGTGGCATGGATTCCCGCTTGTGCGGGAATGACGAGGAAGTTAGGAATAATGGGGGATCTGGGAATGATGAGGAGTAGGCAAGAGTGACGGATAGGATGCGTGAATAGCAGGGCATACCGAATGGCGGGGTGACTGGCGAATATGGATTCCCGCGTTCGCGGGAATGACGATGAGGGGGCGGGAATGACTGTGGGGGCAGGTGGCTTCCGGTTGTGGAGACAGTAAGGCGGTGTTGGTTGTTGCTGTGTTCAGGCACGAAAAGCCCCTACATTCGTACCGGATACAGGGGCTTTGTTTGACGCTTGGCGCAGGTTTACGCTCACATGGCATCTGTCTATACGAGCATTGATGCGGTATTAGCTTAAACGCTCCACCACTGCCTGGGCGAACTCATCGGTGTGACTGGAACCACCTAAGTCGGGTGTCAGCCGGTCCTTACTGGCCAGGACGTCGCGAATGGCCTGGCGAATGGCGGTGGCTTTTTCACCTATATCCAGGTGTTCCAGCATCAAGGCGGCGGCCAGAATCAGAGCGGTGGGGTTGGCGATTTTTTTGCCGGCGATATTTGGCGCGGAACCGTGCACCGCTTCGAAAATCGCCTTGTCTTTGCCGATGTTGGCGCCTGGAGCCATGCCCAGCCCACCGACCAAACCGGCACATAAATCGGAAATGATATCGCCAAACAGGTTGGTGGTGACAATCATGTCGAAACGTTCCGGGTTCATGACCAACTGCATGCAGGTGTTGTCCACAATCAGTGAATCAAACTCAATATCCGGATAATCTTTGGCAACCTCCTGGCAAACTTCCAGAAACAGGCCCGAGACATTTTTCATAATATTGGCTTTGTGGACAGCGGTAACTTTTTTGCGGTTGTCACGGCGGGCGGTCTCAAAGGCAAAACGGGCAATACGCTCGGAACCTTTACGAGTGACAATGATTTTGGTTTCGGCATAGGTGCGGTCATCATTGATCATGGAGCCCTCGCCCATGTAAGCGCCTTCGGTATTTTCCCGTACCGTGATAATGTCCACATTGTCGTATTTTGACCGGGTGCCGGGAAAAGTGATGGCAGGGCGTAAATTGGCATATAAATCAAAGTGTTTGCGCAAGGCCACATTGATGGAGCTGAACCCCTTGCCGACGGGAGTGGTCAGGGGGCTTTTCAGGCATACGCCGTTTTTGGCGATGGTATCCAGCGTGGTTTGTGGCAAAAGTTCGCCGGCTTTTTCCAGTGCCGCCAGGCCGGCATCAACAAATTCGTAGTCCAGATCAGCGCCGGTTGCATCCAGAACTTGCAACGTGGCGTCCATGATTTCAGGGCCGATGCCGTCCCCTTTAATCACTGTAATGGTTTTGCTCATATCGTTTTCCATGGTGATTGTGCGAAAATGGGCGCCATTATAACAAAGTCGCTCAAACAAGCGTTCGAAAATCATGCCCAGAATCGTTGCTGTGACCACCTCGCGCGCCGACTATAGCCATTTGTACTGGCCCATGCGCTTTTTGCAAGCGCATTCGGCAATAACATTGACCGTGATTGCGACGGCCGCGCATGCGGCCGCTGAATTTGGCCATACCGCTGATATCGTGCGTGAGGATGGCTTTGATGTGGAAGTGATTGAAACACTGGTGGATTCGGACACGGATATCGGTGCGGCCAAAACCATTGGCTTGAGTACCCTGGCGTTGAGCGATGCCCTGGCGCGGCTCAAGCCGGATGTGCTGCTGTTAATTGCCGACCGTTACGAAATGCTGGCTCCGGCCAGTGTGGCGCTGGCCTTGCGGATCCCCATGGCCCATATTGAAGGTGGTGATATCAGTGAAGGCGCCATTGATAATGCTGTACGTAACGCCCTGACAAAAATGGCGCATTTGCACTTTACACCCACGCAGGCGGCGGCCAAACGGGTGATCGCCATGGGGGAGGAACCCTGGCGGGTCTTTTGGACGGGCGCACCGTCGCTGGACCACTTGCGCCATTCGGCATTGGCTGATGCCAGGGAAATTGATCGCAAGCTGGGTTTGTCCCCCCACAAGCCAGTGACGGTGGTGGCGCACCATCCACTGACTTTGGCCGCGGATACCACCGCCGAGCTGGATGCGGTATTGGACGCACTGGAAAAGTGGCCGCAACAGCTGGTGTTTTGTTATCCCAATGCCGATATGGGCTCGCGCCATATGGCCGCCCGTATCCGGGAATTTTGCGCTCGCAGGGCCGATGCCAGAATTGTCACCAACTTGCCTGCGCCGGATTACTTTGGTTTGCTCAAACGCGCCAGCTTAATGGTGGGTAATTCCTCCAGCGGCATTATGGAAACGCCTTCCCTTGGGTTGCCGTGTGTCAATATTGGCCAACGCCAGCAGGGCCGTCAACAAGCCGCCAATACCCTCCAGGCACCGGCTGTGGCGGAAACGATTCTGGACTGTATGCACCAGGCGGTGACGCCGGACTTTGTGTCGGCGTGCCAGAAAGTAGAAAACCCCTATGGCGATGGTCAGGCCGCGCAACGTATTGTCCGGGTTCTTGCTGACTTGCCGGAGCGCTTTGTGTTGCTTAACAAGAGGGAATGGCTGTGATTCATGCACCTTTGGTTATTCTTCCGGTGGCGATGATATGAAATGTGACCCACCGATACCTTTGGCCCGGCCGGATATTGGCCAACGGGAAAAGCAGCTTATCACCCAGGTGCTTGACAGTGGCCAGTTATCGCGTGGGCATTATTTGGCACGCTTCGAAGAAGCCGCAGCCCACACATTAAATACCGCTTATGCCGTGGCCTGTTCATCGGGGACGGCCGGGTTGATTCTGGCGCTGAAATCACTGGGGGTGGCCGCGGGTGACAAGGTCATCACGGTCAGCTATACGGTGCCTGCCACAGTGAATGCCGTCGTCGCGGTGGGTGCGCGACCAATCCTGATAGATATTGACCCGGCCACGCGGGGTATGAGCCTGTCTGCGCTGGAAATCGCTTTGCACCATCACTGCCAGGTGGCAGCCGTAATCGTGGTTCATGCTTTTGGTCAGGCGCCGGATATGCACCGGATTCAGCGTTTGTGTGATGATGCAGGAATACCGCTTATTGAGGATGCCTGCGAGGCTTTTGGCAACTATTATGATGGTAAGGCGCTGGGAACCTGGGGTGTATGTGGTGTTTTTGGTTTTTATCCCAACAAGCAGATGACCACCGGCGAAGGTGGCCTGCTGGTGACCAATGATCCGGCCGTGGCCAATCAGGCGCGCCAACTCTTGAATAACGGCCGGGTAATGGATGGTGATTGGCTGGATCAGAAGCAGTTTGGCTGGAATTTCCGGCTGGATGAAATGAGCGCGGCGCTGGGCTTGGGGCAAGTTGCGCGTGTGCAAGAGATGCTGGATAAGCGCCGGACCATCACCCGGTATTATGACGCCGCCATGAGCCGGCATGTGCCGGATTGGCAACGGCCGGCTTTCTCTGTCAGGGAGGCAGGCAATGCCTGGTTTGCCTATGTGGTTCACTGGCCGCTGGCGTATTTTCCGGGTGGTGCGGCGCCATCCCCTGATTCATTTGACAGTGCCAGCCGGTACTCCCAGCGGATATTGGAAGAGATGCAATCCCGCGGCATTCAGTGCGGTCGTTATTTTGCGCCGGTGCATAAACAGCCGGCTTTTGTGCGTGAGTACGGGGATATCAGCTTGCCTGTGACCGAGCATTTGGCCGTGACCGGCCTGGCCCTGCCATTTTACAACCAGCTAACATCACAGCACATAGAATGCGTGGTTTCCGCCTTGCGGCAGGTCATGGAGCATTTATGCGATTAAGAGTCTTGGTAAACCGGGTTTTTCGTTATCGACGGGGGATGATTACGGCACTGGCTGCGGGATGGTTGTGGGTCGCCAACGTGGCCACTGCGATTCAGATTCGTGTTTATCCGCCGGTTCCACAGCCAGGTTCGGTGGTGCGGCTGGAAGTCACGGGGCAGTGGCCCAATACCTGTGTGCCGAAATTGAGTCATGCTTCACTGGCAGATGGCCGTTTCAAAGTCCACGCCACCGTTAATGGAATTGATTGCCAGGATGAGCCGACATCATTTCGTCTGGATACCGTGCTGGGTTATTGGAACTACACGCTCATGGCCGCCAGCGGGTTTTATCCTGTTGAGTTTTATGTGCAGACCCGGCCTGATTTGCCACCGCATCTTTACGCGTTTAATGTCATTCGCGCGGATCGCACCCCCACTGTTCGGCTATTGCCGGAAAATGGTTTCTGGTGGGTGGATGAGGCTGGACTTTATGGTCAGGCCGGGCATGGCAGCGGGCTTACCATTGACCGGCAGGGCAACCAAATGATTGTCACAATTCAGTCCTATACCGCCGATGGGCAGCCGGTGTGGTATTTTGCCGAGGGGCAGTTGGTCAATGGCGTGTTTCAGGCAGATTATCACCAGATAGTCGGTGGCGCGCCTTTATACACGGCGGGCAATCGCCCCCGGGAGGTTCATAAAATGGGCCGCCTGATTTTGACATTTGACAATCAGCAACATGGCACCTTATGGTTGTTACCCGAGTTTACCCATTTGCCCGAACAAGGGATTGCAGTTTTTCCGGTTTCTATCCGGCGATATTTGAGCAGCGCCACGGCCACCGAAGATTTTCTTCAGGGGCAGTGGGTGCTTGTGGGCGCTGCGCCTGGAACGAAGTCGGTGATTCAGGCGGGAGGAGGCGGTGATTCGCTGTTTTTGCACAAAGGGCGTTATCTCAACACAGAAGAAAACAAGAAAAGCAGGGTGCTGGATTTTACGGCCAGCGACCAGCGTGCTCTGCGCTGTTACTTGGATACAGACAGCCATATTCACCAGTGTTTTCTGCTGTCTCCAGAGGGGCGGAAACTGGCGGTGTTTGATGATGTGGGTGTGATGCGCTTGCGCGGACGCTGGCAAACATCCGGGGACGCTGTCAGCTTGGTGCGGGAGGAGTAGTCTCGGCGGATGTGGCCCCGGCCAGTGTGCTGTTCTGGTGAAAAAGCGGGGCTTGAGGCCGTTTTTCCGGGGAGTCTGATGGGCTGACAGACTTTTTTCTGGGCTTTCTGGCAGGCATAAAAATCAATTCGGCGCGTAAACCACCTTGTTCATTTTGCGCAATGCGAATCTCCCAGCCATAGAGGTCGCACAGTCGTTTGACAATCGCCAAGCCCAATCCGGTGCCTTCATTGTTGACATGTTTGCCTCGATAGTGCCGATTGAACAAGTTGGGAATCTCTTCGGCTTTGACCCCCGGGCCCTCATCGCTGACAATAATGCGATCCTTGTCAATAACGATGCGAATGGTGCCTTCAGGTGTGTACTTGATGGCATTGCCAATCAGGTTTCCCAGTGCCACGGACAGCACGGCTTCCGGCGCGTCCACCTGTAACCAGTCTTTTTCCGTGATCTCAATGGAAACCGGTTTCAGCCGAATTTGCGGTTCAAAATCCTCCACCAGAGCGCGTACCACCTTGCCCGCCTGGGATTTGTCCAGACTCCGGTGGTTCTTTTGCTCCTTGCGCGCCAGTAACAACAAGGTTTCAATCAGTTCTCCGGATTGTCTGACCGCCCGCTCAATGCGTTGAAGCCGTTCCCGCGTGCGTTGGTCGAGGTTGTCTTGCGCCAGCAGCAATTCGGTGGTGCTGGCGATAATGGCCAGGGGCGTGCGCAGCTCGTGACTGACATCGGCATTGAATTCCTTGTCACTGATGACCATGTCGGTGAGTTTTTGGGCATAGTCGTCCAGCGCTGCGGCCAGCTTGCCCACTTCATCGTCGGCAAAATATGGCGCCAAAGGCTCAGGATGAATGACCTGGCCCATTTTCGAGATACGGTTGGCCAATCGCCGCAAAGGGGTCAAAATGCGGCGGGAAAGCCATAAGGCGACAACAAAGGCAATGAGCAAAAACAGCACAAAAGCGCCGGTGAGCCAGACATACAGCAAACTGTCCTGACGCTTGTCCGGCGTGCCGTCATAAACCACATAACCCCAGTAGGGCTTGCCATCGATGCTGTGTTGTTTGTTGACGGCGATAATCAGATTTTTGCCGTCTTTGTGAATGCGGTGGATGCCATCAGGTAGCTCGGCAAATTCCAGAGGCAGTTGCAGGACGAGTTTTTCAGGTCGGGTGATAAGGGCGGAAATGACACGCGAGGACACAGGCTGTTCAGAAACATTGAGCGGGTCTTTGGCCCAGCTTTCCATATAGCGGTCAAGATCCTGTTTTATCGTCTGGCCGATGAGGTTGTTTTCGAGATTGCGCTGAATATACAGCGAGGTCAAGGTAAACAAGACCCCCAGCACCGTGCTGAAGGCCAGAAAGGCAATAATGATACGGGTTTTAAGCCGATTGCGAAATTTCATCCGGGTCTGCGATGCGGTAGCCAATACCGTGACGGGTATGAATCAACGGTTTGTCAAAGGGCTTGTCTATGATAGCACGCAGGGAATGAATGTGAACGCGGAGGCTGTCGCTGTCTGGCATCTCCTCGCCCCACACGCGCAACTCCAGCTCTTGCCGCGGCACCACCCAGGGGGAGGACTCCATTAACCGTTGTAACAACTTCAGTCCGGTGGGGTTCATGTTGAGTGACTGGCCGGCTCGCGTGACTTCCAGTGTGTCCAGATTAAATTCGAGATCCGCCACCTTAAGGATACGTTGCATCTGGTTATTGCGGCGATTCCCCAGGGCATTGACGCGTGCATCCAGCTCTCGCAGGGCAAAGGGTTTGACCAGATAATCATCGGCGCCATGCTCGAAACCGGCCAGCTTCTGCTCCAGGGAGTCGCGCGCGGTGAGCATCAGCACGGGCGTGTGCTTGTGGGCTTCGGTACGCAATTTTTTGCACAGTTCCAATCCATCCATGCCTGGTAGCATCAGGTCCAGAATAATGACATCAAAGTCTTCCACCACCGCCAGATGCAGGCCGGTCACGCCATCACCGGCGTAATCCACAATGTGGCCTTTGTCTTCCAGAAAATCCACGATATTGGCGGCTATGTCGGTGTTGTCTTCAATAACCAGAATTCGCATGTTCTGATAACTCCAGTGTTAAAATACAAGTGCTATTGGTCTGTGAGGTGTCCCAAAAAAAACCCAAGGCAACGGCTGTTGCCCTGGGTAATCGGGATGCCTTCTGTGTCGTAATCCTATGGGCACCGGTTTATTTCTGCGCTATTGCTGTTTGGCTGGTCAGCATGAAGCATGTTCAATTTGGTTTTGAATATGCTTCTAACGTGTGGCCAGTTTACTAACATTCAAGTTAAAAAACCGTTAAAAAACCCGGAAACTATCGTTTAACTCCTTGGTTTGGCAACAAAATATCCAATTTGGACTGCTGGCTGCCATTGTCGGTCAGGCATGATTCAGTGCTTAAAAATAAACAGGTGTTACAGTATAATATCCCTTTGCGCTCTCCAGTGCATGCCATTGATGATGGAGCTTTCATGCTAAGGTTTCTGGTGTTGTTTTTTGTTTTGGTGGTCGGGCTGTTTTCTCTGGAAATTTATCAGCCGGTGCGCGAGGCTGTCATTTTGCCCTTTACGTCCTTTTTGGCCACAGTCAGCGCCAAGATCATGCAGTTTTTTGACCCGGATGTGGTTGCGCACGGGGATGTAATTAGCAGCTTGAGTCAGGCCGCGGCTGTCCGGATCGCGCCAGGGTGCAATGGCGTGGAGGCGGTTATTATTCTGTTTGCTGCCATTTTTGCTTTTCCGGCACCCTGGAAACACAAGATTTTGGGGTTCGTGCTGGGCTTTCTGGCCATTCAATCGTTGAATCTGGTGCGCATTATCTCGCTGTTTTATTTGCTTCAGTGGGATAAAAACTGGTTCGACTGGTTTCACCTGTATTTATGGCAGGCGTTAATCATTCTGGATGCGTTGGTGGTCTGGCTGATCTGGTTGCGGTATTTGCCGGCTTCGCAGCGTTCACGTGACCAGGCGGATGGACAGAATGGTCAGGAAAAACAGCCGCCACAACCACAGTCGGCTTGACAGGCTGGCACGTAACGCGCTGTTTCGTTCTGGAAAAGACCATGAGCCATTCTTACGATACTCCCCCTTGGCCACCAGCCGTGAAAGATCAGGCGTTGCGATGGCTTGAAGAGGCCCAGGCCAGTGAGCCGTCCTATCCCAATGCCGCCACGTTGGCCACGTGCAACGGACAGGGACGGGTTTCTGCCCGGGTTATGCTGGTCAAAGCGATTGATGAACGGGGACTGGTTTTTTTTACTAACTCCCTTAGCCGCAAGGGACGGGATTTGGCCGTCAATCCGCAAGCGGCCTTGAGTTTTTACTGGAAAAGTCTGGCGCGGCAGTTGCGAACAGAAGGGCGGATTGAACGAATAGCGGATAGCGAATCCGATGCCTATTTCGCCACGCGACCCCGGACCAGTCAACTGGGTGCCTGGGCCTCAATGCAATCCCAGGCCATGCCTGCTGATAATGCTTTGCAGGCGCGGCTGAAAATGATGGAAGACCGATTTGGCGATCAGCCGGTGCCACGTCCCCCGCACTGGTGTGGTTATCGTCTGGTACCTGATTACGTGGAGTTTTGGCAGGAAGGCGAGTTTCGCCTGCATGAGCGCGATGTATGGCGAGTGGAAGAAGGGCGCTGGATTCAGGAAAAACGTTTTCCCTGAGCACAACACTTTTTTGTGAAATCACTGCTTTTCATTAAAGCCTGTTGGAAAGCCAGTGGATCGACTATCTTGACCAGAGTCACTTTCTGGCCTTTGCCGCATGACAGCGCTTTGAGGAAATTTTTATGTCTACCAAGTTCAGTTTTTCAGCCAGTCATGACGCAGTCGGATTTTTGACCAGCAATTGTCTCTCGGCTCCCGTACGGCTGGCTTTTGTCCTTTTTTCGGCTGTGGTTTTGACCGCCTGTGGCGGTTCAGAGCAAACCGCTGATGAAGCAACATCCGCCCCGCGGCTGGTGCGGGCCATTCATCCTCTGCCGGTGAGTGAGGCTGACCGCTGGCATCTGGTGGCTGATGTGGTACCGGAGAAATTATCGGCGTTGAGCTTCCTGATTGCCGGTCGCGTGCAAGAAAGGCGCGTGGATCCGGGGGATACGGTCGCAAAAGACGACGTGTTGATGGTATTGGATGACACGGATGTTCGCCTGAAATTGAAAGCGCTGGAGGCGCAGCTCAAGGCGGCTGAATCGGACTTGGTGCTGGCGCGCAAGGAGTGGCAGCGGATTCAGAAACTGTTTGCCCGCAAACTGGTGTCCCAGGATGTGGTAGACAATGCCCGGAATCGCCTGAACAACGTGGTTTCGCGGGTGGAAGCGCTGCGCTGGCAATTGAAAGAATTGCAACGGCAGCTGGATTATACCCGCCTGAAAGCGCCTGCGGATGGCGTTATTATCTCCGTATTGGCGGAAAAGGGCAGTGTGGTGGCTCCGGGCCACCCGGTTCTTCAGATGCAACTGGGATCGGCTGTGGAGTTTGCTGTGGGCATTCCTGCCGCGCGTTTGCAGCAACTGCCAAAAACGGCCACCGCCGAGGTGAATGGCAAACAAATTCCTGTGCGCCAGCGTTATTTGTCACCACAGGCCGACCCGGTGACCCGAACCTGGCCTGCGCGGTACCAGGTGTCTGACCCCGGCGCGCTTGCCACTCGGTTGGTGCCTGGGGATTTCGCCAAAATCTGGTTTAGCCAGCCGGTGGCGGAGCCTTTGCTCAAGCTGCCGGTTTCGGCTGTGTTTGCCGAGAACAGTCAGCACTATGTGTGGCGTATTGATGCCCGTGAAAATCCCCCCAGGGTTCGCCGGGTAGCCGTGATAATCGTCAAAAATTTTCCAGCGTATGTGTGGGTGCGCGCACCTTTGACAATTAAGGATCAGGTGGTGGCCATGGGTGTCCATTTGCTGAGCGAAAACGAACCGGTGCGGATTATTCAGCCATGAGCCGCTTTAATCTGTCATCCTGGGCCATTCGTGAGCGGGCCATTACCACTTATCTGGTGATCGTGGTTTTGCTTGCCGGTATTTACTCTTTTCTGAACAATGGTCGCGCCGAGGACCCGCCATTCAGTGTCAATATGATGGTGGTGACCACCTTATGGCCCGGCGCCACGGTTGAGGAAATAGAAAACCAGGTGGCCGATCCACTGGAAAAACGCCTGGAGGAAATCCAGTATTTTGATTATGTGCAGTCCAAGGTGCAGCCTGGCCGCGTGGACATGCTGGTGAGCTTTGCGGATTCGACCCCCAATGGTATCTCTGAAGACTTGTTTTACCAGGTGCGCAAACGCCTGGGTGATGAAGCCAGCCGGTTGCCCCAGGGTGTCATTGGGCCATTTTTTCGTGATGACTTCAAGGATGTTTACTTCACCCTGTACGCCCTGACAGGCGATCAGGTGCCGCAGAATCAACTGGTGGATCTGGCCGAAGACCTGCGCAAGCAACTTCGCCGGTTGCCCGGGGTGAAAAAGGTCAACCTGATCGGTGAAAGACAGCCGGTGATTTATATGGATTTCGACCAGGAAAAAATGACGGCCCTGGGGTTTAATCAGCAACAGGTTCAACAAGCAATTCTGGCCAATACCCAGGTTACAGCCGGCGGATTTTTTGAAACGGAGGGGCCGCGGTTATATCTGCGGGGACAGCAGCCGCCATCTGCTGATATGGTCGAACGGTTACGGCAGCTGCCATTGTTTGCCGCTGGCAAGGCGGTCAAACTGGGAGAACTGGCGGATATTTATCGCGGCTTTCAGGATCCGCCGGACTATCTTGTTCATGACCGAGGTCGTGAGGCCGTTTTGTTGGGTGTTGTCATGGCCGGTGGTGCCAATGGCCTGAAGCTGGAAGAAGTGCTGTCCGCGTTTGAAAATCGCATTAAGGCTCATTTGCCAGCCGGTATCGAAATGGACAAAATCACCAATCAGGCGGATGCCATTCACCAGGCAGTGGACACTTTTCAGATCAAGTTTTTTGCCGCTTTGCTGGTGGTGATGATTGTTTCTTTTATCTCCCTGGGCCTGCGTGCCGGCATTATTGTGGCGCTGGCTGTGCCCTTGACGCTCTCTTTGACATTCGCCCTGATGAAGCTGTGGAGCATTAATTTTGACCGCATTTCATTGGGTGCGCTGATTATTTCTTTGGGCCTGTTGGTGGATGACGCCATTATTTCCATTGAGATGATGCTGGTAAAAATGGCCGAAGGCCTGGATAAAATTCGCGCTGCGGCCTATGCCTGGACGTTAACCGCGGCCCCCATGCTGGTGGGCACACTGGTGACGGCTGTGGGCTTCTTGCCCATTGGTCTGGCTCAATCCCGCGTGGGCGAGTACGCTGGCAATATTTTCTGGGTGGTGGGCATCGCCCTGATCGCTTCCTGGCTGGTGGCAGTGATTTTTACGCCATTTCTCGGGGTGGTACTGCTGCCGGACAAGCTCCCCCCGAAAATGCTCAAAAACCATTTTGAGAATCCTTTTTACCAAGCCATTGGCCGTGCGGTGGCCTGGTGTATTCGCCACAAGTGGCTGGTTATCGGTGTCACGATGGGGGTCTTTCTTCTGGCGGTTGCGGGCATGAATACGCTGGTCCAGAAGCAGTTTTTCCCCAATTCCGACCGCCCCGAGTTGCTCATTGACATTAACCTGCCCCATGGCAGCTCCATTCAGGCCACCGAAAAGCTGGTGTCCCGTATCGAGACAGAGCTATTGGCGGAAAAAGAAGTGCGCTCCCTTTCTGCCTATGTTGGCCGCGGCGCTCCCCGTTTCTTTCTGGCCTTGAATCCGGAACTGAATAACCCCGCCTACGGCAATATTGTGGTGGTGGCCAATGACTGGAAAGCGCGCGACCGGCTGCGGGAGAAAATGCTAAAACGCGTCGCCGCCGGTGAATACGCCCAGGCCAGGGTGCGGGTATATCCCCTGTTGTTTGGCCCGCCTGTGCCCTGGCCGGTCTCTTTCCGGGTGATTGGTAAGGACGCTGAAACCTTGATCCACATTGCCCGGCAAATCAAGCAACGCATGATGCAGATGCCGTTTTTGCTGGATCCGAACCTGTCCTGGGAGTATCAGGTTGAGAATCTGAACCTGCAATGGGATCTGGAACAATTGGCGAAGCAGGGCTTGACCCGGAAAACTGTTCTGGATCAGCTTCATGCCTGGCTGAATGGCGCGGTCAACGCCCAGTTGGGAGAAAACCTGCGTACGGTCAATGCGATGATTCGGGGTGAAAACAGCACGCGAAGGAATGTGCATCTGCTGGAGTCAGTCCCCATCAAACTGGCCAATGGCCAAAGCGTGCCGCTGGGACGTTTGGCCCACATTGTGACAGGTACCGAATATCCGTATCTGGAACGCCGCAATCGTGAGCGCTATGTGTCAGTCAATGCTGAAATCAGGGGGCATTTGCAGCCGCCTGATGCCACCTTGAAGGTCTGGAACCAGATTCAGGATATTGTCAAAAGCTTGCCTGAAGGGTATCGCATAGAAATTGCCGGCTCGGTGGAAAAATCCAGCCAGGCGCAGGATTCACTGAAAGCCAATGTACCCTTGATGATACTGCTCATGACGGCGCTTATCATGTTTTATGTGCGTTCATTCACCAGCCTGTTCATGGTTTTGATGACCGCGCCACTTGGGCTTATCGGTGCGGTGTTTGCATTGGTGGTGTTTAATCAGCCCTTTGGTTTTGTCGCCAACCTTGGTCTGATTGCATTGGGTGGAATACTCATGCGCAATACCCTGATACTGATTGCCCAGATTGACGAAAACATTCATGTCAAGCAAATGCCGGTGGGGCGCGCGGTGCTGGAGGCCACTGTGCATCGGGCCCGGCCAGTGATTTTGACGGCACTGGCGGCCATATTTGCATTTATGCCGTTGACCGAATCGACTTTCTGGGGACCGATGGCTTTTGTGTTGATTGGTGGTGTGGCGGTGGGCACTTTTCTGACCATTTTTTTCCTGCCGGCCCTGTATGCTGCCTGGTACCGGGTTTCCCTGGAAACCGATGCGGTGGTCTGAATAGACAGAGTAAGACAAAACCGGAGAACGTCCATGTTCCGCACAGAAATTACGGTTTCCACTTCAGGACGAGGCTTTTATTCACTGGATGAAGCACTGAATGCAGCAATTTCCCAAAGCGGGATCAGTGAAGGCCTGTGTCATGTGTTTTTGCGACATACATCGGCCTCACTGGTGGTGACGGAAAACGCCGACCCGGACGTGCGGTTGGATTTGGCGCACTTTATGAGCCGGCTGGTCCCTGATGGTGAGCGGCATTACCGTCATCACATGGAAGGCCCCGATGATATGCCAGCGCATATCCGTAGTGTGTTGACGCAAGCAGAAACCACAGTGCCAGTGCAGTCGGGCGTGTTGGGGTTGGGCACCTGGCAAAGCGTTTTTTTATGGGAGCACCGCCTGCACAGCCACCAGCGGCGGTTGCTGGTGACGGTTTTCTAGCAGACAAGGTATGAAAGCGGGCTATCGTTTTCGAAAGTAGGACGTGATGCGCTGCCAGGTGTCCCGTCCCAGCAAAGCGATGGCGCCGAGAAAAGCGGCTTCGGCGGCAATAATCAGCCCCGTGGCAATCAGCGTTTTATGTTGGGTAGGCACCGGAAGCCACGGGATCAGCAAAAAGCTTGTCCAGCCGCTGATGGCAATGGCCAATAGAGTGTAGCCTGCCAATGGCCCATATTTTGTCTGCCAGCCCGTTTTTGTCATGGTACCTTGCCATGTTGATCGAGATGCTGCTGGTAAATCGCCTGCATCAGTTCCAGCAATTCCTCAAGCATGCTTTTGGCTCTGACCAGGCTTTCTTTGGCGCAAATGATTTCTTCTTCCAGCGCCAGGCAGCGCCGGCTAAGTTCCGGAAAGCCATAACTGCCACTAGACCCGGCCAATTGATGTAACAGTGCGATGACTGTGTCACAATCCTCTCGCGCCCGTGCAGCGCGCAAGGTGGCCATTTTTTCCGGGAATGAATCCAGGTATTTACGCTGCAAGGCCAAAAAACCCGGGCTGGGCGGTAGCCGTTCCTTTTCATCATCCCGGCCCATTCCCCGTTAATCCCGCAGACAGACCGCCACTGTGGCGGTGGAAGTGGCGCCGAACGGGTCGGTAATGGTGTAGGTGAACGATTCGTCCAGCATGTAGACGCCTCTGGGGGGTGTATAGGTTAGTGTGCCATCGGCGTTGATGGCAACAGTGCCTTGCAAGCCCGTGGTGTCCACAGAAAGGATACTTATCGCATCACCGTCGGGGTCGTTATCATTCCCAAGCACATCCAGAACATGCGGGGCATTGGTCATGAGGATAAAAGGACCGTCATCCACGGCGACCGGCGCCTCGTTGGTGACATTTACCGTAACAGATGCTGTAGCCTGTCCCCCATGGCCGTCGTCCACGGTGTAAGTGAAGGTATCAGTGCCCACAAAGCCGGGATTGGGCGTGTAGGTGAGGCTGTCTCCGTTATTGACCACATGGCCGTTGGCCGGCTGTTCGATATTGACAATGCTCAGGCTGTCACTTTCAGGATCAGTATCATTATTCAAGACCGGAATCACGATAGAGCCCTGGCTGTGGTTGACATTGATGGTGTCATTAGTCGCTTGTGGGGCCTCATTCAAGACCACCACTTCTCCCAATGTGGTTTTAACCTCGGTTTTTTTGAAACGGAAGGTATCCACATTGCGTTTGTGTTTGATGGGATTGCGCAAGGCGCGATCAATCCACGCAGGTGGCGCCGCAACAGGTTTTTTGACCCATTTAACCGGTATTTCATCAGCGGGAATCTCCGCCTCTTGCACCTGTTTTTCCACAGTCAGGAAGCTGATTTCCACACGGCGGTTCTTCCGCCGGTGGGCTTCGTCAATGTTGGGTTCCAGTGGCTCGGCTTCGCCTTTGCCGTATGTGACAATGCGTTCGGCGGGAATGCCCTGGGCAATCAGATAATCCCGGGCCGCGGCCGCCCGTCGTTTTGACAGGCCCAGATTATACGTTTCGGTGCCCAAATCGCAGGTATGTCCCACAACGCTGATTTTGCTGGCCAGGTCAAGTTTTTTGATCTTCTCGGCCAGTTCGCTAAGCAACTGTTTGGATTCGGGTTTCAGAACCGCCGAATCCAGATCAAAGAAAGTTCGGCTGGACAGATTGACCTGATTCTGTATCACCTGGCGACGTTTTTCCTTAAGCGCACCCAGGGCTTGTTGGTCGATGACCTTGAACTGTTTAACGGGCTGGACTGGTCGGTAGGTGGTGCCAAAGTCGTAGCGATACATAAGCACTGCCCGGGTGTCATCGCTACTGGCCTGAAAATCGCCGGTTTTGTGCAATTGCTCCACGGATAAAGCCAGACTGTGACCGGTGTTGCGGAAATATTTTTCCAGGTTCAGGCTGGCCGTCCACTGTTCGCTGTTATAGTCGCCTGTTTCGAAGTCCACACCACCGGATACGCGCACCAGTGACTGTTCAAAAAACCGGCCAATGCGGCCGCCTATGCCCAGGTTGTAGGCCTGTTCATACCACAAGGTCGTGGTTTCAATGGTTTGGAGCTGCTCGGTGGGGTGGTTCCCCATGGCTCCATTGATGATGCTGGTCTGGATATCGGTGAGACGGTCCGTTAGTCGCTCATTGGTGAGTCCCTTGCTCAGGGAAAGGGACCAGAAACGATTATTGCGCTCAGCACCGGCGCCGAGGGTCAGTTTGCGGTCATCAAAGCTGTTTTGATCCACTGCGGCGAAGATCTTCCAGATTGATAATTTATCGGCATGGTCAATCAGGTCCTTTTCGTCTTTGGCGCCGCGAATCCAGTGATAATTGAGTTTTAGCCCACCTGCGCCATCGGCATACCAGGCTTCGCCCAGCCAGTTGCTGCGCCAGTTGCTGCCAAAGGACTTGAGCAATTCCGCGGCCACATCGCCATTGTCGGTGATGCCGATGCCCAGGCGTGTTTGGTCGCCGGCAAAGGTCATCTGCACGCTGTCGGTGGCGGTGCCTTCGTCGTTTGGTGGGTTTTCAGAGGTGCGGGTTGTATCGGCAATCACGGGGAAACTGATGGCAAGCCCCAGTGAAAGCCGGACCCAGCGCGTGTGCAAGCTGTTCAAAAGCATAGGAGATAATCTGCATGGAATTACGTAATATTAACAATATGCGAACGCAAAAACCATGGTTTTTGTGGAGAAAGGCCGGTGAAGTCAATGGCGCGCAGGCGTGACAACCGCATTGGTGGTTGTTTAGAGAGGCTGGTGCTTTGCCGGCTTGCTGGCTTGGTCGGGTTGTGTGGTGGACGGAGCGGGCTGTTTCATGGGTTTCAGTCGGCGGATCCAGCCGTTTTCCACCTGGGCGATTTGCCGGTTGCTATTGCCGATAATGGCGGCAGCGCCTTCTTCCAGCGCCACAATAGCGCCTTTCATGTCTTTCACCTCAAATTCGATGCGTTTGGACAACTGGGCCTTAGGCATATAGAGAATGGTCACCGGCCCGGAGTCTGTCATCAAAACCATGCGCGCACCGGTGCCACCAGGTGTCGGGCAGGTTTTCATAAAGCGCACATGCCCTAAGTTGCCTTCTATGCGGGTGTTCAGGCTGGCCAGAAGCTGTTCTACTTTTTCTTTGGGCAGCTCTGATTCGGTCATGAATTCAGACGGCTCCATCATTAAAGCTTCCAGCACAAACTGCTCAATGGGGCCAGGGTGGTTTTTCCACCACCAGGAAGTACCCACGGCGGTGACCAGAACCAGGGATGCGGCAATGGCCAGCCAGCGCCGGTGAATGAGGCGGTAGGCATGACCGGCCTGATAAAAAGTAATGCGGCTTTTCAAATCATCAGGAACCGGTACTTGCAGGGCCTTGGCCAGGCTGGCTTCAAACTGCATGGCTTCATGCCATGCACGGCGCAGTTTCGGGTCTTTTTCCCGTGCGGCGATGAACTCCGGATCCAGGCTGTGGGGATCGGTTTCAATCTGTGTTTGGAAGTCAGTGCTGTTCATGCGCGTGCAGATTAAAAAGGCTGCTGGTTGTGACGTCGCTTGCGAGGGGTTTTGTTTAGCTGGTTTTTGATTTGTTTGCGGGCCCGAAACAATTGCGTCATAACCGCTGAAGGTGAGCTGTTCAGCAGTCGGGCGATTTCCTCGCAGGTGAACCCGCCGAGCACTTGCAAAAGCAGGGGCTCCCGGTATTTGGGTTCCAGGTTCCACATGGCTTGCCGGATAATGTCTATTTCATGTTTGCGTTCCGGGCCGTGTATATGCTGGTCTTCAATATCAAAGGGAATGTCTTCAAGGCTGGACGTGGGCAGGGTTTTCCGTTCTAAAGTCCGCAAGAACTCACGCCGGACGATGGTATACAACCAGCTTTTAGCAGCTTTGGTTTCTTTTAGGGAGTCCAGCCCGCGCCAGGCCCGCAACCAGGTTTCCTGGGTGATGTCGTCAGCCACGCTATGGCTTTTGCTCAGCCACAGCGCATACCGGTAGAGATCATCGGCAAATTGGGAAACCAGTGCGTCAAACCGCCGTTGTTTCAGTTTCATACTGTATGAGACCCCATCTGTGGCAGTTTATTGCATGATTGATGCGTTTGAACAGCCTTGGGTCATTATTTTTCCTGATAGACTTTTGCGCCCTTTTCAATAAATTCCCGTGATTTTTCCTCCATGCCTTTTTTCAGTGCTTCTTCCAGGTTCACAATATTGTTTTCCTTGGCGTAGTCGCGCACGTCCTGGGTGATTTTCATGGAGCAAAAATGCGGGCCGCACATGGAGCAGAAATGGGCCTGTTTGTGGGCTTCCTTGGGCAGGGTTTCGTCATGATATTGCATGGCTTTTTCCGGATCCAGACCGATGGCGAACTGGTCGTCCCAACGGAACTCAAACCGGGCCTTGCTCATGGCGTTGTCGCGGATTTGCGCGCCGGGATGGCCTTTGGCCAGATCGGCGGCATGGGCGGCCAATTTGTAGGTAATAATGCCTTCGCGCACATCGTCCCGGTTGGGCAGGCCCAGATGCTCCTTGGGTGTGACATAACACAGCATGGCGGTGCCATACCAGCCAATCATGGCCGCGCCAATGGCGCTGGTGATGTGGTCATAGCCGGGGGCGATATCCGTGGTTAAGGGGCCCAGGGTGTAAAACGGCGCTTCCTCGCAGCAGGCCAGCTGTTTGTCCATGTTCTCCTTGATGAGGTGCATGGGGACGTGTCCGGGGCCTTCGATAATGACCTGACAGTCATGCTTCCAGGCGATTTTTGTCAGCTCGCCAAGGGTTTCCAGTTCGGCAAACTGGGCTTCGTCATTGGCATCCGCAATGGAGCCCGGACGCAGGCCGTCGCCCAGGGAAAAAGTGACATCATAGGCTTTCATGATGTCGCAGATTTCCTCAAAATGCTCGTAAATAAAGCTTTCCTTGTGGTGCGCCAGGCACCACTTGGCCATGATGGAGCCGCCGCGGGAGACGATGCCGGTGACCCGCTTGGCAGTCAGGGGCACATGTTGCAGCCGTACACCGGCATGGATGGTAAAGTAATCCACGCCTTGCTCGGCCTGTTCGATGAGCGTGTCGCGGAATATGTCCCAGGTCAGGTCCTCGGCCTTGCCATTGACTTTTTCCAGCGCCTGGTAAATGGGAACAGTTCCAATGGGAACAGGCGAGTTGCGTAAAATCCATTCCCGGGTTTCATGGATGTGTTTGCCGGTGGACAAGTCCATGACGGTATCTGCTCCCCAGCGGGTGGCCCAGACCATTTTTCCCACTTCTTCTTCAATGGAGGAAGCAACCGCCGAGTTGCCGATATTGGCGTTGATTTTGACCAGAAAATTGCGGCCGATAATCATGGGCTCAAGTTCCGGATGGTTGATATTGGCCGGAATCACCGCCCGGCCGCAGGCGATCTCGTCCCGGACGAACTCCGGTGTGATGGTTTCGGGTATGCTGGCGCCGAAGTTTTGCCCTGGGTGCTGCTTGTACAGGTCGGTGTCACGATATTTTTCCAGGCGTAAATTTTCGCGGATGGCGACATATTCCATTTCCGGCGTAATAATGCCCTGGCGGGCGTAGTGCATTTGCGTGACGTTACGTCCGGGCCTGGCGCGGCGCGGTTTGCGCCGATGGGCAAAGCGCAATGCGTCCAGTGTTTTATCCTGCAGGCGTTCGCGCCCATAGGCGGAGCTGGGTTGCTGCAATTCCTCGGTGTCGTCCCGTTCGGCTATCCACTGTGAGCGCACTTCAGGCAGGCCGCAGGCCAGATCCACGTCCACCGCCGGGTCGGTATAGCAGCCGGAGGTGTCGTAAACTGTCAACGCCGGGTTTTTTTCAGCACCGAACAGCACGGGTGTGTCGGATTGCTCGATTTCGCGCATGGGTACGCGAATATCTGGACGCGAACCGGTGACATAAATCTTGCGGGACTTGGGTAACTGGCCGGAGACAGACTGGCTGAGTTTCCGGGCTTTTCCTTGCATGTTTTCTGGCTTGTACATACGGGCGTAAATCTCGATAGTTGTTGTGCCGCTAGCATAACAGATTTACAATCCTTCATCCATGTGAACACAGAGCGCCAGCATGACAATATCCCCTGTGCGATGCACCCTGAAAATGGTTGTGAAATCCAGTGTGATGGCTTGTGGTTTTATGGTCATCGCCGGTTGCCACAACCTGGCTATATCCTCATATTCCGACAAGGAGACCGTCGTGACAACAGACAAGACTGTTTCTGCACCGCCAAAAGCCAAAAAGGTGCCCCATGTATTCACCGAGCATGGTCACCGTCGCATTGACAATTATCACTGGTTGCGTGATGACAGCCGCTCAGATCCCCAGGTACTGGATTACCTGAAGGCGGAAAACGCCTACTACGAAGCCAATATGGCCACTACCGGGGATTTGCGACAGCGGCTTTATGATGAAATGGTGTCGCGCATCAGCCAGGAAGATCAATCCGTTCCCTACAAACTGGGCGAATACTATTACTACCGACGTTATAACACCGGCCAGGAATATCCGGTATATGCACGCAAACACGGCTCTCTGGATGCGCCAGAGGAACTGCTGGTGGACATGAACCAGCGGGCCACCGGGCATGACTATTTTCATTCCAACAATCAATCCATCAGCCACGACCATCACATTCTGGCTTTTTCCGAGGACACCGTTGGTCGGCGTCAGTATGCCATTCGTTTCAAGGACCTGCGCACTGGTGAACTGTTGCCGGATGTGATTGAGAACACCACCGGCGCCCTGGAGTGGGCCAAGGATAACCAAACGGTCTTCTATGTGCGCAAGCATCCGGTGACCTTGTTGCCTTACCAGGTTTACCGGCACAAGCTGGGCACTTCCAGTGATGAAGACAAGCTGGTCTACGAGGAGAAGGACAACACCTTTTACACCTCATTGGGCAGCACCCGTTCGCGGGATTACATTGTGATTCACCTGGGCAGCACCACAAAATCTGAAGTGCGTTTGCTGGACGCGGACAACCCTGAAGGCGAGTTCCGGGTGTTTCTGCCCCGGGAAGACAATCACGAATATGATATCGAGCAGCTTGGGGACGATTTTTATGTGCTGACCAACTGGCAGGCAAAGAATTTTCGGGTGATGAAAACCGATCTTGCCCATGCCGGTGACAAATCGGCCTGGCAGGAGGTGGTTCCCCATAGCGAAGACACCCTGATTTACGACATTCAGGCCAACAAGGACTTTTTGGCCATCGAACAACGCGAAAATGGCATTCGCGGCATCAGTCTGCTGGACTGGAAAACCGGCAAGCGCATCGACCTGCCCAGTGATGAAGGCGCTTATACCATGCACCTGGGTTATAACCCGGACCAGCTCAGCGAGCTTGTGCGTTATCGCTATTCTTCCCTGACCACGCCAGCCACTGTGTTTGATTACAACGTAAAAAACGGGGAACGCACCCTGTTAAAACAAGACAAGGTGCTGGGTGATTTTTCCCCGTCTGACTACGTGTCCCGCCGTTTGTTTGTCAAAGTGCGTGATGGTGAGCTGGTGCCGGTGTCACTGGTGTTTCGTAAAGGCCCCCAGCCGCTGAATCAGCGCCCCTTGCTGGTTTATGGTTATGGCTCTTACGGACACTCGGTGGATCCGGTTTTTTCCAGCGCCCGGTTGTCCTTGCTGGACAGAGACTTTGTCTATGCCATTGCCCATGTTCGCGGCTCCCAGGCCAAGGGACGGCGCTGGTACGAGGATGGCAAACTGCTGAAAAAGAAAAACACCTTTAACGACTTTGTGGATGTGACCCAGGGTCTGGTCAAGGCCGGTCTGGGTGATGCCAAGCGGGTTTATGCCTCCGGCGGCAGTGCCGGTGGCCTGCTGATGGGCGCGGTGGTGAATCAGGCGCCATCGCTTTATCATGGAGTGATTGCGGATGTGCCGTTTGTCGATGTGGTGACCACCATGCTGGACGAAGACATTCCCCTGACTACCGGCGAGTTCGACGAATGGGGCAACCCAAAGGACAAGGTTTACTATGACTACATGCTGTCCTATTCGCCCTATGACCAGGTCAAGGCTCAGGACTACCCCAATATGCTGGTGACCACCGGCTTGCACGATTCTCAGGTTCAATACTGGGAGCCGGCCAAATGGGTGGCCAAGCTGCGGGATATGAAAACAGACGATAATTTGCTTTTACTGCGCACCAATATGCATGCAGGTCATGGTGGCGCCTCGGGCCGGTTCCAGCACTACAAGGAAACCGCTGATGCCTATGCCTTTTTGTTGAAACTGGCGCAGCCTGAAGCGGCAGCGCGCCAGGCTGACAAGAGCGGCCATAGCGCAGAAAAATGAGCCATCAAAGCCGTCGTGGGCCGGTTTTATGTCTGTGGGCCGGAGAAACGCCTTCGAGCGACGCTAATTCGCAGTTTTTTGGCCGGAATTTTGAAATCGTCCTGAATAATCTGTAGAATCTGGCGGCTAAACATGCGAACCTTGCTGGCTTCGATTTGTGACTGGCAGATAAGGACCACCGTTTCTTTCCGGACATTGGCCAGTGTGAACAAGCCGCGGAGTGTGCCCGGCAGCGCCAGTTGCAGTCTCCGGTCCAGTTCGGCCAGTGCTTTTGCGCGCTGCACCAGCTTGCCCAGGCCAGGCTGATCCGCAAGGATTTCGGGCAGCTTCTTCAGATTGGATGCGCCATGTTTCATGTCTGGCATTTTTACCGTAAATGCGGGGAACCGCAAGACGAGACCAAATTATATTTTATGAAAAATCTGATTCTTCTGCGCCAGTCTATTGATGGCACCCAGTCCTATAATCTGGCCGAACCACATATCCGCACCCGTTTGCTCATGGCTGTGAGTGCGCTGGTTATCCTGCTGATGGCAGCAGGCGGGGTGATAGGCTATTGGTTGGGTGGAGGCAGTCAAAAGGCTGAGTCTGTGCGTTTGGCGGCATTGAAAATGCGTGTCGAGCAACAGGAAAACGAATTACAGGCACTTAAGCAACACATGCAGCATGGCATTGATGCCATGGCCCTGCAGATTGGCAAATTGTATGCCCAGGCCCTGAAACTGAACTCGCTGGGGGGGCAACTGACCAAGGTGGCCAAACTGGATGACGGTGAGTTTGACTTTAGCGTACCCCCTGGCATTGGCGGCGCCGAGCCGGTGTTGCTAAATGAAGAAAATACCATTTCAACGGTATTTGCGGACTTTCTCTCCATCCAGAAAACCCTGGAAGAACAGCAACAGCAATTTGCCTTGCTCTCTGACTTGATGAATGAGCAGCAAATGGATAAACAGCTCAAACCCACGGGAAAGCCTGTGGAAAGCGGCTGGATTTCCTCCTCTTTCGGAAAACGAATCGATCCTTTCACCGGCAAACCAGCCTTTCATAGTGGAATCGATTTTTCCAGCCACGAAGGCACAGGTATCAAAGCCGTTGCTGACGGCGTGGTGGTGTGGGCCGGCAAAAACGGGGGATATGGCAACCTGGTGGAAATTGACCATGGCAATGGCTACGTCACCCGCTACGCGCACAACAGCCAGATTCTGGTTAAGGTGGGGGACAAGGTCACCGCCGGTCAGCTGATTTCCAAAATGGGGAAAACCGGCCGAGCCACAGCCTCGCATCTGCATTTTGAGGTGCTTAAAAATGGCCGGAAAATCAACCCCTGGCCCTTTATTCACCGCGCTTGACCCCGGTGCTTCACAGGTTTTATGGACCCACAGCCTTTTATCCTTTTCCACAGGCGATCGGGTGCTTTCAATATGCGGCCGCTTGTCAGATAAGCGACCTTACGATGAGTGATTGATTCATGGCTTTAAGCAAGATTTTTACCAAGATTTTCGGCAGTCGCAATGACCGCCTGATCCGGTCTATGCAAAAAACCGTCGACCAGATTAATGGTCTGGAAGAACAGATGCAGGCACTCAGTGATGAGCAACTGCAAGCCAAAACAGAGGAATTCAAACAGCGTCTGCAAGCCGGCGAAAGCCTGGATGCGCTCTTGCCAGAGGCTTTTGCGGTGGTGCGGGAAGCGGCAGTCAGAACCCTGGGCATGCGTCATTACGACGTCCAGATGATTGGCGGCATGGTGTTGCATGACGGCAAAATCGCCGAAATGCGCACAGGCGAAGGGAAAACCCTGGTAGCCACCTTGCCGGCCTATCTGAATGCCCTCACTGGCAAGGGCGTCCACATTGTGACAGTTAATGACTACCTGGCCCGCCGGGACGCCGAATGGATGCAGCCGGTTTATGAGTTTTTGGGCATGAAGGTGGGCGTGGTGGTGCCTGATATGGACCACGCCGCCAAACGCGCCGCCTATGCGGCGGACATTACCTATGGCACCAATAATGAGTTCGGCTTTGACTACCTGCGCGACAACATGGCGTTTAGTCTGGAAGACCGTGTTCAGCGCGAATTGCATTATGCCATCGTTGACGAGGTGGATTCCATCCTGATTGATGAGGCGCGGACGCCACTGATTATTTCCGGTCCCGCTGATGATTCCCCCGAGCTGTATCACCGGGTCAACCGCCTGGTGCCCGCGCTGGAAAAAGGCGAGTCCTTTGAAGACCCTAACAAACCACCCACCGGCGACTTTACCGTGGATGAGAAAACCAAGCAGGTTTATCTCACCGAACAGGGCATGGAAAAAATTGAACAAATCTGTGAAAAGGAAGGGCTGATTCAGCCGGGCGAGTCATTGTACGACCCGCAACATCTTTCGCTCATGCACCACATTAATGCGGCTTTGCGCGCCCATCACCTGTACCAGAAGGACGTAGACTACATTGTTCAGGACGGCGAAGTGGTGATTGTTGACGAGTTCACCGGGCGCACGCTGGCTGGTCGCCGCTGGTCCGATGGCCTGCATCAGGCCGTGGAGGCCAAGGAAGGCGTGGCGGTGCAAAAAGAGAACCAGACCCTGGCGTCGGTCACCTTCCAGAACTATTTCCGTTTGTATGAAAAGCTGGCGGGCATGACAGGTACGGCCGATACTGAAGCCTATGAATTTCATACCATTTACGGCCTTGAAGTGGTGGTGATTCCCACCCATAAACCCGCACAACGCAAGGATGAAGGGGATCTGGTTTACCTGACCCAGGCGGCCAAATACAAAGCCATTCTGGATGATATCCGCGACGCCCACGAGCGTGGTCAGCCGGTGCTGGTGGGTACGGCCTCCATTGATGTTTCCGAGTTGCTGTCCGATGCGCTCAAAAAGGCCAAGATTCCGCATAATGTCCTCAATGCCAAGCAGCATGAACGCGAAGCGCAAATTATCGCCGAAGCGGGCAAGCCCGGGGCGGTGACCATTGCCACCAATATGGCTGGACGGGGCACCGATATCGTGCTCGGTGGCAACCTCAAGGTTGAACTTGAAGCCTTGGGCGAAAACGCGAGCCCGGAGGCCATCGAAAAACTCAAGGCCGACTGGCAAAAGCGGCATGATGCCGTCTTGGCCGCCGGTGGTTTACGCATTATCGGCACCGAGCGGCACGAATCCCGCCGTATCGACAACCAGCTTCGGGGGCGTTCCGGCCGCCAGGGCGATCCGGGTTCCTCGCGCTTTTATGTGTCGCTGGAAGACAACCTTATGCGGATCTTTGGCCAGGATCGCATTGCCAACACCATGCGGCGCATGGGCATGCAGGAAGACGAGGCCGTTGAACACCCGCTGATTTCCCGCAGTATCGAAAGTGCCCAGCGCAAGGTGGAAGGGCACAACTTCGATATCCGCAAAAACCTGCTGGAATACGATGATGTGGCCAACGACCAGCGACTGGTTATCTATCAACAGCGCGCCGACTTGCTGGCTGCTGACGATATCAAGGAATTTATTGACGAAATTCGCCAGGAGGTGTTTGACAACCTGGTCAGGCAGTATATTCCCGAAGACAGCATTGACGAGCAATGGGATATCGCCGGTCTGGAACGTACCCTGGCCGGTGAGTTCGGTATTGAGCTGAATATCCAGCGCTGGGTGGAAAACGATGAAGAGCTGGACGACCGGTTGCTGAGAGAAAAGGTCCTGGAAAATGTAAACCGCTTCTATCGTGAAAAAGAAGCCATGACCGGTTCGGAGGTCATGCGCCATTTTGAAAAAGCGGTGTATCTGAACGTGCTTGACCAGCTCTGGAAAGAGCATCTGGCCAATATGGACTACTTGCGACAGGGCATTGGCTTGCGTGGCTATGCCCAAAAACAACCGGTGCAGGAATACAAGCGAGAAGCCTTCGAGATGTTTCGTGACTTGCTGGACCGCATCAAGCTGGAGGTCATGAAAATTATCGCCCAGGTCAAGGTGCGTGAAGAAGAAGACGTGGAAACCATGGAGCGCCAGCGGGAAGCCCAGCGCCAGCAGCACGCCATGGAATTTCAGCATCAACGCAGCGAGTCGGCCATCGCCGGCCAGCCCGCAGCGGCCGAAAAACCGGAAACCTTTGTGCGTCAAGGCAAAAAAATTGGCCGTAATGAACCTTGTCCCTGTGGTTCAGGCAAGAAATACAAACAATGCCACGGCCGCTTACAGTAATAAGGCTTTGGCCTTTTTGAACAGGCTTGTGCGGGAAGGGTGACCCACTCCTTTCCGCGGTTTTTATGATTTTAGCTGCGCGCCCTTTTCCGACATGGCGATGGCTTGACCAGGGCATGGATTCCCGCTTCCGCGGGAATGACGGGGAGTCGTCGGGAATGACGGGGAGTCGGTGGGGATGACGGGGTAGGCGTTATTCCGGGTGGCTTCCTTCTGCGTCATTCTGGATGGTTTTCCTTACCCATCATCCCGGGCGAGCTTCCCTCCTTCGTCATTCCGGGTGAGCTTTCTTTTTTCGTCATTCCGGGTGAGCTTCCCACCTTCGTCATCCCGGACGAGCTTCTCACCTTCGTCATTCCGGGCGAGCGGAGCGAGACCCGGAATCCATGGTCTCAGACGGCACAGGGTGCGTGGATTCCCGTTCCCGCGTTTGACTTACGCTATAATCGCCCGCTCATTATTTGTCCTGTACCATTTTGGGGCGTTTGGGCAAAGAGAGACAATGGGTGGAGAAGATGGCGACAGTGTGTCAGGAAAATATTGTGCCTGTGGTGGCTTTGGCGCTTTTTGATGAGCAGGGTCGGGTGCTGGTGCAGCAGAGAAGCCAGCACAAGCACCAAGGTGGCTTGTGGGAGTTTCCTGGCGGAAAGGTGGAAGCCGGGGAAAGCGCACAGGCGGCCTTGCGGCGGGAAATTATCGAGGAATTGGGTGTGGATATCACGATGGCGGCGGACAAGCCCCGGCGTTTGATTCGGCTTCGCCATGATTATCCCGACAAGACAGTTGATCTGGATGTGTGGCTGGTGACCGATGGTGGCCTGGCTGCGGCCGTGCGCGCCAGGGAGGCTCAGCCACTGTGCTGGTTGAAACCGGATCATCTGCTGGAATTGCCCATGCCTGCAGCGGATCGCCCTGTGGTCAATGCCTTGCGGTTACCGCATTATTACTGGATTACACCGGCATTGGCGGCCAGCGCCGTTTCAATACACAAAAACTCTCCCCAGGCGATTAGCCAATGGCTGGCTGCAGTTCGCCAGCGGCTGGATACCGGTGTGCCGATGATCCAGTTTCGCAGCGCCACGGTGCCAAAGGCCAGCCGGGCCGGAGTGCTTAAAGTCTTGCGGGGCTGGTGTCGCGAGCGCCGTGTTCCGCTGGTTTACAATGGGGATTTAGGCGAGGCCCGGGCCATGCTGGAGTATGGAATTATTGACGGGGTTCATCTGAACAGTCGCCAGCTTATGGACTTGTCTGAGCGGCCGGTGAGCCCATCGGTGTGGCTTTCCGCCTCAACACATAATGCTGATGAGTTGCATCAGGCCAAGGTGGTGGGTGTGGATTTTGCCAGTGTGTCGCCGGTCAAACCGACAACTTCCCATCCAGAGTCCCCGCCACTGGGCTGGACGGGCTTTGCCCGGCTGGCGGCAGAGGTGAGTATGCCGGTTTATGCCCTGGGCGGCATGAGCCTGGCAGATGTGCCGCAAGCGCAGCGATGGGGCGGCCAGGGCGTGGCAGGTATCACCTTGCCGTTAGCCAGCCACCACCGTGCGGACGCTGATATGCCCCAGGAAGAACAGGGGCAGTTCTGATCCTTTTAGCCCTTGAGCATACGGATCAGTGTGCGGTCTTTGTCAATAAAGTGGTGTTTCAGGGCGGCTCCGGCGTGGAGCAGAATCAAAATGGCCAAAACAATCCAGCCTAATTCGTGAACTTCTTCGGCGATTTCGGCCAGCTCCTCATTTTTGCTGACCAGCGTAGGGAGGTTAAACCAGCCAAAAACGCTGACTCCGTAGCCATGGGCCTGGGACATGATAACGCCGGAAAGCGCTTGCAGGGCGATCAGGCCATACAAAGCCCAATGCACCAGCCGGGCCATGCGTTTCTGGAGTGGGTTGTTGGCGATAATCTCCGGTTGGGGATTGGTGATTCGCCATAGCAAACGGATTATCAGCAAAATCAGAACAATGGCGCCGATGGCCTTGTGGGTGGCGTAAATCTGGCTTTTCAGATCCCCTTTGGGCAAGTCGGTCATAATTAGGCCGACAATAATCAGGGCGATAATCAATAGCGCCATCAGCCAATGCAAGATACGGGCCACCAGGCCATAACTGTCAGCGGTGTTTTTCAGCATGTTTCTTCCCCTATGGTTGTGGTGTAAATTCGATTAATCAGTTTCCGGGTTCATTATCTTTAACTTTTTCCCAGAGTTTGTCCAGCTCTTCCAGTGAATAAGGCGGTGGGTTCGGGCTGTGGCGGCGGGCCTGTTCCTCAACCTGCCGAAACCGCTGCTCAAACTTCTGATTGGCTTGCCGCAATGCCAGGTCGGGGTCGATTTTTAGATGGCGCGCCAAATTGGTCAGCACAAACAGCACATCGCCAAGTTCATCGGTCACCCTGGTTTTATCGCCGCTGGCCATGGCTTCCTTGAGTTCCGCCACTTCCTCGTCCAGTTTATCGAACACCGGGGCAATATCCGGCCAGTCAAAACCGATGCCAGCGGCGCGTTTTTGCAACTTCACGGCGCGTGACAGGGAAGGCAGGTTAGTGGGAATATCATCCAGAACGCTGGTTTTGTCCGCGTGTTTTCTGGCTTCCCACTGGCGTGATTGCGCCTCGGCGCTAAGCGGCTCGTGCCCGGTGGTAAATACATGCGGGTGCCGCTGGATCATTTTGTTATTCAGCGCGGTGACCACATCGTGAAAATCGAAATGGTTGTTTTCTTCGGCCATGCGGGCGTGAAACACCACCTGGAAAAGCAAATCGCCCAGTTCCTCCTTGAGATGCGCCATGTCGCCGGCGGCAATAGCATCGGCCACCTCATAGGCTTCTTCCACGGTATAGGGTGCAATGCTGGCAAAGTCTTGCTGCCGGTCCCACGGGCAACCGTGTTCAGGATCCCGCAGGCGGGCCATGATGGCCAGCAGTTCATCCACACTGGAGGTGTGTTTTTTGTTGTCAGAGTCTGATTTTTTCATGAGGCTATTCTAGCGGCTATTGGTGCTGGTGCGCCAGTAACAAGAGCAGCATGTTATTGGTAGGAACAAATATGCAATCTAAAATATCCATATAAAATACATAATAGCGACAAAAGACACTATTGTGCTTGACAGCAAGTGGGGGGGGTAGAATTTTGCGTGCTG
>JALSHI010000002.1 GCA_026982315.1 Lysobacterales bacterium
TTGCCAACTAGTGTCTTTTCAATTATCGCCGACCAAGACGGCAACAAAATAATGATACACAGAGCTAACTCTTAAAGCCTAACAAGGCGCTTCACCTGACCGCTATTCCGCTGCGCTCCATAGCGGCGGGTGAGCTTGGTCGTTAGGCATACGGGAAAATGCAATGGATGCTCTATTTTCATTATTACTCATATTCACACCACTACTGATTCTAGTTTGTTTATATCGCCTATGGCGACTTTTAAGTCGAAAATATAAATTTAAGAATAAGATTGTCGGTTCAATATACATTTCATCAATAATTTTCTCTATTCTTGGATTTATTTGCTTTGGGGGGTATTTTTTCCGTTGTGTTTGGCCTGGTCAGTGTGGAGAAGGTTTTGCTTCTGGATATATCGCCGCAGGGGTAATTTGGGGCGTTTTAATCACAAATGCTGTATATATTCTTTCTGAAATAATTTTCTTTGTTTCGGTAGATAAGAGGAATGACATTGCCTAACAAGTCCATAAACTCGGACGCATTTTTCGTTCGCTTCGCTCACTACAAATGCGCCGGTTATGGGTGTCGTTAGGCCTTCTTGAAGCCTCGACAAGAAGACCCCTAATGATTATCGAGGCAAAATTATGGAGAAAAACACTATGAAACACATAATCTTTATTATTACAGCTTTCTTTATAGGATCAGGCAATATCTTTGCCGCTAATTTGTCCTACCCTGGAGACTGCAAGGCGAGTAAGCTAACGAAAGCAGCAAAGAAAAATGGCTGTTCAGTAGAAGCTGGAGGCGAGCATTGGAAAGTATATAAAAACGGGAACGTTATAACAACGATACCACATTCCGTTAAAGAAAATAATACGTGTAGAGCCATTATTAAAACTCTTAATAAAGAGTACTAATGGATCTGTTGACCTTGTGGACTATTCGCCATCGTGATGAGTTTCACATACTTATGCGCGATGGCATTTTGCGAGCTGATGTGGATCAAGTAGATAAAGATTTTCGCTTGGCTTATCAATGGATGGGGAAGCAGCTTGCGAAAAAGATAGAACCACCTTTGGGTTGTGTTTATCCACTGTGGGCTTGGTGGCGCTGGCAAGGAGGCCAGCATCCTAGGCCCGACCTTCGATCAAGTGCGCACCTGCCAAAAGGGGCTCCAGGTGTACGCATAGAGTTCACAATTGATCTATCGGAGGTATTGTTAAGCGATTTTGATGCGTGGCATGCTGTTTTGAATAATCACTACTATGCTCCTGATGAAGCCAATTACAATACATATCTTCACATAATAAAAGGAAAAAGTGAGCATGAAATAAACAAGATAAATCAGGACAGTTGGAGAAATATCTTCATCAGTAGCTTGCGGGATGTAGACGAATCAATTTCTATACAGGCTGTTTTTTGGGAGTTAAAAAAAAGTCAAATTTCTGATGTTAAATTCTTCAGAGCAAGGTAGCAGTGAAATATAACTGTCAATGTCATTCGTGATTTTGCCTAACAATCGCGTAAACTCGGACGGCTAATAGCATAGTTCGCTATCGCTCACAATGCTATTAGCCGCCGGTTACGCGGAGCGTTATGTTTCTGACGTGGTCAAGTGATGACGTGGTCTAATTTCATCGGACACCTCAGTTAAGGGATAATCCTTTTAGGTACTGGCCGCGCGGCAAGCGAGTCATCACTGGCTCACATACTTGGCGCAGAAAGATGTGGTAGGCTGTAATAGTACGTGGTTATGTCATAGCGCATAATGGCGTATTGATTTTGCTAGGTGATGCCAGCGCTCTGGGTGGCAAGCCTGTCACAACTTTGAATATGGGGGGATAAATCTATGTGCGCACAAAAATTAATCTTTATTGCCGCAATTATGGCAAGTGGTTTTATTTCGGCGCCTGTTCAGGCCAGTTCGCAAGAAAGCCGTGACAAAGTACGCGGAAAGTACCTTATTGAGATAGGGGGCTGTAATGATTGCCATACAGCCGGGTTTGCGCAAAGTGGTGGTGCAACGCCGGAAACGGACTGGTTAAAAGGCGACAGCCTGGGGTTTCGAGGGCCTTGGGGAACCACATATCCGACCAATTTGCGTGAATTGATTGGTGAGATCTCAGAAAGTGAGTGGGTTGCCAAGGCAAAAGCGCTGAAAACCAGGCCGCCAATGCCTTGGTGGGCACTAAATGCCATGACTGAAAATGATCTGGTGGCGATTTATCGGTATGTGAGAAGCCTTGGTGCTGTTAAAAATCCGGTGCCTGCTTATGTTCCGCCAGAAAAGGAACCGGTAACGCCTTATATTCAGTGGCCCCTGCCTCCAGAAATCAATTAGCGAAAGCCGCCAGGTGTTGCTTGGGCACCTGGCGGCTCCGTGCTGGCTGGTGATGTTAACCTTTAGTAAGAAGTGCCGATGAAAGTTACTCTTGATCTGGATCAGTTATTTATCAGTGAAGACCGGATGACTCAGGCCGAGTGTAAAAATTCAGTGGTTTGAAAGCCTGCAAGATGGGTGCCTTTGTGGCGGCCCGCAAATGGGTAATGGTATGAAGCCGTTAATGGTATGCGCTGGATTTATGCTGTTTGTGGGGGGGGTTGCCATCATGGCCCTGATCCATTAAAGCCGCGTGTGCGACAACTGCCAGCCCGTAACGTTGTTGCTATGCCTGATGATCGGGAAAATACCGGGTTTTTGAGGCGAATGGATGACGCACTGGCACAAGAAAGGGCCAAACCGGCGAACATTCAGGCGCTTCAAGACAGGTTGAGGCGGTTAAATATCGGGCTGGAGAAAAATGAGGAAGGCAAGCTGGAAACCGTGTTCCATCAAAAATACCAACCGGTGAAGCATGTCAGGGTTGAGGACAGAGCAGCTTTTAAAAAAATGAGTGAAGAAAAAATCAAGGCCAGCGGCCTTGCTTATAACCCCGAAAACATCAAAAAACTTTTTCCCGCAGTCAAAGAAACGGATTTTAAAAACACCGGGAAACTGCTTTATCCGGCGGATTTCGCCATTTTTCTCAATAACATTTTGTTAAGAACGGGGTTAACACCAGTCACGCCAGAACATTTTGATCATTTTATCAGCGATTTTGAAAGCGGCGAGTTGTGAGGGTATTATGACTGGAAATAACCCCAGGAAACCGTACATTCCGGCAACATGAATGTCCTTTGTTTTTTGGCCATCCCCGGCGCAGATATTTAGTCCACGGCAAAAACCGCTGCGTGTTATTTATGGCTAATTTGCAAAGTTGGTTGTCGCCTTCCCTGTTGCCGGTGGTTATAAAATCAAACAAATGAAATCTATCAAGATTCGGTACCAGCAGATAAAAGACGCCAGGCGGTTTGTTGAGATATTACGGCATCCGGATTTTGTCGACTTCCCGGCCAAGCCAGAAAGCATCGAGAAAGAAAAACAGTTTCTTCGGCAAGGGCTAAAACTGCGAAAAAAGGGGATGGAATATGGCTTTTCAATCATACACAAAGGCCAGGTGATTGGTGCGGTTGGGCTCAAGGTCGACCAGCACCGGAAATATATTGGGGAAATCGGGTACTTTGTTGACAGGGAATATTGGGGGCGGGGAATCGCCTCTGCTGCGGTGGGGCTGGTGGAGCGCTTTGCCTTTGACCGTCTCCACATAAGGCGAACCGAAATTGTGACCCTGAAAACAAATGCGGCCAGTCAGCGGGTTGCGGAGAAATGTGGTTATCACAAGGAGGGGATACAAAAAGGCAAATTGCGATTTGATGGAAAGTACCTTGATGCGTGCCTGTTTGCAAAGACCCTCGCGCAGGTCCCGGAAAAACAAGCCTGGCCAGCGCCCTGATTATCTGGTTTCCGGGAAGATAGCCTCCCGTGTCCCCCACAGGTTTTGTTATGGGCTACGGAGCCGGTGTGATCGCGCAAAGCCCGCCACGGGCTTTTCTTTTGTCGACAAATCGCGCACACTTGCCACCATGGGTACAGAGCACTCTCATGTTTATGCGGCGCTGGATTTGGGTTCCAACAGCTTTCACTTGCTGGTGGCGCAGGTGGCGGCGCAGCACTGGCAGGTGCAGGATAAGCTCAAGCACATGGTGCGCCTGGCCGAAGGCGTGCGCTCAGACGGCAGTCTGGATGCGGCAGTGCGCGAACGGGCCTTGCACAGTTTGCGCTTGATGCGTCAGCGACTGGATGGCATCAGTGATGAGAACATCCGCGTGGTGGGAACCAAAGCGCTGCGAAGTATCCGTGCAGACGACCCGTTTCTGACCCAGGCTGAAGACATTCTCGGAGTGCCGGTGGAGATTGTTTCCGGACGGGAGGAAGCCCGCCTGCTTTACCATGGCGTGCGCCACTCTTTGCCTCCTTTGAAAAAGCATCGCCTGGTCATGGACATTGGTGGTGGCAGCACGGAACTGATCGTTGGGCAAGGCGAGACAATTCTTCAAAGAGAAAGCCTGGGCATGGGCTGTGTAACATTTACACGGCGGTTTTTTCAGCAAAACGATGAACGCAAAGCGTTTCGCCAGGCCTGGGAGGCGGCGACGCTAGAGGCACGGCTGGTGTTGCGACCTTACCTGCAAACGATTCAGAAAAGCGGCTGGCATCAGGCGGTGGGGGCATCTGGCACTTTTCGTGCAGTGGCCCGGGTATTGGCTGCTACCGGCTGGGGTGAAACCGACGCCATCGAAGCAGAGGGCCTGACCAGGCTGGTGGCGCACGTGCGTGCTGGCGACCCTGCCGGAGTGCGGGAACTGCCGGGTTTGAGCCGCCGTCGGGCGCCGGTTTTTGCCGCCGGTTTGGCAATTGTGGCGGCATTGTTTGACAGCCTTGGCTTGCGACGGGTTGAGTTGGCCCGCGGCGCGCTGCGTGAAGGCGTGATTCTGGATTTAAGCGGCCGGGCGAGTCATCATGATATACGTGCAGGGAGCGTTAACGCGCTGGCCTCGCGCTTTGCCGTGGATGCGGCGCAAGTGCGTCGGGTACAAACGGTGGTGAATGGTTTATTGCACCGGGCTGCGCCGGATTTTACGCTGAAAAAGCGGCACCGTCTGGCCTTGGAATGGGCCATTCAATTGCATGAAGTCGGCCTGGCGGTGGCGCATTCCAGCTTTAACCGCCATGGCGCCTATCTGGTGGCGCATGCGGATTTGCCGGGCTTTTCGCGCATCGAACAAAACTGGCTGGCGTTTCTTGTTCGGGCCCAGAAAGGCAAACTGGGAGACGAACACGCCTGCCCGCCTGTGGCCGGCAAAACCAAATGGGCGGTGCAATTGCCGCTGTTGCGCTGCGCGTTGGCGGTGTGCCGTTCCCGGCTTGACAATGGCGAGGCATTTTTGCAAGCTGTACAGCAGGTATGCTGGCGCGAGGCAGACAAGACCTTGCAGGTATCGGTTGACGCCAGTTGGCTCCAGGCCAACCCGCTGATTGCGGCGGATTTGAAAAAAACCGCCCGTCAACTGGAGGCGCAAAACCAGACTGGCAAGCTGGCGTTAACAGCGGCTCGACCACCCGCCGAATAAAAACGGCCTGCTGGGCCGCCGTAGTCACACAAGGAGCAAATAATGCTGGAATTAAGGCCCAATTGTGAATGCTGTGGTAAAGGCCTTCCGCCGGAATCAACCGAGGCGATGATCTGTTCGTTCGAATGCACTTTTTGCGCGGCGTGCGCCACCGGGAAATTAAAAGGCGTGTGTCCCAACTGTGGCGGTCATTTTGCGCCGCGCCCTATCCGTCCGGTTGACAAGCTGCGAGCAAATCCGGCATCGTCGATAAGAAGACGAAAAGCGGGCGGGTGTTGATGCCAGCATAAGGAGTCCATTAACATGTTCGTACAAAATGCGGCTGTTTGTGTTAGGCCCCTATATCATCACCATCGGCCCAAATACCGGGCTGAATTTCCCTGGATAGTTTTCATCATGACGCTTAAAAAAACGCAGGCATCACTGACTTTGGCGGTTTTGGCCCTGTTTTCCGTCATGCCAGCGGCCGGGACACCGCACAAGGAAAGTGACTATGCAAAAACGTGTATGGACTGCACGACCCCGCACAATCGGTTTGTGCCCCGGCGGGTGGCGCATGCCGGTGGCGGCATTAACAGAAAGATGTATACCAACTCGCTGGAGGCGCTAAACCTCAATTATGACCTGGGTTTCCGCTATTTTGAAATCGATTTGTTGCACACAGCAGATGGCCATCTGGTGTGCTTGCATGACTGGGAAATCAGCGCCCGGGAATTGCTGGGCCAGGCAGTGGATCAGCCTTTGACTCTGGCGGCTTTCAAACAGCGGATTAAAACCCATGGCGGCCTAACACCGTGTACGCAAGAAACGCTCACAATGTGGCTGGAAAAACATCCGGATGCTTATGTGGTGACCGATATCAAAGACGACAATCTTGGTTCACTGGCGCAGTTAATGACCATGATTCCGGCGGCAAAATGGCAAATCATTCCCCAGGTTTACCAACCGGATAACCTGGAAAAAGTCGCCGCCATGGGCTTTGAGCAAGTAATCTGGACGCTGTATCGCTATAGCGGCAGCCATGATGACATTATCCGGCATGTGCAGCAGTTTAAGCCGCGTTCGTCCGGGCTTGCGGTGACGATGCCGGTCTACAAGGCGCAGTCAGACCTGCCTGGTAGGTTGAAACAACTGGGCATTCCCACCTATGTGCACACGATTAACGACCCTCGAAAG
>JALSHI010000003.1 GCA_026982315.1 Lysobacterales bacterium
AAGCGGGAATCCATGCCACAGAAACGGGAAGGAGCAAGCCACAACCCCAGGGCTTACCGAGGCGGCAGCTGGTAGCACTCAATGAAGTTGTGCCTGTTGGCTGTGCCGTGCCACTTGAGGGATGGATTCCGGGTCTCGCTCACGCTCGCCCGGAATGACGGAGAAAGAAAGCCATACAGGTGGGGGAGATATATGTCATCACCCTGGCGCTTATCAGGGATTGGCTCAAAGGCAGTGGGGTGGCTTGGGCAAGCCGGCGTAGCGGCATAGATGTTTTAAGGGCGCATCGGGGAAAAGGCGATAAAGCAAGCGCGATTGGCCGTATTCTTCACCAAGCCGATTGCGGATAACGCGGATGAACAGGCGCATCGGCGGGGTTTCTCCAGTTTCTGCATAAATTTCCCGGAGTAGGTAAATCAAATCCCAATGCGTCGAAGACAGCGAAACGCCATCTTGTGCGGCCCAGGCGCTTGCCAGTTCAGGGTTCCACTGGCGCCAATCGGCGAGGTGCCCATGTTTGTCGATTTCAGGGGGCATGCCCTTTTGTCTTTCAGTCATAAATATGGTGTCACTTTAATAAGTCACTTTAATAAATTGTGTTTGCCGCCAGCAACTGCGGCCTATTTCCAGGTACATACTCCATCAGCTTCAAGCAAGAGGTTGACCAGCTCCCGCGATGATAATAACCTCAACTGGTTTTGGCCTAGCTCCCGTGTACCTGTTGGTTGATGGGCCCCATTGTTTGGCAGCAAGGCATAGAGTCTGACGTAATTTTTTTGTGAGGGATTTTGTTGTGGCGGCGATGTTGCGCTTTCCACATCAAGCCATTGACGCGTGTCTTTGGCGGCACCGTAAAGGACAATGCAGTCGCCGGGCTGAACCAACTCCCGGTATTGTTCAAGCCGTTGAGCGGTGTGTGCGTTGTAGGGTTGTCCACAAAGATGTACGATCATGCCAGTGACCAGTCTGTTGTTAAATGATCCACGGGTGGCGCACAAGAGTCATGGCCAGTTGTTGACTGCTTATGTGTTTCAGCGGTATGCAGAAAGCCAGGTCTTCTTCCACCCTGCCGTGATTGGCAAGGTACCAGCAATTGACTCCATAGAGGGGCAACGCCTTCCAGGGGTTGGCCTGACTTTTTTCAGGGGCAAGCAGATGTTTGGCGGTCTCGTTAAAGAATACCACATCGACCTCCCAATCATAGCTTAATGCAGCCAGGATATTGTCATATTGAGCGCGAATGGTGTCGGGCTGTGTGGAGGCAATGAGTCCGATTGCCTGGTGGTTTTTAAGCGTTTTTATGGCCATTTTTATGTCCATTCCACAACCTTGTCGGCGCTTTCAACCCATTCCATCCATTGCCCCAGCGTTCCTGGTCTAAAAGGTGCAGGCAGGATTGTTTGTCTGGAATCGGGGATCCGGCTGTGACAAACCAGAAAACACAGCCCCTTTTGTTCCAGATGTTGGAGTTGTTGGATCAGTGCCGGGTCAAGCAGATTGTCCAGTACATCGGGGACTGACTGGCCGGTAATAAATGCGCCTGGTAGAGAAACATTCGGTTCGCAGGTGGCCATCTCCAGAAAATCAATGGCATAATGCCAACAGCTTTTCCCAAGTGTGGAGCGGTTAATCATGACGGCAAGGGATAAATGTGAGTGCTGTGGCATAATTTAATGCAATTTTTCAAGCTGATTTGGGTCGGACAATAGGGTAGCAGGTGTCAGAAAAGAAGAAAGGGTGTAGTTAATGTTTGTGCCTTCAATTTTGTCTTGATGGGCAAACCTCACTGAGTGAGCATGGAAAATATGGCGGATAAAACAACAAGCTGTGGCTGGGTGGCTTTTATTGTAGCATTGCTTGTCAGTGTGTGCGGGCATGCAGAGAGTACGTCTCGACACGCGCCAGAACATTATCGTTTGCCGGATTTGGGAAGTGCGGCGGATCGCACTTTGTCGCCGCAGAAAGAAGCGGAATATGGTCGCCAGGTGTTAAACCTGATTCGGGAATATGGTTTACTGGTTTCCGACCCGGTGGTTCAGGACTATCTTTACCATCTGGGCTATCGTTTGGCTGCCAATTCTGACAAACCGCGGCAGACATTTCATTTTAATGTCATCAAAGAACCAAGCATTAATGCTTTTGCGGTACCTGGAGGGTATATTTTTATCCATTCCGGCCTGCTTTTAATGAGTGACAACGAAAGTGAGCTGGCAGGTGTTCTGGCGCATGAAATCGCACATATTACCCAACGCCATTCTTCCCGAACCTTGGCGGATATGACGAAAGTGAGCGTGCCCATCTTGTTAGGCATGGTCGGCGCACTGATTGCGGCCAAAGGTAATGGGCATGCTTCTCAGGCCATTATTGCCAGTGGTATGGGTTTGCAGCAGCAATTGGCCATTAATTTTACCAGGGAGCATGAGCATGAAGCCGATCGTTTGGGCATTAATACCTTGGCAAAGAGCGGCTTGAATCCATATGGCATGGCCGATTTTTTTGGCAAAATGCTGCGCAAATACCGGGTGACTGATGAAAAATATCAACTCCCCGAATATCTTCGCACCCATCCTTTGTCGGTGGTTCGTGTCTCGGAGGCCAAAAACCGGGCAGAGAAAATTCATGCCGACGCCATTGACGAATCTCCCTTGTATGCTTTTACCAAGGAGCGGTTACGGGTGTTGACAGCGCGTAAACCCACTGACAGTTTATTGTATTACCAGCAGTTAGTAGAACGCATGTCTCCGGCGCAGCAATATGGTTATGCGTTCTCCTTGCTGCAAAACAATCAGCCAGATCAGGCGCTGACCATTGTGGAAAAAATTCCAGTCCAGGCGCAGACCCGATTAATTATTGACAGCTTGAAAGCTGAAATTTTAAGCCGCATTAACTGGCCGGTCGCTAATCGGTTGTTTTCGTCTTTGGCTCAAGACCATGGTGAGCATCCCATTGTACTGGTGCCCTGGATACAGTCACTGTTACGCAATGGACAGCCGGCGGAGATTCGCAAGGCGCGGGAGCTTGCTCGGGAACTAACTGTGGCACAGCCGGACAACCCGGACTTTTTTGCGTTGTTGGCGGTGGCTAATGAGAATGCAGGCTTAACCATTGAAGCGGTAGAAGCCAAAGCCCAGGAACGGCATTTGAGCGGCCATAACTACCAGGCAGTGCAAATGCTACGCAATGTGCTTTCAGAAAAGCTCGATTATTATCAACGGGCGCGTATTACGTCCCGCATTCATCAGTATGAACAGCTGATTACTGACCGGGAAAGACAACAGGAGCTGTCCAGAGGGCGCCGTCCTGGCGGCTAAAATGTGCCGAAAGTCGTCACTGCCTGGTAAAGCGCAGGCAGGGTATGGTTGTGGTGGGAGCATGTGTTTATGATGCGTTTGCGGCAACTGGATCCGGATTTTGCCAAATCCAGGCGCAATGGCTGGAAAAAGGCTTTGAAAAAATCAGCCCTTTTGGTCGGACTGATGTGGCTGCTATGGCTGATTGATACGCTGACACCTCTTAATGCCCAGTACCTGGGTATTTATCCCCGCCATCTGTATGGCCTGACAGGCATCGTGACCGCTCCTCTGGCCCACAGTGACTTAACTCATTTAATGAGCAACACCTTACCAATTTTTCTGGCTGCTTGGGCTTTATTTGGTAATTATCCCACCGTTGCCCGCCGGGTTTTCGTCCTGGCCTGGCTGGCTACAGGCATGCTGGTGTGGCTGCTTGCCCGTTCATCCTGGCACTTGGGCGCCAGTGGTTTGCTTTATGCGATGCTGGTTTTTTTGTCTATGAGTGGCTTTATACGCCGCGATATGCAATCGGTGGCCATCTCTATGGTTCTGTTGTTTTTATATGGTGGCATGGTATTTGGGGTGGTTCCCGATCAGCCGCAGATCTCCTGGGAGTCCCATTTATTTGGCTTGGTGACAGGGGGTGTTTTGGCGTGGTGGTACCGGAAGGCAGACCTTCCGGTCTTCCGCCACTACGATTTTGAAAACGATGACAATGATGACAGCGAAGACATGGTTTTCCCGACGATTGTTTCAGAACCTCCTCAAGATATGACATGGTCGGAACAGCGCTATGACAGATACCTGTCCACCCGCACGTCTGGCGCACGGGATTCATGCCTCTAAACAATACGGCAGAGGTGTGGCGGGCGATACCGTCAAAAGCCGCAAAGTGGTATCATACGCTGTTTTAATGAGGCCTCGCCCATGACTCGCTCCATGACCGCATTCGCCAGTGGCGCTCTTGAAACAGACCTTGGCCGTCTGACCTGCGAAATTCGTTCAGTTAATCATCGGTTTCTGGATATTTCTGTCAAGCAGCCCGATTTGTTGCGGAAAAACGAACCGGCCATTCGCAAGACGCTTGGCAAGCATTTGTCTCGGGGAAAGGTCGATGTGTTTATTCGTTTTTTTCCGGATGCTGAGGCGAATATCCATACGTTAACCCTGAATCAGCCTTTGCTGCAACAACTGCAACGCTGCGCCCATGTGATTGAGACTAGCCTGCCGGAAAAAACACAGCCCATTAACGTGATTGAGCTAATGGCCTGGCCACAACTATTGATTCAATCTCCCCGGGATACATCACCCCTTAATGAGGCCGTATTGCAATTGGTCAATAATGTGGTGAGAGAACTTAATCAGGCTCGATGGCAAGAAGGGGAGCAGTTAAAGCAGCATATTCTTTCCCGCCTGGAAGTAATACGGGATATCCATGCCCAACTCACCCGGGATATTGAGGAAATTCGCCAGCAGTTGCGAGCCAAGTTATTGGCGCGGTTAGCGGATCTGGAGGTTGAATTTAATCCCGAAAGACTGGAGCAAGAGTTGGCTTTCCAATTGCAGAGGCTGGATATCGCCGAAGAACTGGATCGCCTGGCAACACATTGCAATGAAGTGGAGCGGGTTTTGGAGTCCGACAAACCGGTAGGACGAAAACTGGACTTTTTGATCCAGGAACTGCATCGTGAGGCCAATACCATCGGCAGTAAATCAACGGCGATTCAGACCAGTGCAGGCAGTGTGGAACTCAAAGTCGCCATCGAGCAGATGCGCGAACAGGTGCAAAACATCGAATAAGCATATTTTCGGAGTTCATATGAAAAAACAACTGCAAGGCACATTATTCATCATTTCTGCCCCATCGGGAGCCGGTAAAACCAGTTTGGTGAATGCACTGGTGCGTGATACCAACCACTTAAAACTGTCTATTTCCCATACGACACGCAAGAAACGTCCGAACGAGATTGAGGGCTATCATTACCACTTTATCTCGGAGGAGAAATTTCAGCAAAAAGTGGCCGCAGGAGACTTTCTTGAGTATGCCCGGGTGTTTGGCAATTACTATGGAACATCCCAGGAAAGCGTCGAAAAAATGCTGTCAGAAGGGCATGACGTGATTCTTGAAATCGACTGGCAAGGCGCGCAGCAAATCAAACAGGTGATGCCAGATTCAGTCAGTGTTTTTATTTTGCCGCCTTCGCTGGAAGCCTTGCGCGAACGTTTGCAGAGCCGTGGCGAGGACGACGAGGATACCATCAATCATCGCATGGAAAAGGCCATCTCCGAGATTTCCCACTTTGACGAAGCGGATTATCTGGTGATTAACGATGACTTTGAGGATGCCTTGAAAAGCCTCAAGGCCATCGTCCGCTGCCATCGCCTACGCACAGACAAACAGGCCGTCATTAACCAGTCTGTGATTGAAAAGCTGCTGAAGCCAGGAACATGATTTGCTTTCCATGCGCGGCAGGGCATCAGATGGAAGAATCCTATCCATTGATTACCACTTTTTAAAGTGGAATTAACCTGGGTTTAGCATTTGCTTGCTAGAATCAATACATAAAAAGAACACCCTCCAACACTCATGAATTAAAGAGGAAGCGCATGCCAAAAGTGACTGTTTATAGCACTTTACTTTGCCCTTATTGTTTTGCGGCTCGCCGTTTGCTAAAGAGCAAAGGCATTGAATTTGAGGAAATTCGGGTGGATAAAGATCCACAGAAACGTCAGGAAATGATTCGGCGCTCTGGCCGGTTCACAGTTCCGCAAATTTTTATCGATGACTTTCATGTGGGTGGTTATGATGACATGGCTGAGCTGAACCGCAAAGGCAAGCTGGATGCCCTGTTTGGTACTGTGACGGTAGCGGACGGGCCGTCTCGTTAACAGACCCGTCAAGGGAAATCTACCGGGTTCGAAATTCACCGGCGGGGCCACCAATGAACGCGCTTATTGTGTTTTGCCTTTCGGCCAGGCATTCAGAATGGCATTAACCAAAGTG
>JALSHI010000004.1 GCA_026982315.1 Lysobacterales bacterium
TGGCGGCGATGTTGTCTCCCGGTTGCATGGGTTGCAAGTGCCCTGTGGCCAGCCCGCCGGGCACCCAGGAAACAGCAATTTCGATATCATCAATGGCCGCTTCATTGGTCGGTAGCCGGGTGGCCACGGAATAACTGCGGAAAGCCGTGCCTTCAGTATTGGGAAAGTACAGGCGGATAAACTGGCCGGCGGTCAATTGCAGGGGCGCGCCATCGCTGCGGCGGAAGGTGAAATGCGCAGTATTGTCATTGAGTTCGCGGCGACCGTGCAAGGTCAGGTTAAATTGTTCAGTCATTGGGATGCATTGCCATGGATTTTCTGTGGCCGGGCATTCTAGCAGTTTATGTGCGCCTCAGCCACAGGGTGTGATGAGACAGCTATGACTTTTGTGCATAAAAGTCAAGGAAAAACTTTGACAGGCGTCACAAAAGGGGGTATTTTTAAGCGACCCATATAAGCACAAACAATATCAAAAAGAGGGAGACTCTAAATATCATGAAAAAACTGTTAAGCATTCTGTTGATGCTGGCAAGTGGCTGGACATTTGCCGCCAACAAACCACAACTGGATTTTACAGCCCCGCCTTTCAACCCTAACGCCATCGCCATTCCCGATGATGGCTATGACGGCACTCTGGCCAGCATGGCTTGCATGAACGTGACTGGCCCCGGTGGCGCTATCGATAACATGAGTGCGGTAATCGCTGTGGACCACCCCTGGGTTGGCGACCTGGTTATCAAAGTGGTGGCCCCTGACAATACGGTATTGACTCTATTGAGCCGCCCCGGGTTTAGTGAATCAGCCGATGACGGCACCGACTGTTGTGGCGACAGTTCTGATATGTCCGCCACCGCACCGGTGAATTTCCTCAACGCCGCGGCCACATCCGGCGAAAACATGGGCAGTACGATTACCGGCAGCCAGGTGGTGTGCACCGATGATGGCATTTGCGATTATGCGCCGGCGCCGGGTGCTGGCCCGGGTACGGATTTCAGCCAGTTTTTTGGCATGGAATCCGCCGGCACCTGGCAAATTTGTGTAGGTGACTCCGCAAGTGGTGATGCCGGCCAGATTGACGAGGTGGTATCCACGTTGAACTTTGCAGTGGTTGTTGCCGCTGCAGCAAATTTTACACCGCCGCCGGGCACCGCAATCAGCATGGATGGCACCACTGGCCCGGCCACAGGCAGCATTGTTGTGGGCAATGATGCGGCAGCCACGGCTGATATCGACTCTGTGACGTGTATCTTGACCGGTCCGGATGCGGCCCAGTTCACGATGATTACTCCCATGCCTGCCGGTCCTGTTGCGCCAGGAGGTAGTGTTAATATTGATTTTTCTGCCGCACCTGGCCCAGGGGACGTGTTTAACGCCACGCTGGAATGCCTCGTGGTGGACGGTAATAACACCGGTATATACCGGTGGCCGGTCACCGCCTTTGGCGCCGCAGCCATTATCCCGACTTTGGGGTGGTGGGCTCTGCTGATGTTGATTGGCTTGATGGTGCTGATGGCCTGGCGTGGCCACCGCTTTGTGCGTTCGTGACGGTTCACGCAATGCCCAATAAAAAACCGGGCTTGGCCCGGTTTTTTATTGGGTTTGGGTATAATGCGGCGGCATGAGTCTTACCAGCCCGCAGCGGCGCATTCTCTTTGTGGATGTGACCCACCCCAAAGCCTATGATGAGCAGACGCTCACCAGCCAGCCTTTGGGTGGCACCGAGGCCAGCGTGATTCGCACGGCTGGCATTCTGGCATCCCGGCACCAGGTGTGCGTGGCGCAAAAGGCCCGAAGCAGCATGTATCAAGCCAGCCAGAACCTGCAATATTTACCCCTGGAAATGGCCCTGGAGACATTTGCCGCTGACGAGGTGGTAGTGCTGCGCAAATTTCCGACCTTGAAAAAGTTACGTCAGCATTACCCCGGTGCGGGACTGCATTTGTGGCTGCATACCTATAAAAATGCCGAGTACGCGCTCAAAAAACCGTTGTTACAGAACCTGGGCGCGGGCATTGTGGCCAATTCCCGAACCCATCGGCGTCACCTTGACCAAATTCTGAATCGGTCTTTAGCAGGCAAGGTGCTGGGTCTGGGGCGTTCGCCGGTGCCGGTCAGTCATTGTTACAATCCGGTGCCCGTTCCGGCGTTGGGCACGCCGGTACAACGGGACATCAACAAGCTGATTTTTTTGTCAGCCCCCAACAAGGGTCTGGAGCAGGTGCTGGACGCTTTTGCCGCGGCTCGCCGGAAAATGCCTGCCCTGCGTTTGTATGTGGCCAATCCGGGTTATCGGCCGGATGCCCGGGTAGCGGCCCGCTCGGGGATTGTTCCCCTGGGCGCCTTGCCGCATCAGGCGGTGATGCGTCATGTGGCCGAGTCGTTGTGTGTGTTTTACCCCCAGGACAGCTTTGCCGAGACATTTGGGCTGATTTATGCCGAGGCCAATGCCCTGAGTGTGCCCGTGATGGCTTGTGATGTGGGTGCGGCGCGGGAAATTCTGCATCCCGCTAATCCTTTGGTGGCGGCAAATGACTATGCCGCCCAGCTTGATTTGCTCAGGCAGTGGCAGAAGCAGCCACCGGCTGTGGCCCGGCGAGTGGAATTTTCCGCAGCGGCGGTGGCCCGCCAGTGGCACAAGGTGTTTGATCGTGATGCGCCCGTGTAATGACGGTGCGAGCAAGTGTTTTGGGAGAGTCAGGCGTCCAGGTCGGGTATCAGCAGGCTTTCCAGCCGAGAGATGGTGTCTTTCAGGCGCAGTTTGCGTTTTTTCAGGCGGGTGATTTTGAGCATATCCGGGTGGCGCGACTTCACCATTTCATCAATGATTTCATCCAGATCCCGGTGTTCGGTTTTTAATTCCAGAATGCGCAGGGCAATGTCGGCAGGCTGTTTGCTGTACATGGTCTGGATGGATAACTTTGCAAGTGGCTCAAGAGCACCTACAATACACCATTCTTTCTGATATTTCCACAGGTTGCCCACGCGTGAAAACAATCGCCCAGACAAAGCTGGCCCGCAAATTGCAACGCCTGACCGGCCAGGCCATTGCCGACTACGCCATGATTGAGGACGGCGACAAGGTCATGGTATGCCTGTCCGGCGGCAAGGATTCCTACGCCATGCTGGACATGCTGCTGGCCTTGCAGAAAAAAGCGCCCATCGAGTTTTCGCTGCTGGCGGTGAATCTGGACCAAAAACAGCCGGGCTTTCCCGCGCATGTATTGCCGCAATACCTGCAAGATCTGGGTGTGGAATATCATGTAATTGAACAGGATACCTTCAGCATCGTGCAGGACAAGGTGCCGGCCGGTAAAACCACCTGCGGCTTATGTTCGCGCCTGCGCCGGGGCATCTTGTATGGTTTTGCCGATCAGCATGGCGTGACTAAAATCGCCTTGGGGCACCACCGCGAGGATGCCGTGGAAACCTTGCTGCTCAATCTCTTCTATGGCGCTCAGCTTAAGGCCATGCCGCCCAAATTGCGTTCGGACGACGGTCGCCATGTGGTGATCCGGCCGCTGTACTACTGCGCCGAGTCTGACCTGGCCGCGCTGGCGCATGAACGCCAGTATCCGATTATTCCCTGTAACCTGTGTGGTTCCCAGCCCAATTTGCAGCGGCAGGCGATTAAATCCATGCTGGCCGAATGGGAGCAGCAATATCCTGGTCGTATCGAAAACATGGCCCGGGGTTTGCGTCACGTGGTGCCCTCGCATTTGGCCGATGCGAACCTGTTTGACTTTGTCTCTCTGGCTGCTGGTGCCGATGAACAAAAGGGCTCTGACCTGTCTCCGGTGAATCCTGAAAAACCGTTACCACCGGGTTTGCGCTTGCGAATTTCCCCTTGACTGGGCTGCATCGATTCCGGCAGCACGGCAGGCCAACCCGGCCACTCTCCCCCAAATACTGACTGTGAGGACAACTCCATGTGGTTTAAAAATGCGCGACTGTTTCAATTGGACAAGGACTTCGCCATTGACAGCGAAAATCTCGATGAGGCGCTGAAAGCCAAGGCGCTTAAGCCTTGTGGCCCGCAGCAGCTCAGCTCAGCCGGCTGGGTGTCACCGTTTGGCCCGGAAAGCGACTTGTTTGTTCTGCAAAGCGGCCAGGGGCAGTTGTTTTGCCTGGGCGAGGAAGAAAAAATTTTGCCACCGACGGTGGTTAATCATCATCTGCAGGAAAAACTGGCCAGCATTAAAAAAGAAACCGGTTCGCCTGTGGGGCGACAGCACAAAACCGAGTTGAAGCAGCAGTTGATTTTTGAACTGCTGCCCCAGGCTTTTGTGAAACCCAAGCGAACCCAGGCCTATTTTGACAACGCCCTCAAGCTGCTGGTGGTGGACAGCGCCAGCCAGAATGCCGCGGAAAATCTGGTGAGCCACTTGCGGGATGCGCTGGGCAGCATGACCGCCACGCCATTTGCTGAATCATTGGCGGTATCCGGCATGATGACAACCTGGCTCAACCAGGGCCGGGCGGAAGCCGGCTTGACATTTGGCCACGAGGCGGTTTTGGAGGACACCCAGGAAAATGGCGGCGTGATTCGCGCCCGGAAAGTGGATGTGCTGGCCGATGAAATGCAATCGCACCTTGAAAACGGCTACACAGTCAAGGAAATGGGGCTGGTATACAATGAACGTATCGAGTTTGTGCTTGGCAATGATTTGGCCGTGCGTAAAATTAAACTGACAGATGTGGTGCTGGACCAACTGGACCACGCGGTGATGGAATCCGATGCGCAAATGCTGGACACACATTTCACGCTGCTTTCACTGGAGTTGCGCGAGTTATTCAAAACCATATTCAGGATTTTTCCGGTGTCTTGAACGGCGGTTTCCCGTTGTCGCTGACAAAAGGCCGCCGGAGGAGTTGCGTGACATAACGCATTCAGCCTGGACGACAGGAGCGAACAAATGATGGAAGAAAAATCCTCTGCTGTGGCAGTGAGTGAACGTATCGACAAGTCGGCAATGGCGGAGTGGGAAGCGCGGTGCGAACACTGGATTGCCCGGCTACCGGCAGCCGACGCCGCGCATGACCTGGCGCATGTGCAACGGGTGGTGGTCAATGCTCGCCGGTTTGCCGAAGCTGAAGGCGCGGATTTGGCCGTGGTGCTGCCTGCGGCATGGCTGCATGATTGTGTGGCGGTGTGCAAAGGCTCGAAACTGCGCAGCATGGCTTCCCGCCTGTCGGCCGACAAGGCCGTGCAGCTATTGCGGGACTGGGGCTACCCGGAAAAATACCTGGCGGCCATTCGCCATGCCATTGAGGCGCACTCCTGGTCGGCGGGAATTACGCCCCAAACGCTGGAAGCGCAAGTGGTGCAGGACGCCGACCGCATTGACAGCATGGGGGCCATTGGCGTGGCCCGCGCCATTCTGGTGGGCGGCGCCTTGGGGCGGGCCTTGTATCATCCGGACGATCCGTTATGCGAACAAAGACGGCCCGATGACAAGGAGTACACCCTGGACCACTTTTTTTCCAAGCTGCTGACACTCAAAGATGGTTTCCATACTGCCGCGGCCCGTACCGAGGCTCAAAAGCGGCATGACTTCATGCAACAGTACCTGGCCACCTTGAAGGCGGAGGTCATGTGAGCCGCTGGCGCCGGGTATTTCGGCGACAGCCGTTTTCTGCCACATGGTGTTGGCTGGCGGCAGTCATCGGGTTGGCGAACGGGTATCCGGCCGTGGCTTCGGAAGCCAGTTCGGAAAAACAGGCCGTCGCCCAGGCGTCACCGGCGTCTGTGGCGCACCGGCGCGCCCAGCGCGAATTATTCCGGAAACGCTATCAGGAGGCATTGAACGGCAAGCGGCGGGACATCAGTGCGGTGGAAAAAAAGCAACTTGCCGGTTACCCCATTGCCCACTATCTGGATTTTGCCTTGATTACGGCCGGGTTTGACGACCGCTCGGTGGCGGAAAACTCCCGGCGTGTGCTGGCATATCTGGCAGATTATGCCGATAGTCCCGTGGCCACCCGGTTGCGTCACCGGTATTTGAGCTGGCTGGCCAGACGTGAACACTGGCAAGAATACACGCGGTTTTATCAGCCGGCCGGCGCTACGGTTAGCGAGCAGTGCCATGCTTTATGGGCGCAGGCCCGACAGAGGCCATCGGCGGGTTTGCATGCAGACATCGAAAAGCTATGGATGCATGGTGAAACCAGACCTGCGGCTTGCGGTCGGCTGTTCACATGGTGGAAAGCCCAGGGTGAGCTGAGCCCGCA
>JALSHI010000005.1 GCA_026982315.1 Lysobacterales bacterium
CCAAGGTTGTTGCGGTTGATGAAACATCGCCCAACAGCGCCCGCATTGTGCTGGAGCCTTTGGAAAGAGGTTTTGGCCACACACTGGGTAATGCATTTCGCCGCATTCTGCTGTCCTCCGTGCCAGGTGCCGCAATCACGGAAGTGGAAATTGATGGTGTTCAGCACGAATTTTCCGTTCTGGAAGGCGTCCAGGAAGATGTTTTGGAAATCTTGCTCAACCTCAAAGGGGTTGCGATTCGCCTGGATGACCGGGAAGAAGCTGAGCTGACGCTGAAAAAAACCGATGGTGTGGTTACCGCCGGAGATATTCAGGCACCTGAAGGAGTGACCATTGCTAATCCCGAGCATGTCATTTGCCACCTGTCTGACAATGCCACCATCAGCATGAAAATGCAGGCGCGTGAGGGCATTGGCTATGAATCTGCGGTTTCTCGTAAAAGCAGTGAAGACGAAGACCGGGCCATTGGTCGTTTGCTGCTGGATGCCAGCTATTGCCCGGTCAAGCGTGTGGCTTATGATGTCGAAAACGCCCGGGTGGAGCAGCGAACCAACCTCGACAAGCTGATTCTTGATATTGATACGGACGGCTCTGTCACAGCCGAGGAAGCCATTCGTACTGCGGCGCGGATTCTGGTTGAGCAAATGGCGGTCTTTATTGACTTTACGGTTACAGCGCCGACTGAAGAAAACAAGGAAGAGGAAAAGCTGAACCCGATTCTGCTCAAACCCATTGATGAGCTGGAACTGACAGTGCGTTCAGCGAATTGTCTGAAAGCCGAAAACATTCAGTATATCGGTGATTTGATTCAGCGCACAGAAGTCGAGCTGCTGAAAACCCCCAATTTAGGTAAAAAGTCGCTGAATGAAATCAAGTCGGTACTGGCCGACCTGGGGCTGACTCTGGGCGTGCGCCTTGATAATTGGCCACCGGCTGCCATTCGTACCACTGAACGCCTTTTGGGCTAACAACAACAAATAATTTTAGGAATTGGTGATTTAAAATGCGTCATCGTAAATCAGGTCGTAAACTTAATCGCAATAGTGCCCATCGCAAGGCGATGTTCCGCAACATGGCGGTTTCCCTGTTTGATCATGAGTTGATCAAAACCACCTTGCCCAAGGCAAAAGAGCTTCGCCGTGTGGCCGAACCGTTGATTACTCTGGCCAAAAACGACACGGTCGCCAACCGTCGTCTGGCTTTTTCCCGCCTGCGTGACAAGGATGTGGTCAAGAAGCTTTTTGAAGAGCTCGGCGAGCGTTATCAAGAGCGCCCGGGTGGGTATTTGCGTATTCTCAAGTGCGGCTTCCGCAAGGGTGACAATGCGCCGATGGCTTATGTTGAGCTGGTGGATCGTCCCCGCAAAGCAGAAGAGCCTGAAGCGGCTGAATAAGCGTTTTCGTCAACGCATAATAGAAGCCCGGTTATCCACACCGGGTTTTTTTATGCCCGGATGAAGCCTGGTGTATGGTTTGACCGTTTTGATAAAAACGGCTTTTCAACCTTTCTGCTTTTGGCCGGTTTTGGGGAGGAAAGGCTGGATTCTGTCCTGAAACAAGGTATGATATTTTGCCTGATTCAAGTGGTTATTTCCCCATGCAGTTAAAACATTATCGACTAATGACTGCGTTACCGGTTTTCGGCAGCGTTGCGCTTTTGGCTTTTGCCTATTACCAGGAATACGTCAATTATCTGGATCCTTGCCCGCTGTGCATGTTGCAAAGGGTGATTGTGGCCATTCTTGGCGGTCTTTTTTTGTTGGCGTTGTTAACCCCGGTCTATCGAAAGCTTTGGCGAGGCTTTTTGGGTGTGCTGTTAATCCTGTTTTCCCTGTTTGGCGTAGGCGTGGCTCTGCGCCATGTATGGCTACAATCCTTACCGCCGGAGCAGGTGCCTGATTGTGGTCCGGGATTAGGCTTTATGTTCGATCATTACCCTTTTCAGGATTTTATTACCCAGGTGTTAAGCGGGTCTGGCGAGTGCGCGGAGGTTTCCTGGCGGTTTCTTGGTTTGTCCATGCCAGCCTGGATGGTGGTCGTTTTTGGGATTTATCTGCTATACAGTTTATGGTGGATGACACGTTCGATAGACACTCACTGCTTGCGGAGATAATAGATGCAACCCATTTCCCTACCCAAAAACTGGACCCCGTCAAGCTGGCAAAGTTTTCCGGCCAAGCAACAGGCGCATTATGATGACCCAGAAGCGCTGCAAAGCGCTCTGGATACCCTGGCGTCTTTGCCTCCACTGGTCACTTCCTGGGAAGTGATGTCCCTGAAAGGGTTGCTGGCTGAAGTCCAGGCCGGCAAACGGTTTTTATTGCAAGGCGGTGATTGTGCCGAAAGTTTTGCTGACTGCAACCCATCCATCATTTCCAACCGGCTTAAAGTATTGTTACAAATGAGCCTGGTGCTGATTCATGGTTTGCATATGCCGGTGGTACGGGTGGGCCGTTTTGCTGGCCAGTTTGCCAAGCCGCGTTCCATTGACACTGAAACGCGTGACGGCGTGACTCTGCCGTCGTATCGGGGCGACCTGGTGAACGATCAGAGCTTTACCGCAGAGGCCCGCCGTCCCGATCCGCAGCGGCTTTTGCAAGGCCATGCCAATTCGGCCATCACCATGAATTTTGTTCGCGCCCTGATTGAAGGCGGCTTCGCGGACTTGCACCACCCTGAGTATTGGGATCTTGACTGGATGGCGCATTCTGAACAGTATCGGGAGTATCAGGAATTGGTTAAATCCATCTCCGATTCTGTCCACTTTTCTGAAATCCTGGCTGGGCGAAAGCTCAATAACCTCTCACGGGTGGATTTTTTTTCCTCCCACGAGGCCTTGCACTTGCCTTATGAGCAGGCATTGACCCGGCAGGTGCCGCGGCAATGGGGCTGGTTTAATTTGTCCACGCATTTTCCCTGGATAGGTTTGCGGACCAACGATGTGGATGGGGCGCATGTGGAATTCCTGCGTGGTATCCGCAACCCGGTGGGGGTCAAGGTTGGCGCGGATACGTCTTCGGCGGATTTGGTGCGTTTAGCCTCTTTACTGAACCCGCAACGAGAAGCTGGCAAACTGCTCTTTATCCATCGCCTGGGCGCCGAGCATGTGGAGGACGCCTTGCCGCGCATGATTCAGGCCATGCAAAAATCCGGCCATGAAGTCATCTGGAGCTGCGACCCCATGCATGGCAATACAGAAAGCACGCAGAATGGCTTTAAAACCCGGCGTTTTGAGAATATCCGTAATGAACTGGAGTTGTCTTTCCAGATCCACAAGAAAATGGGCTCGCATTTGGGCGGTGTGCACCTGGAGCTAACCGGGGAAAATGTCACCGAGTGCCTGGGTGGTGCCCGCGAGCTGGTGGAAGCAGACCTGCACAAGGCCTATAAGTCCCAGGTGGACCCTCGATTGAACTATGAGCAATCACTGGAGCTGGCCATGGCCATCGTCGGGCAATTCCAACGGCTGTAAGCATACGCTGACACCCGTTGGTTGAGGTGTCCGCCTCTTCCGCAATTGGGGCAGGCAATTCGCTTCTGACCGGTGGTCATTTGACCGCTTGGTTAGCGTGCTTTGGTGTAAAATGCTCGCTCTTCAAGCGGGAGAATCCCTGTGTCCAAGCGTATTTGCGTTTATTCTGAAATTGGCCGGCTGAATACCGTACTGATTCATCAGCCAGGCCCTGAAATGGAAAACATGACACCCGCCACGGCGGCTGATGTCTTGTTTGATGACATACTCAATCTGGATTTGGCCCTGGCCGAACACCGGCAGTTAACCGGTGTTTTACGGCGTGTGGCGGACGTGCTCGAATTCGCCGAATTGTTGGAAGATATTCTTGCCGATGAAAAAGTCAAACTGGGATTGTTGCAACAAGTTTGCCAGTTGCACCATTGTCAGGAGCTGGTGGATGACCTGATGGCGCTACCGGCGCCTCAGTTGGCGCGCCAGCTTTTTGAAGGTACCTTGCAGCGCAAGGACAGCCTGGAAAAGTTCCTCAACCCGTCGCCGCATGCCATTCCCCCTTTACCCAACGCCTTTTTTACCCGGGATGCCAGTATGTGTGTCTATGACCATGTGGTGATAGGCTCCATGGCACATAAAATCCGGTTGACTGAGTCATTACTGCTACGGGCGATTTTCAAGCATCATCCGCGGTTAAAGGGGCATGGCTTTTTACTGGATGGCACTCAGGCCGGATCGGACCAGTTGACGGTGGAAGGGGGCGATGTGCTGGTTATCCGAGACGATTTGGTGGTGCTGGGCTATAGTGAACGCACCTCGCCCCAGGCCATTGACTTCCTCGCCCGTCAGCTATCCCAGGGCAAGTCGCGTTTCAGTGTTGTGGCTGTTGAGTTGCCAAAGCAGCGGGCCACCATTCATCTGGACATGATTTTTACCATGCTTGATGTCGATACCTTCATGATTTTTCCGCCACTGATTACCGGGGCCGGCAAATGCAAGGCGTATCACATGCAATTGTCCGATGGTCAGGTGCGTCGTATTGACAAGTACTCAGGGCTACCCAAGGCCTTGCGCAGCCTGGGCATGGAAATCAATATGGTGCCGTGTGGTGGTGATGATCCGTTCCGTCAGGAGCGGGAGCAATGGACCAGCGGGGCTAATTTCTTTGCCTTTGCTCCGGGGCAGGTGTTGGGCTTTGCCCATAACACCGGCACGCTGGATGCGCTCAACCGGGCCGGTTATGAGGTGGTGCATGCCAATGAAATTATCACCGGTAAAAAAGAAATTGGCAGTGGGAAAATCGCTGTGGCCATGGATGGCGCGGAGCTGTCCCGGGGTGGCGGTGGTTGCCGTTGTATGACCATGCCCATTTGCCGTCAACCGGTGGAGTGGTAATGCCGCTGATAACACTGCGGGATGTGCGGGTGGACTTTGGCGCAGCCCCTGTGCTGGATGGTGTCAGTTTATCCATCCACAAAGGGCAAAAACTGAGCTTGATCGGCCGCAATGGCGAGGGCAAATCGACTTTGCTGAAGCTGCTTAATCAGGAGATTGAGCCTGAAAGTGGTGAAATACTGCGCCGTGATGGTGTGCGCGTGGCGATGATGGCGCAACAGGTGCCTGAAAGCTGGCAGGGGACTGTTTTTGACGTGGTGGCCCGGGCATTGGCAGAAGATGGTCAACGCCTGATTCGCTATCATCAGTTATTGCAGGATGCGCCGGACAGTCAGGAACTGGCGGATATTCAGCAAGCGCTCACGGAAGCCGATGCCTGGCCTTTTCTCAACCGCATTGAAACGGTGATTAGTCAACTGGGTCTGGGCGCTGAAGCAGATTTTTCGGCATTGTCCGGGGGAGTTAAACGGCGGGTGGTGCTGGCACGCGCTTTGGTGTGCCAGCCGGATATTCTTTTGTTGGATGAGCCCACCAATCATCTCGACATTGAGTCCATTCAGTGGCTGGAAAAATATATTCGCAATCTGAACATTGCTGTGGTGTTTGTGACTCATGACCGGGCCTTTTTGCGTGCCGTGGCCACAGGCATACTGGAACTGGATCGGGGCAAAATTTTTGCCTATGACTGCGATTACGACACCTATGTGCGCCGACGCGAAGAACGGCTGCATGCTGAAGCCCGGCAATGGCAGCGCTTTGACAAAAAACTGCAAGCCGAGGAGGCGTGGATTCGTCAGGGAATCAAGGCCCGCCGCACCCGCAATGAAGGCCGGGTGCGGCAATTGCAGGCCATGCGGCAGGCGCGTCTGGCCAGGAGGCAAATGGGTGCACAGGCCCGGGCATCAGTCAACGTGGCCGAGGCCTCGGGAAAAAAGGTCATTGTGGCTCACAAAATCTCCAAATCCTATCAGGACAAGCCCCTGATTGATCGTTTTAGCACCCGTATCTGGCGGGGGGACAAGGTAGGCATTATTGGCCCCAATGGCGTGGGCAAAACCACATTGGTCAAGATTTTGCTCAAGCAGTTGGCGCCGGATAGCGGCAGTGTCAAGCACGGCACCAGTCTGGAAATTGCCTATTTTGACCAGCTGCGCGAAAGTATCAATGACGATGACACCGTGCGCAACAACCTGAATTTGGGCACGGATGAGGTGATGGTCAATGGCAAGCCCAGGCATGTCATGGCCTATTTGCAGGATTTTCTGTTTTCTCCGGATAAAATCATGGGTCCGGCCAAGGTACTCTCCGGCGGTGAGCGCAACCGCTTGTTGCTGGCGCGGCTATTTGCCAGGCCATCCAATGTGCTGGTGCTGGATGAACCCACCAATGACCTTGATATGGAAACCCTGGATTTGCTTCAGGAGCAATTGCTGGAATACCCTGGCACGGTGCTGTTGATATCCCATGATCGGGATTTCATTGATCAGGTGGCCACGCAAACATTTGTCTTTGAGGGTGATGGACGCATTCAGGAATATGTGGGCGGTTACAGCGACTACTTGCGTCAACGGCCGGCCGTCGCGAGTGACAGCACGCCAGCGACAAAACGGGGCGAGGATTCAGCAAAAAACAGCAAGGCTACGGCCTCGGCAAAAGAAAACCCGCAAGGCAGCGGTAAGCTGACATACAAACTGCAGCGGGAACTGGCCAGTTTGCCCGGAGAGATTGAAAAGCTGGAAAAAAGGCTTGCGCATCTGGAGGAAGAAATGGCCGCACCGGATTTTTACACCGGCCCGCCGCACCGTATCAAGCAAGCCACCGCCAAGCAGAAGGAGCTCCGCCAGCAATTGGACGCTAAATATCAGCGTTGGGACGAACTGGAGTCGATGTCCTCCACATAGACGCAAACAGCCGTTGGCTTTACGGGGCGCGGCTGGATGTGAGTCTTTTTTGTTGTACAGAATAGCGAGTTTGTGTGATGGGCTACTCCAACGGATTATCTGGCTGCTCATCGGGAATGGAACCGTCAGGGCAGGGGCGAAACCGGCAGTGGTTGTCCGGATCGCGGCCAACCCAGCTTCCGTCTGGGCATTGGCGGACGTCCTGGGGGCAGAATACCTGACTTTTGGATTCGGGCGCCGTTTTCTTTTCCCCGGCGGCTGCCTGTTTGGTTTTTTCGGTCATGGCTGTCTCCGGCTGCGGGCAGGGAAAGAACTGGCATTGATTGTTGGGGTCGCGGCCGACGCTGGTGACGCCGTCGGGGCAGAGTCGGGCATCCTTGGGGCAAGCCGCTGGCGGGGATTGTTTAATGGATGTTTCCGGTTTTGATGTGGATGGCTGGGGCAGAGCGGATGCAGACGACGTGCGCTCGCCCTCGCAGGCTGACACGAGCAAGGCACTCAGCACGAGCAGACCCCAGTGGATTGTTCTGCTTAACTTCAGGGAAGAAACATGGTGACTGCCGAGTGATTTCATGAGATTTTTTTCTCCCAAAACAGGGCGTGGCCCATGGCCGGGTCAAGCTCGTAAGGGGCAAAGCCAAATTTTTCATAGCTTTTTTTGGCCGGGGTATTGCCTTCCACCACTTCCAGAGTCAGTTTGCAGGCTCCGCGGTTTTTGGCCAGCTCTTCCACTTTCTCCAATAACCGGTGGCTGATTTTTAGCCCTCTGAATTCTGGCCGAACCACCACGTCATGAATGTTGACCAGTGGTTTGCAGGCAAAAGTGGAAAAGCCCTCGAAGCAATTCACAAGCCCGGCGGGACGGTCATCCACATAGGCAATGACGCTGAACGCATCGGGGCGCTTTGCCAGGGCCTGCGGCAGATGTTGCTTGACCGCTTCATCCAGGGGCTGTCCGCCACCGGCTGGGTCGCGGGCATAGCTGTCAAGTAAGTCCACCAGGTCCTGCGCCTGGCGCGGGTGGTGATAATCCACCAGCACCAGACGCAATGCAGGGGCTTGCTGATTTGATATGGGATTATTCATCACGCAACTTGGCCAGTAAGCGCAGCATTTCCAGATACAGCCACACCAGCGTCATCAACAAGGTGAACGCGCCAAACCACTCCATGTATTTGGGCGCACCCTGGGCACTGGCTTTTTCAATAAAATCAAAGTCCAGCGCCAGATTCATGGCCGCAATCACCACTACAAATAAACTGAAAGCGATGCCCAAGGGGCCGGATTCGTGAATCAATGGCACTTGCACGCCAAAAAAGCCCAGCACCATGGCCAGCAAGTAATACAGCATGATTCCGCCGGTGGCATAGAAGATGACTTTGCGGAAGGTGTCGTTGACTTTAATCAGGCCGGTTTTATAGGCCAGCAGCATGGCGCCCAAGGTGGCGAAGGTGGCGCCCACAGCGGATACCACAATACCCGGGAATTTTAATTCGAACATGGCCGAGATGGCACCCATGGCCAATCCTTCAAGCGCAGCATAAAGTGGTGCGGTGATAGGTGACCACTCGGGTTTGAAAATGGTGGCCAGTGCGACGATAAACCCACCAATCAGACCGACCCAGATTAACGGCGTGGTTGCCGCAGCGTCACCCATGGCAAAACCTGTCATGGCTTTTTGCCATGTCCAGGCGGCCGTGGCGATAGCGATAAGCAACAGCAGGCCGGTTTTGTTGACGGTGCCGTCAATGGTCATGACCTGGGAGCGGTCTACTACTAGCTCATCGCGCGGTCCCAAGCTGATTTGCGCGGTTTGCTCCAGGGTTTTCAAAGCAGGATTGGATGAGCGAAACATGTCATTCTCCTTAAAGTGTTTCGTTACTGTTGAGGTTAGGTTTATGGGGTTTGTGAGAAGCTCAATCAAGTATAACAGTTTTGGCAATAATCGTTATCGCCCTTAGTCAACAGGCGTCACTTTCAGTGCAGCCTGGGGCGGTTTTGTCTCGCTGAGCTGTGCTTTCGCCACAACAAGTCGGTTGGTGGGCAATTTTTCAGCCTCATGCAGATAGTCGCGAACTTGTTGGGCGCGTTTTTGCGCCAGTTGATAGAGAGTTTCGTCATTAATGACCACCGTCTGAAGCAAATGCCGCCAGGCTTGCATGGTGAGTTTGACCCGGTCAGCACCATATTGTTCCTGCAGATTTGCCCAGCGTGCGAACCCCAGACGAGAGATGTATAAGCGTTGCACACGGTCCTGAATGGTGTTTTTGACAAGCCATTTTTTCAGATTTTCTGCTGTCAGGTCGTGGGGCAGGTTCAAGTCGATTAACAGTTGCCTAAAGCGCAGCGCCTGACCATCCTGGGGGCGATTGGCCCAGCCGGTAATGTGCAAGCCAATAGTGGGGCGTAGGCGCAAGGCCGTGGCCAGCTTTTGTAATTTGGCCGCTTCTGTAGCGCGCAAGGCATCGCTGCCGGGTTCAAACAGAATGCGTTGCAGATTTTCCTTTCCCAGACCGACAAGGTCAGCCAGTATTCTGAATGGCGAGGTGCCCACGCGGGAGATGGTTTTGACAAAGGCAGTCAGCAGCAGATGGCTAATACTGAAACGGGGGTCCTCAAGGTCGCCTGTCAGGGGAATGTGCAAGTGGACGATACCCTGGCTGTCTGCGAGCAGAGCCAGGGCCGTTTTTAACGGCAGGCTAAAGGCTGCCTTGGGGTTGTCGATTTTTTCCAGCTTTGGCTGAACAATGGTCAGGTCCAACTGGCCTTTGAGCCGCTGATGCCGGATGCGGTATTCCAGATCAATGTCGGCTCTGCCGCTGCGGGCCTCATAGCCAAAAAAATGGCGAATATAGGGATTCAGCTTGACCAGATCCAGATTGCGTAGATGACTTTTTGACTGAGGCACGGGTGGCTTGTTGTTCCAGGACAACAAGCCCTTGGCCAGCACATGGGTAAATTGTCCCAGCTGGGTTTCCAGCATAAATGCCGGAATACCATCCCGGGCTTTGGCTGCTGCCGGCGTCAGGTTGGCTGTCAGGTTTGTGACAGGCCAGTGAACAGGGGGAGTGACACGGGCATCGGTCAGGTTGATATGCGATTTTTCTACCTGCATCTGATTCCACTCCACGTTCCATGGGTGATGCGTGGCAGAAGGTTTGTCCCCCGGCGGGTTTTTGTTATCGAGATGCAGAATCCCGCTTTCCGGCCGCAACAGGTTTTTGAGGTTGTGGCTCATGGCATCCAACTGGATATCACCGCGCAAGCCGCGAATCAGCATGGAGCCCATGTGAATGCGACGCTGCGGGCTATCGATGCGGGAGGGATTGAGCTGCCACATTTTCCAGCCGAGGATTTGGCGCCGGCTTTCATCATACAGGGAGAAATCGGCCAGGTCAGCTGCAAACGTTCCTTGGAAGCCGTCAGGTTGCCACTGCCATTGTCCCTGACTGTTGAGCAGACCGGTCACTGCGCTGATTTTCAGTAAGCGGTTGAGCACAGGCAACCACGGCTGTAGCGCCATGTTCTGGATCTGGTAGGAAAGATTCCCCGAGCCCTTTGCCAGGCTGAGCTGTCCTGTTAGCCGGGTTTGACCGCCGGGCGTGGAATCGGACTCTCCCGGCAACTTCAAGTCGGCTGAAAAAGTCGCCGCCTTATCATTATTGGACAAGTTTTCCAGTTGTAGTTGCCTGATGCCGACCACTGGCTGGCCGAGATTTTTGGCAGTGGTGAGACGCAGCTGGCTGTTGTTCACGTGGAAACGGGCGATGCGCCAGGATAACTCAGGCTTCTGCTGCATATTTTGTGGCGCATTAGACACTTGAGCGGGTGCCGCAGTCGTGTTTTCCGGTTGAAAGATACTATCAATCGGAAGCTGAATGGTGGCGCGCTCAAGGGACACATCCCCGACTGCCAGCTGTTTGGTTGGCAGAGCGAAAGACAAGTCACTGGCCTCCAGGCTCGGGGCGACAAGCGAGGGGCCGCCTTCATCCTCGCTGGCCTGAAAGGATGCAGCGGAAGGCCGGGCAATATGTAAGGGGCTCATGCGTATTTTCTTTGCCGTGAGTTGCAACTGGCGATTACTTGCGGCCCAGCGCACCGTGCCAGAGCCGGTCAGTCCGGCTTGCTTGATAGACACCCCTGGCATGGCCACTGACAGTTTTTTTAGCCACTCCGGCAGGTTTGCAATGCGGGTTTTCCAATGGGCATCCAGCACACTGTCTTGGTGAACATACTGCCCCTCTAATTGCAGGGAGTCCCCCTGCTGGGTCGTGATACTGGCGGTGAACTGCGATGGCTTCTGGCCTGTATTCAGGTTTTTGTGTTGATAGTCTATCTGCTGCAAGCTGAGCGAGAGTGGCTGTTCGCCATGGCTTTCCCAATCCAGCCGGCCGTCAGTGATATTGAACTGGCGAATGTGGAAATCCACCGGGTTTTCCAAAGCTGCGGATGTTTTGGGGGACGCTTGTACCTGGGGATAGACCCAGTCACCGTTTTTTTTGCTGAGCAGATGGACTTGGGGTTTGTTTATGGTCAGTTCATCCAGTGTCAGTCGTTGATGCCACAGTGAAGCAATGGCATTGAGATTGATGTGGATGTTATCGGCCTGAAACCACTGGTATCGGCTGGTGTTATCGGCGAGAATCGGTTTCTCAACATGCAGGCTGAAATCAAAGGGATTAAAACGAACGCTCTGTGCCGAAAAATGACTGGTGAGTGTATCGCCGGCCAGTGTTTCGATATGTTGTTCAAGCAGCCGGGGAATCGCAAAATAGGCCACAACAGCATAGAGGGCGTAGAGGCCCAAAAGGCTGAAAAGCATGACTCTTAGCCGGGAGCGGCGAACGTGTCTGGTTGTGGCAGAGGGGCCAGGCATGGTGTGATTCATGTCGCCATTATGGGGCTTGTGAAGGCGAAAAAAAAGGCCGGTCAGAGACCGGCCTGTTATTTAAGAATATGCTGTCAGTTTTTGACGTGTGACTGCTTCCTGTACCAGCCTGCCAGGCCAATAACCAATAGCGCCAGCATGGCCAATAAAGCCGGCTTCAGTGTCGGAATGGCCACCACCGGCGCATGACCCAGGCCAGCCGGGTCTGTAAAGTTGCCGTCAACCAGGCCATCGCTGTCACCAGCACCGCCATCGGTAATGGTGTAAGTGACGATATTGGCGTTAACCATGGCCGGATACTGGCTCCAGTTGCCATCATACTTGAAGAAAGCGCGGCCAGGCGGTATCTCGGCCGGATAGGTAATGGTCACGTTCAGGCTGCTGCCGGGTGCGCATTGACTGGCAGTAAAATCGACCAGGCCGTAAGGAAACTGGTAATTTCCCGGTGGCTGAGAAGGTATGCTGGCCGCATCAATATATTGCACATTGGCAAAGCCGCACAGTGGGCCACCACCGGAGATGTCAACCGTGACGCTACCACTGCCATTGGGAGCAGGCGCAGTGTAAGATGTCACTGGCGCTTCGTTATCCAGGATGGTCACCGTATGGGTCAGGGTTGTTCCTGCATCGGCGTTAACCGGGTTGGACAAAGTCAGGCTAAAGGTTTCATCGCCCTCAAGCACGTTGTCATCCAGGATGGTCACGCTCACCGTCTGGCTGGTCGTGTTGGCGGGGATGGTGATAACCTGGTTAATGGCGGTATAGTCGCTGCCGGCTGTGGCGCTGCCATTGCTGGAGACCACTTGTACACTCACTGGTTGGTTAATGGGATTGCTCAAAGTCAGGGTGATATCGAGCGAACCGGCGGTTTCCAGAACGCTGGAGGCAGCCTGGGCGAATGTCACGGTGGGGATGGCCGTTGGGTTGAAGCCGGCAACCAGCGGGTCATGGTCTGAGGCCCGGTAAGCATCCGGCGAGTAAAAATCCGCAGGTTTGGCCGGGCCGCCATTGGGCAGATTTTCCTCGTTGTAATCGAAAAACGGCAGCTCATCGGCATTGATATGCCACTCGGCCACAGAAGTGGCCTGAGGCAATGCGGTGGTGTTGGCGAGAATGTAATCGAGATAACCACGTTGACCGGCATACTGGTAAGACCAGGCCATGCCGGGGCCGATTTCCTGCGCTACCAGGTCGGTAAATCCGCCTGCGGCCAGCGCGGTAATCGGGTCTTCCATGGCGTAGGCATTGAGGTCGCCGACCACGACAGCGCCCACGGCGGGACCTGCGCCAGTGGGATCGCTGTTCAGCCAGTTGGCCATGGCCGTGGCTGCCTTGGTGCGGGTGTCATTGAATGCGCCCTGGCCATCGCCCTGATCGGCATCAGCACCGGTGCCGGTACCGCCTTTGGATTTCAGATGAGCCACAGCCACAGTGATTTTCTGATTATTGGCATTGCGGAAGGTTTGCGCCAGTACCGGTCGGTTCAACGAGTCATTGAACAGGGGATCCACCGATGAGTCGAGAATGGCGAAGCTGCCCTGCGGGCTAACCTGCGCGGGTTGATAAATCAGCGCAACCTTGATGACATCGCTGCCAATGGTGTCGGTATTGATGTAGTCCCAGGTACCGGCTCCGGCAGCGTTGTTGAGCGCATTGACCAGCATGTCCAGACTGGCGCTGGCATTATTTTCAATTTCCACCAGGCCCACAATATCGGCGCCCAGGGCATTAATGGCCGCCGTCAGTTTGTTTAACTGCCGGGTTTGCTCGCTAACTGAATCAGCACCCCGGCAACCGGCGTTGCCTGCCGGGCCACAAATGGGGACGCCGGTATCAATGGTACTGAAGAAATTCAGCACGTTCATGGCAGCCACATGGATATCGCCAGCCGGTAGGGCCGGTGCAGCGCTTCGCGGGTTAGCGGTTTCGTCCCAGACCAGCGGGGCGGTGGGCTCAATTTTGTAGTCGCCAAAGGAGTAATGCATCACCCCTTCCAGGGCATTGATGACATAGCCTGTGCGAACCGGATTGTTGGCATTCAAAGGCGTGCTGTCATCGCGCCCGACGATAAAAGGCGTGCGGTAGGCGCCGTTACGGGCATCATCCACGATGAATTTGTTGTCGTCATTGGCCGCTTGCTGGGCGATGGCGGCGGGCCCGGGAGCGACAATGGCCGTTGGTGTGTACAAGGGGCCGTTGGAGACCACAAATTGACCATATTGGAGAATTTCGGTGGTATCTGTCACTGTGGCCGGGTGGGTCAGTACCACGCGCATGCCTTCAATGGTTTCCGGGTCAAAACCATTCAGGGGCAAAGTCAGCTGGGCCGGTGTAATGTCGGTGGATGAGCCACTGCCGCACACCAGAATCTGGTTGATGTTCATCTCGGTCAGGCCGTTGAATTCGCTGACCTCACCCCGGATGCGTACCCGGTCAAATTCATTGACGTTGACGGTGTTGCCGCCTTCAAACACAAAAATGCCTTCAGAGGTTTGCGGATTGCCGTCCTCGGTGGCGGTTCCCTCCTGCAGATAAAAGCCATTCAGGCTGGCATTGTTCTGAAAATCGCCCACCACATAGGCTTCCACGTCCACGGTGCTGCCCACCATAGGACTGCTTGCGCCGCTGCCTTGAATCTGGTTAATGGGTGTGGCTGACGCGCCGCAGGCAAACGGGATTTCTGTGGTAAAGCTGAATACATAGTCAGCCGGCAGGGTGATGCCCGGGTTGCCGCTGTCTGTCACCTGGTTTTGTTTAACAGTGACGGTGCATACAGTGCCAGCCGGCAAGGCGCTGGTGGGCGTCAGGGAGACGCTGGCGGTGTTATTGGCTGGCAGGCCTGTGAAGCTGATGGGGGTGCCCGCCGGGCACTCGATGTCAACAGCCGAAGCGCTCCAGTTGGCCGGGCTGCTCACGGTGATATTCACGGGGCTGGTGACAGGCACGTTGACCGCTCCGGCGGCCGGGTTGGTGGTGGTCACTGTCAGGCTGCCGGTGACATCGCCATTGACGCGCAAGAAATCAAAAGCCATTTCTTCGCTGGCGGCGTCCGCATAGACCAGTACCCGGATATCCAGCTGGTTGCCGGTGCCGGGGATGGCGGCACTGAAGTTCTGGAAAGTGGCCGTGAGCTGGGCGCCATCGGCCTCATCGTTGCAGTCGGCATCAAAGCCCAGGGGTTCATTGAAGTCGTCGCCATTGTTAAAATAGGAAAAGCACAGGATTTTGCTCCAGCTACCGCCGTCAATGCGGGCTTCCACCTGCATATGGTCAGGCCGGTCATACTTGTTGGTGCGGGTGGCGGCGAATAGCCCTTCAAACTGCAGATTGCTGTAGCCGTTGATATTGATGCCGGAAATCATGACCCATTGTTCCTTGTTGCCATTGCCGCCGTTGTCGTCCGTGTCTTCCGCGGCCCAAAGCCATGTGTTATTTTGGCCGTTGTAAGCCGGTGATGTGGAAATATTGCTGCCATCGGTGCGGGTGAAATAGTCATTGGCCGAGGCATTGGGGTCAGATGGGGAAAATTCCACCGATACGGTATAGCGGCTGCCATTGCCATCGGTTTCAAAATCTTCCGTATGGATATTGACCGCGTAAGCAGAAAGGGGTAACAAAACAAGATTGGTGATGGCAAACAGACGATACAGCATGGCTGGTCAGCTCCAATGAAAATGAGAACAAAAAAGCAAAAGGTATGCGGTGAAAAAGCCAATAGTGCTTTTAGCGGTATATTTTAACTTAAGTCCGGCGATGGTGCCGTGTACAATAGGCGGTTATGATTAAAAAGCTGAAAAACTGGTATAAAAGTCATCGCTGGGCCTCATTGTTTTTTGAGGTGTTGCTGTTGATCGCTGTCATGTTGGCGATTTCCTGGTGGCAAAATCGTGGCGAAATGCCGGGTGAAAACGGCATGGCGCCGGATTTTACCCTGCAATCCCTGGACGGTGGCTCTTACCGGCTATCTGATTATCGGGGCAAGAAGGTGGTGCTGTACTTTTTTGCCCCTTGGTGTTCGGTGTGCCACCTGAGTGCGCCTAACCTGAAAGCACTGCGAGCCAGCCGATCACCGGATGATCTACAAATTTTGCTGGTTGGCTTGAGTTATAACAATATCGGCGAGCTCAAAAAGTTTGCTGAGGATTTACAGCTTGAAGGCATCCCTGTTTTGATCGGGAATGAGCAAATGATGCAGGACTATCGCATCAAGGCCTTCCCCACTTATTTTGTGATTGATGAGAATGGGCGCATTTCATCCCGATCCATCGGTTACAGTACGGAGCTGGGCCTGCGTTTGCGAACCTGATTTTGTGGTTTGACCACGCCGCAATCTGTCATTTTCTATGAATCACAGTCACCAACCCCAAATGCATTCGGACAATTAACCCACAAAGCGACCTATGAGCACAGATCATATTCCCGCCTATCAACCAGACGAGATTGAACAGTCACTCCAGCAACGCTGGGCTGAAAACAACACCTTTCATGCTGCCGATGACGATCCGCGTCCCCGATATTACTGTTTAAGCATGTTCCCATACCCCAGTGGGCAACTGCATATGGGCCATGTGCGCAATTACACCATTGGGGACGTGATATCCCGTTATCAGCGAATGACGGGGAAAAATGTGTTGCAGCCCATTGGCTATGACGCTTTTGGCCTGCCTGCGGAGAATGCCGCCATCAAGCATAAAACCCCACCGGCAGTCTGGACGCGGCAAAACATGGCTTACATGAGCCAACAATTCAAGCGGTTGGGATTTGCCTTCGACTGGGACCGGGAGCTGGCCACCTGCGACCCGGACTATTACCGCTGGGAACAGTGGCTGTTTACCCGCTTGATGAAAAAAGGGCTGGTTTACCGCAAGGATGCCGTGGTGAACTGGGACCCTGTGGACCAAACCGTGCTGGCCAATGAGCAAGTCATTGATGGCCGCGGCTGGCGATCCGGCGCCTTGGTGGAGCGCAAAGTGATTCCCCAGTGGTTTATGAAAATCACGGCTTATGCGGACGAACTACTGGAAGGGCTGGAGACTCTTGACGGCTGGCCGGAATCAGTGAAAACCATGCAGCGCAACTGGATTGGCAAGTCCCGCGGGCTGGAGCTGGATTTTGCGGTGGAAGGCTTTGAACAACCGCTTTCGGTTTATACCACCCGGCCTGACACCCTGTATGGCGTATCCTATCTGGCGGTGGCGCCGGAACATCCGCTGGCCCGGAAGGCTGTGGAGAAAAACCCGGATTTACAGGCGTTTGTTGAGGAATGCACCCATGCCCAGGTGAATGAAGCGGCCATGGCCACCATGGAAAAGAAGGGGCAATACAGCGGATTTGACGCCATACATCCTCTGACTGGTGAAAAAATCCCGGTCTGGATAGCCAACTTTGTCCTGGCCGGCTATGGCACCGGTGCGGTGATGGCCGTTCCGGCCCATGACCAGCGAGACTGGGAGTTTGCCACCAAGTATGGCTTGCCTGTCAAACAGGTGATTGAACCGGAAGACGGTGCGGCAGTGAACCTGGCTGAAGGGGCCTACACGGAAAAGGGTCGCCTGATTCACTCCGGCCCGTATTCGGGCATGCGCTCGCAACAGGCTTTTGACGCCATGGCCGAGCACTTTGAAAAAGCCGGCACAGGTCGGGTGCAAACCAATTACCGGCTGCGTGACTGGGGTGTTTCACGCCAGCGCTACTGGGGCTGCCCGATTCCGGTGATTTACTGCAAGGATTGCGGCGCTGTACCGGTGCCGGAGGAGCAACTGCCGGTGGTTTTGCCGGAAGATGTGGCGTTTGACGAGTCCGGCGGCTCGCCCCTGAAAAAAATGCCCGAGTTTTATGAAACCACCTGTCCTGAGTGCGGGCAGGCGGCCACGCGTGAAACCGATACGTTTGATACCTTTATGGAATCCTCGTGGTATTACGCCCGCTATACTTGTCCGGATAACCAGCAAGCCATGTTGGACGAACGCGCCGATCAATGGCTGACCGTGGATCAGTATATCGGCGGCATTGAGCATGCCATCTTGCATCTGCTGTATGCGCGGTTCTACCACAAACTGATGCGGGATGAGGGGCTGGTCAGCAGTGATGAGCCTTTTACCCGGCTTTTGACACAGGGCATGGTGCTTAAAGACGGGGCGAAAATGTCCAAATCCAAGGGCAATACAGTTGACCCGCAGGCGCTGATTGATCGTTATGGCGCCGATACCGTGCGGCTGTTTTCCATGTTTGCGGCGCCACCGGAGCAGTCGCTGGAGTGGTCTGATGCTGGCGTGGAAGGTGCTCATCGTTATCTCAACCGCCTGTGGAAATCCGTCCATGCCCATGCGAACAAAAGCGCGGGCAGAACGGTGACAATGGCGCCTGAAAATCTGACGGATGAACAAAAAAACGTGCGGCGCAAAGTCCACGAAACCATTCGCAAAATGACTGAAGATATTGGTCACAGACAAAACTTTAATACCGCCATCGCCGCGGCCATGGAACTCACCAACACACTGAATAAATTTAAGGATGACAGCGATGCCGGACTGGCTGTGGCCCAGGAAGGTTGGTACGCGCTGGTGTTGATGTTATCGCCCATGGCGCCGCATATCACCCAGGTGCTCTATGAAGCGCTGGGTGGTGAGGGGCTGGTGGTGGATCAGTCATGGCCGCGTTATGACGAAGCGGCGCTCAAGCAGGACAGTGCTCAACTGGTGGTGCAAGTGAATGGCAAAGTGCGGGGTAAAGTCTCCGTACCGATCAATCTGGATGAGGAAGGCATTCGCCAGCAGGTCATGCAGTTGGACAATGTGCAGAGATTTGTGGCTGACAAAAATATTCGCAAAGTGATTATTGTGCCGGGCCGCCTGGTCAATGTGGTAGCCAACTGATGTTTCGTCCGCCATATTTCGTGTTGGTTTTACTGGCTGTGCTTTTGAACGGCTGTGGCTATCATTTGCGCCAAAAGGTCAGTATTCCACCCGACTATCAGCGTATGGCTGTGGAAATCAGTGGCGAAAACGACCTCAAGCCTGTCCTGGTTTCTACATTATTGGCCAATGGCATCGTCGTCATGGAAGACACAAAACAGGCCCGTGCTCTTGTGCAGGTCAGCAAAAACCGCATTCGCCGTGTGGTGCAGTCGGTAGGGGCCAACAATCGGGTGCAAGAGTTTCGACTCGAATATGACCTGTCTTTCCGGGTTGTGGATACCCATAGCGGTGAGGTTGTTATTCCGCTGCAAGAACTGCACCTGGAGCGGGACTACGCCTTTGACATTACACAAATTACAGCGGCCAGACAAGAAGAGGAGCTGCTTCGGCAAAGATTGCTGGAAGACATGGCCTGGCAGATGATTCGCCGGATGGAAGCCCAGTTTCGTGTGCGGCTGCATGCGGGCGAACCGGCAGCCGATCAGGTACCGGCTGTTAGTGAAAAACATCCCTCAGACCGATAGGATGGCCAAGCTGACCACGCAACAACTGCAAGTGCAGCTGGCCGAAGGGCTGGCGCCTTGTTATCTGGTGGCCGGTGATGAGCCTTTGCAATTACAGGAGTGCGCTGACGCCATTCGCCGGCAGGCAAAAGCCGCCGGTTATGGTGAGCGTGAAGTATTGCATGCGGATGGCCGTTTTGACTGGACTCGCCTGTTTGCCAGTGCGGGTACTTTGTCCCTGTTTGCCGATAAACGTCTGATTGAAGTCCACCTGCCTGATGGCAAGCCCGGCGCCAAGGGCGCCCGGGCGTTGAGTGAGTTTGTCTCCGCCTTGCCGCAGGATGTGTTATTGCTGGTCATGGCGCATCAGTGGCAGGGCAGCAGTGACAAAAGCAAATGGGTTCAGGCCTTTCAAGACTGTGGTCATTTTATCCGCGTTTACGCCCCGCGCAGAGAAGAAATGCCAGCCTGGATCCGGAATCGCTGTGAACAGGTAGGGTTACAGGTGAGCAACGACGCCTTGATGCAGCTGGCCGCGCGCCTGGAAGGCAATTTGCTGGCGGCCGCCCAGGAAATTGAAAAACTGAAGATGCGCTTTGGCGATCAGACCGTTACCGTTCAGGATGTGGCCGACCAGGTGGCGGATAACGCCCGTTTCGACGTGTTTCGTTTGACCGATGCCCTGTTGGCAGGGCATTTGTTCCGCGCTTTGCGTGTGCTGCGGGGGTTACGCGCCAATGATTTGTCACCGGTGGTGGTGCACTGGGCATTGGAACGGGAAAGTCGAACCTTGTTAAAGCTGGCGGCCATGCGCCGCCCACGTCCGGCCGACTACCGGCAGTTGGGCATCTGGCCACAACGTCAGGCGCTGATCAATCAGGCGCTTGCCCGGCTGGATTATTCCCGGCTGGTTCAGCTTCATGCCGGGCTGGCCGAGCTGGATCGCGTTATCAAAGGCCAGAGCCGTGGCCAGGACAGCGCCCTTGGCCAGCCGTGGCTGGCCATTGAGCGTTGGTTGGTTGCATTTATTTCTCCACGCCAGATATAAACCACATTTTTTGGCAGGCGACCTTTGTGCCGCTTTAGTGGCCTTTCCAGGTTTTTTCGCTGCCCTTGTCATACAGGCCGATCAATGGCGCGGCGTCTTTGGCGGTGCGCCACCCACGGTACATGCCCTTGGAGTTGAAGACCATGACTGGTTGGGCATTGTGGTCCAGAGCGATAATGCCGCCTTCACCCCCGGCAGAAAACAGCACATCCATGATAACGCTTTCGGCGGCCTGTTGTAGCGGCTGCTTCAGGTAACGGCTACGGGCACAAATATCATGGGCCACCGCATAGCGGATAAAATACTCGCCATGGCCGGTGGCGGAAATGGCGCAACTGCGATTGTCGGCATAGGTGCCTGCGCCAATAATGGGTGAATCGCCAATGCGACCATGGGACTTGTTGGTCATGCCGCCGGTGGATGTACCAGCAGCCAGGTTGCCGTGGATATCAATGGCGACAGCCCCGACCGTGCCAAATTTGAAGTCATCGGCGCTGCCAGGCTTTGTTAACTCATCCTCTGACAAGGCCGTGGTTTTTTCAGCCCTGGCTTTTTGCCATTGTTGACGGCGATAGTCGGTATCAAACCAGCTGTTTTCGACCCATGGCAGCCCTTGTTCCTTGGCAAACTGATCGGCGCCGTCGCCAGCCAGCAGGACATGGGGAGATTTTTCCAGCACCGCCATGGCCGCGCGGATGGGGTTTTTGACATGCTTGACCGCGGCCACCGCGCCGGCTTGCAGGTCGCTGCCCCGCATAATGGAAGCATCCAGTTCGTGAGTGCCTTCGGCGGTAAAAACCGCACCCTGGCCAGCATTGAATAAAGGCGAATCCTCCATGACCTCAATGGCCGCAATCACGGCATCCGTGGCGGCTCCGCCCCGTTGCAGTACAGCATAGCCGGCATTGGTGGCCTTGGCCAGGGTGGCGCGGATGGCCTTTTCCTTTGCCGGGGTCAGATTTTCCTTGAGGATGGTTCCGGCACCGCCGTGGATAACAATGGCAATGGGTTTTTTGGCAGTAGCGTTCATGGCGGCTCCAAGGTTAATAATCGTGCCGAAAACAAGAAGTGCAATGAGTGGAGGACGTAAAGGTACTTTCATGGTCACAAGCCTTCCGTGATTGTGTTTGTGAGTGGTTGACCGTATCAAATTTCGCCGGTTCAATCCACTAAAAAAAGCCGTGAATGATGCACGGGTTGCCACTGACCATTTTCTGTTTGCTCCCGCATCAGTATTTGATAGGCCCGGGTGCCACTCGGTAGGTGGGTTTTAAAGCCTACCTCGGGCATAAACGGGTCATTCAATGTGGGAAATAACCGGGCCACGCCGATATTGATTTCCTTGGGATTCGCCATGGCTTTTTTTTGCCATTTTCCATGTGCGCCCTGATAGCGGATAAACAATTGACGAGCAGTAGGGTGAGTGCCGGGCATATGATGTCGAACCACCCATCCGCTGACATCAACACCATTGGCTGTGGATTGGTGCTCGGCATAAAAAATGGCGGGTAACTGGCATTCGGCACCACCAGGACTCCATTTAAAGAGCGCAAATTTCTTAAAGCCCTGGGCGGTGATAACATCCTTTAGCCAACGAATGCTGCCAGGCATGTGGCATAAACTTTGGTAATAGGCATTCTTATCCTGGAGTTTAAGCGTCGAATCTTCCACCACCAGCAAGGTCGGACCAGGTGGCGGGCTGTCGGGGCTGTGGAGCAAGTCCATGAGCTGTAATTGCGCTTGTCGGCCATGTTTGACATTTTTGACATGGGGCAGGGCCAGAATATCATCCCGGTTCAGTTCAAACCCCAGTTCGGCGGCGGTCATGAAATAGTCCGCCATCAAATGGGTTAGTCCCTGTGATTCAGCGGTGGATTGCGCTTCCATGGCCATGGTGCGCCAGCCGCTGGAATTGTCCAGTATGCGGGCACTGCGCCAATCGTGGGCTGTCATGGGTTTGGATAACCACAGCACAGTGGCCAGGCTTAATGTCAATCCGGAAATCAGGGCGGTCGGTATCAGTCGGGATTTTCTTCTTGTCTGCCGTGCTTGCAGGCATGTATGGCACCACCATACTGGTGCCAGCGCAAGAACGGGTGGATAAGAGGCCAGCATCCAGTGTACGGTGGTGCGGAGACCGTCGGCAAACAAGCCGGTTATGGCGTAAAAAAGCCAGTGAAAAAGGGCAGTCAGACCAACCCAGCGCCATAATCGACGGCACCACAAGGGGGGTAAGGACGTTTTTGGCAGGTTTTTTTGTCGTTGTATCAGGGGGCGCAAATAAAGCGCCCATAACCCAAAAACAAGGGGAGAAATCAGCACTATCTGAGCCACAATCAACGCCATGTTTTCCGGCTGGAAACGCCATGGATGACGGCGGCCAAATTGAAAGGTGAATAAGGCCCAATCGTTGTTCGCATTAAATACCAGCACGGGTAACAACCCGAACAGGGCCGCAGGCGCCAGCCAACGCAGTAATGGTCTCCAGAATGACCAACGGGGCCAGACAATCAACAGTGACAAGGCGGCAAAAAACAGCCAGATCCACATGCGCACATGAACATTAACGGCTACGGCTAGGGTCACGGCCAACAGTATCCACCAGCGCCGTTGTCCGGTTCGGATTGCGGCAAACAGCCCGTTGATAAGTAACAACGTAAAAAACAGCAGCCACACATCCGGCAACATGAGAATGCCAATTAACTGCAACAGCGGAATGGCCATAATCAGCAGCCCGGCCAGGCTGGCCATACCAAGCCGGGAGCAGTATGCCGTCGATGAACAGGCAGACTGGTCAGGCGGGTTTGTGCCGGTGGGTATGCAATCACTGCTTTGCCAGGCCAGCCAGAAACCCAGCCAGGGTACGCACAAACCGGCCAGCCACGATAACCAGCGCAGCCCCAAGTAACTGTGGCCGCCTATTGTTTCAGCCAGCGCAGCTTGCCAGGCGGTCCACCCTGGTACATCTGTATAGGACCAGGCCAGGTGGCGGCTTTCCAGCCAGTAAAAGGCCTCATCGCCAAACAGAGATATGTGGCTGATGGCCATGCCGCTTAATGTGGCAAAAGTGATAAATACCGCCAGAAAAGCCAGAAACAGTCCACGGCCACCGGCAGTACGAAAGGCGGTGGACTCAGGCATTCTTGGCCCCGGACGACATCAGCATTGGGGTATTTTCAGTTTTTGCCCCACGCGAATCAGGTAGCGCGGGCCTTTGAGATTATTCAGCCGCGCCACTTCGCGGCGGGAGGTGCAGGAAAAACGGCGCGCGATGGTGCTTAGCGCATCGCCGGAACGCACCACATAGGTCACCATTGGGGGTTTTTCAGGGAAATCGGCTTGATGCAATTGGTGGGCCAGGGCCATCAAATCTGAATTTTGACACTGTTGTAGCCAGGCATTGTGAGCAGCGGCGGGAATCCACAAGCGGGTACCGGCAGGCAAGTCCCGGTTGGCGCGAATGCCATGATTAAGATTGCGCAAGTCGCGGTACCAGCCCATGGGATTGTTCTCCTGTCCCAGGCATACAGCCAATTGGCTCAGGGAGGCCGGTTGGGTCAGAGTCACTTGCATGGCTGTGGTTGCATGGCCTGGGGGCAATGCTGGCAGACTCAGGTTGAATGCCTGTGGATACTTGTACAGTAACATGGCCGCCAGTACGGCAGGCACATAGCCCCGGGTTTCCGCTGGCAGATCATAGTAAAAAGAGGGATCCCAGAAGTCCTGGTTTTTATGCTGGCGGTTGAGGCGCCTGAAGCGGTTCTCTCCACTGTTATAAGCTGCCAGTACCTTGGCCAGATCATTGTCATACAGGCGCATTTGTTCGCGCAAAAATCGCGCGGCGGCAGCGGCGGCATGGGCAGGCGAATAGCGCAAATCGTAATCCCCTTGTGTGCCGCGCAGTCCCAGACGACGGGCTGTCGCGGGCATGAGTTGGAACAGACCTGCGGCACCGGCGCGGGAGCTGGAATGTACCCGTCCACCGCTTTCCTGGGCCATAATGGCCACAAACAGGGGTTCTTCGATGCTGGCGCGGGTGAAAGCCGGCTTGATCTGGTTTTTGAGCATCAGATAGTGCCGCCAGGTTTGCAGCAACTGGGGACGTTTCCAGGTGAGCCACTCATTGGCGGCGGCCTGAATGGCCCGGTTGTTTTGAAACAAGTCAAACCAGGGGTCGTGAATATGACTGGCTGGCAGGATCTTCGGCATATCCAGTGGTGCGGTTGGTGGCACAAGAACGTTGTCACTGGCATGGTCGCGCAAGGCTTCCTCGCTTTCTGCCATGGTATCGTTGTCACTGCTTTCAGCGGTTTCTCCGCTCCGTGCGGCAGGCGCAGAAACATTGGCTGTGGACTGATCAGGGGAGGTGGTTGTGGATTGTGGTTTGGGTGTCCCCATGCTCTGGCAGCCAGTCAGCAGGCTGGCAAGCATCAATGCCAGACAAAGGTGTGTGCGTTTGCCATGAGGGTTTGGGGTAAACAGCGGTGGTATCATAAATGTCAATTCGCTTGGGCCTGTATTGTATTTTTTGTGTGAGCGGGTATGCTGATGGACCATGGGTCCGGGCAATGGAAGACAATCAAAAGGCGATAAAATTCCACGGAAATATGGTTGTTGGTTCAGCCAGTTTGGGACGCACAGATGTATTATAAACCCATCCAAACCACTGGCGCAGAAGCCGGTTGTGACAATCACGGAGCAAAAGCCATGCTGGATGAGTGGATCAGACGGGTAGCATCAGTGATTCTGGAGCCGGTTTCGCCGGTTTCTCTAAGCGCGCTGGATCTGGCCCAGCTCAAACAGGCCGTATCAGCGCTGCTGCTGGAAATGGTCTATGCCGACTTTGAAGCCGCACCGGCAGAACGCGTTATGGTGGTCGCCAGTTTGCGCCGCTATTTTGATTTGGCTGATGAGGAGTTGGACAAGCTGCTCAGGAATGCGGAGGATACCGCCCGCAGCGGTCTGGGCTGGCAGGCGCATGTGATGCCTGTCAACGAGTTGATGACCCATGCACAAAAATACCGTTTGCTGGAATGTTTGTGGCAGCTGGCGCAGGTTGACTCTGCTGTCCATGTCATGGAAAATGCCATGCTCGAGCAGCTGGCTCGCGACATGCACATCAGCCCCGGGGAATTGGCGCGCATTCGCCGTCAACAGCCTGACTAGATTGCCGGGAAGTGTCTTTTGCGGGCGTGGAGTTGTCAGGCCTTATCCCCTGGGTTAGTGTTTGACTTCTCATTATTTCGTTACATTTTTGACCAACCACAAGGCCACACGCATGGATCTCACCCATTTTCTGAAAATCATGAAAGAGCGCAATGCTTCGGATATGTTTCTGAGCACAGGCGCGCCCATCAATATCAAGGTTGAAGGGATTCTGGAACCGCTGGGCCGTACTGGCTTGCCACCGGGGCTGATTAAAAAAATCGCTTATTCCATTATGGATGAAGGGCAGGTACCGGAGTTTGAAAAGAATCTGGAGCTGAACTTGGCCATTTCCCTGCCTAAGGTGGGGCGTTTCCGGGTGAATGTCTTCAAACAGCGCGGCGAAGTGGGTATGGTGATTCGATCCATCAGCAGCACCATCCCTTCCATTGAGGAGTTGAATCTGCCTGTGAACTTGAAGGACCTTATTCTGGAAAAACGGGGGTTGATTCTGGTGGTGGGCGGTACAGGTTCCGGCAAGTCCACCACGATGGCATCGATGATCGATCACCGCAATGCCACCATGAGCGGGCACATTTTGACCATTGAAGACCCGCTGGAATATATTCACAATCACAAAAAATCCATTGTCAATCAACGCGAAATCGGCATTGATACCCATGATTATCACAAGGCGTTGAAAAGCGCCTTGCGCGAGGCGCCGGATGTGATTCTGATTGGCGAGGTGAATGATCGGGAGACCATGGAGTCGGCGATTTCTTTTGCTGAGACCGGCCATTTGTGTCTGGCCACCTTGCACTCCAACAATGCCGACCAGGCCATTGAGCGGGTGTTGAACTTTTTTCCCAGCGATTCCCATAAGAATGTGTTGATGAATCTGGCGTTGAATACCAAGGCCATTATTTCTCAAAGACTGGTTCGGGATGTCAATGGCAAACGCCGGCCGGCGGTGGAGATTCTGATTAATACGCCCATGATTCGCGAATTGATCCGCCGGGGAGAGATCAATGAGCTCAAAGAGGCCATGGACAAAAGTCTGGACGATGGTATGCAAACATTCGACCAGGCGTTATACGACATGTACAAGAACGGCATTATCACCCTGGAAGAAGCCCTGGAGAACTCCGATTCCCCGCAAGGCTTGCAGGTAAAAATCAACTTGTCGCAAGGGGCTGGCGGCAGGGAAAATGCTTTTGACGAAGGCGGTTTTTTCTGACAGGCAGAAAAGGCTGAAAACAGGTCGGGATTCAGAGTGATGGAACACGGGATGAGGCGTTGCCTCGCCCTACATTTCATCCAGCAAGCGCTGCCAGCGGCGGTTGTTTTTCCGGAACCGTTCTAGTGAGTGAGGAGGCAGATACTTGTCAATCAAAGCCGACAGCCGCTGGCAGGCCCATTCGTGCAAGGCGATATCCGCTTGATTCATGTTCAAGATACACTGACGCTGCGATTGGTTGAGCGCTTCGGGAGTAGCGATTTTCTTCGATGTGTTTAACGGCTGGTAGAAAATATCGGTAAGTCCCAGTTGTTTTTTTACCACCAATAGCGACTCATCAAACCGTTCAGTGGTGCCCACAAAAGAAAAGGCTGTATCCAGCACCTGTTTGGCTTGCTGGAACAAAGTGGCATCCTCAGGGGTGGTTTGCTGGTGTAAATGGCCCGTCAGGCGTCGGCACTGGCCATTGCGTATTTCCACCAGATCTGGTTGCTGCAGAAACTCGTCCAAATCCATGGATTGAATCCGGGCGTGCAAAAGATGCTCGGGGCGGGTTTTCAGGTAATTAAACCAGGACACCACGCGGGCCAGGGGGTGACGAATGAAAGTCATGTGGAACAAAGGGGCGTCAGCCAACAGCTGATAAACCAGACCATGCAGCGGATGATGCCCCATGACCAGACGCGGATGCCGGCCGGTGGCTCCGTAGCTGCATGGGCAGTGGTTAAGTACAGGAGCATTAATGCGCAGAATATCCTTGAGCGGCACGTTGCGGGCCAAAATGTTTTCCAGGGTGGTGCCGCCGGTTTTTGGCACGTGACAAAATACCCACTGTGCTGCCTGGGTAAAGGCGTAGCCGCTCGTACTGGTTATGACATTTTTTTGCAAGAAAGCCAGGTTACGCGTAAAGTTTTCAGCATCGTCGCGCTGCTGCCAGCGTTGGTAGACGTTAAAAGCATCCGGAACCGGCGCGCAGGAAGGGGCTGGAAATTGTTTCATAAAGACGTACAGCGGTGAGAATTGCCGATAAAATAGCACAGCTTATCTGGCCATTGGCTGATTATTTCTTCTTCCTGCGTCAATGGCTTCAATATGCCCATCGTTATTGCTCGACCACCCATGACAAACAGTGCGGTAGCTGCCATATGACACAATCTGAGCGTTCTTCGCCGAATTCATCCGGGGATGTTTCACGGCGCATTCTCGTGGATGCATTTAATCTGGCCTTACAGAAAGGCTCCGGTATCAAAACCTACGGGATGACTTTGCTGGAGGCTTATCATCGTCTGGGGTATTCGGTTGATGTGCTGACCGCCAACCCCTATGTGAGCGGGAAATCGCCGCTGCTGGATGAGGTGAAATTGTTTGAACAGTATCATAAATCCACAGGTTGGCTGAACAGGCCGCTGCTGCGCGCCGTTCGGGATAATATACGGATAGGCGTAAGACTGCTGAAAAAACCGCCTGCGGTGACAGTGACCCCCCACGTGACAGTACCGAATCCCGGTGATTTTCTATCTCGCAAAAAAGGCGTACTGTATGAAAGTCTGGTCAATGTGCCTGATGTGTTTCACTCGGCCAATCGCTTGTTTGCCTTGACGGGTCAAGCGGTGCGGCTCAAACTGCCCACGCCGCCGGATATCTGGCACCGAACCACCTTGTTACCGGTGCACGTGGCCGGGGCGAAAAACATTACCACCATTCATGATCTGATTCCCCTGCGCGTGCCTTTTGCCACCCTGGATGACAAAAAAGTGTTTCATCATCTTGTCCAGTGGAATATCAGGCACTCAGATGCCATCTTGACGGTTTCTGAGCACACCAAAAAGGATTTGATGGCGCTTTACCAGGTGCCGGAGGATAAAATCCACGTTACCTACCAAACCTGCCGTTTCAATGGGAATCTGGACAGGATGAGCGCCGAAGAGGATGACCAGATTTTTTTGCAAGCCAAGCGCCTGCAAAAAGATCGTTACGTTCTTTTTCTGGGTAATATCGAGCCGAAAAAAAACATCAAGGCACTGATTCGGGCCATGGCCTTCATTGACTCAGGCTACAAACTGGCCATCGTTGGCCGTAAAGCCTGGTTGTGGCAGGATCAGCTCAAGGAACTGGATGCCTACCTGGGGAAATACCGTTACGAGTTTCTGGACTATCTGCCCCAAGAAGAACTTTCCATTTTATTGCGTAATGCCACCTGCCTGGTTTTTCCCTCCATTTATGAGGGATTTGGTTTGCCGGTGCTGGAAGCCATGAATCATGGTTGCCCGGTGATCTGCTCATCGGTTTCTTCCTTGCCAGAGGTGGGGGGGAACGCCGTGGAGTATGTTGACCCGTATCAGCCGCAGGAAATCCGGCAGGCTTTGGAGAGCCTGATTCGCTCGCCAGAAAAACGCGCCACCTTGCGGGCATTGGGATATAAGCAGGCTCAGCTTTTTTCGCCGGAAAACTATGATCGCCGGTTGCAGGCGGCCTATGAAAAGATTCTTTCCGGTTGACCATTGAATCATTATGCAGATACGGTCATTCCTCGCTGAGATCAGACACTGGTTGGACACGGGGCGTCCATCACGCAACAGGCAGACCGAGCCAGTTCAGAGCGCACATGCCCTGGCCATGTTGTTGCCAGACAATACCAGGGCCTGGCCGGATATGGCAAGGGATGCGTCTCGGCCCTTTTACTTTATTCACATTCCCAAAACAGCCGGTACCAGTCTGATTGCCATTCTGGATCGCCTGTTCCATCAGACACACATTTTTCCGGCGCAACTGTGGCGTGAATTAAGACCTGAAATCGTGCAACAGGCCAGCCGGTTTTCCTTTTTTCGAGGGCATTTTGGCGGCGGTGGCCTCAAGGTTTTTTCTGGCTCTTCGCCCCAGTTATTGACCATGTTGCGTGACCCGCTGCCCTTGTCTGTATCTACCTACCACTTTATTCGACGGGAAAAAAATACCCGGGTCCATCAACTGGTTAAGGATTTGGGCATGACGCTTGAGGCGTTTGCCGCTCACCCTCGCACCAGGATTTTGCTGAATGATCGGCAAGTGCGCTACCTGTCTTTTGATATTCATGATGATCCCGATGCCCAGGATATTTTTCTGTCTTCAACCAGTGAGCAGGTGGTGCGCCAGTGGTTGCCGGACAAGGCGCCAGAGTTGACTGCCGAACAGCGTTACCAGCGCGCCTTGTCAACCCTGAAAACCTGCGAGTGGTTCGGTATCCAGGAGCGATTTGATGACTCCCTGCGTCTGTTCGCCTGGCAATTTGGCTTGCCGCCTGTGGGTGTGAGCGAGCGCCTTAATGCCCGACGGAAAGCCAGCAGGGTCAGTGAACAGGCGCGGTTGTCCATTGAACGCGCTAACAGTTGGGATCGCCGGTTGTATGCCTGGGCCGTTGATGAGTTTGAGCGCCGTTTTGATCGCATGAAAACAGCGCTGGAAAATGTTCGCCAGCGTAAAACCGACACAATCGATGATTTGTTGCGTCATGCTTACAGGCAGCGCGTCGAGCAATACCTGCGGCGATTGCCGGAGTCAGCGCTGCCTGATCGTTGGCGTTACCACTTTGACCAACCATTGATTGGCTGTCACTGGCATCGGCGTGAGCTGGCCTTGCCGGAAAAACACTGGTTTCGCTGGACGGGGCCGCAAAAAACAGCGGATCTCTGGCTGGTGTTGAAACCGGGCCGGTATCAACTGAGCCTGGAGGTGATTAATGCCATTAGCCCAGCTGATATTGAGCAGTTGCGGCTCCAGGCTAATGAAGTGGAGTTATCCACCAGGGTGCAAGGTGATGCCGGCTCGGTGGTCAGAACAATACAGGCGCAGCTTTCTGCCAGGGTTTTTGACGGCAGTGCAGTATTGCGCTTGCAAATTCGGGTGCCACGGGTGCCAACACATGCCGAGGCCTTTGGCAGTGATGATCAGCGGCGGGTAGGCGTGGCGGTGCGTTCCATCACCATCGAGCCGATAGAGTAATGCTATAATTATCTGTCATTTCGACGCCATTAACCGCCAAACAAAGCCATGGATCTTACCAAATACCTTTCTCCCCACGTTATTCAATCTGCAGATGCCATTGGTCGTCAGTTTGAGCAGGCCAAGCCGTTCCGTCATGTGGTGATTGATGACTTTTTTCAACCGGAATTTTGCGAGTCCTTGTTGCAGGAGTTTCCGGCCTTTGATGAAAAGCTGGCCACCGATGAAAACGGTAATATTGGCCGCAAGGCGGTTCATCAGGGCGTGGCGCATCTGGGCGAACATTACCGTCGCCTCGATGCCTTGGTAAAGAGCCAGTCCTTCCGGGACATGGTTACACGGCTGACCGGAATCGAAGATTTGCATTACGACCCGCATTATTTTGGCGGCGGCACCCATAATAATCTCGATGGGCAGGATCTGGACCCGCATGTGGATTTTACCCATCACCCCATCACCGGATTGCATCGACGCATGAATTTGATCGTGTATTTAAACAAGGAATGGGAGAAAGAATGGGGCGGCAATATCGAGCTGCACAAGGACCCTTACCGGCCGCCGGAAGAAGATGAGATTGTGAGTGTCGAGCCCCTGTTTAATCGCGCGGTTATTTTTGAGACCAATGATATTTCCTGGCATGGCTTCCCCCGCATTAATTTGCCGGAAGACAAGAAACACCTCAGCCGTAAATCCTTTGCGTTGTATTACTACACCCCCACACGGCCTGAAAAAATCAGGCCGCATTCCACGATTTATGTGGAGCGCCATTTGCCAGCCCATATTCGCGAGGGGCATACACTCACAAGCGAGGATGAGGCATTGATTAAAACCCTGCTGGCACGGCGCGACCAACACCTGAAACGGCTGTATGCCACCATTACTGATTTAACGGATGAAAACCAGCGTCTGCGGGCTGAAGCCCAGATAAGGCAATTGTCCCAGCGACACACAGGTAAAGCGCCGGCGGTACATGAGACGCAGATACAAGCGGCTCTGGCGCAGATGGGTCAAGACAAACAGGCATTGTTGGCACGAATTCAAGCCCTTGAAAACTCCACCTCCTGGAGAGTGACCGCACCCTTGCGCGCCTTGCGCCGGTGGTTTCAGTAGCCAGGTTTAAGCGTAATGCCTAGACATCCTCCAGAGAATCTGCCAGACGCACAAGCAAGTGGCGCAGCATATGGCGACTTTCGCTGAAGCCATGGTGGAGTTTTAAGCGGTTTTCGTCCAGATAGACCCGCTGGCTGATTTCCATTTGCAAGGCATGGACGCCGCGATCCGGGTGACCATAGTGGCGGGTAATGTGGCCGCCGACAAAACGGCCATTGACAGCCACCGAACGCGGCCGATATTGCCGCAATGACTGTTCCGCCAGTTTTTGTAATGGCTCGGCACACGCGTGGCCATGGTGGCTGCCCAGATTGAAATCCGGCAGGCGGCCGCTGAACAACGCCGGTACGCGGGAGCGAATGCTGTGAGCATCCCATAACAGCACCTGTTGGTGCCGTTGGCGCAGCCGTTGTAGCTCGCTTTCCAGCGCTTGGTGATAAGGACGCCAGTAGCGCGCCAGCCTTTGGTTCAGAGATTGGGTATCTGGCTTCTGCCCGGGCAAATAGAGCGGCTGACCCGAAAAATCGGTCAGCGGGCATACCCCGGGCGTGCGTACACCCGGATAAAGCGGGCTATTGTCTGCTGGCCGGTTCAAGTCCACGACATAACGGGAAACAGTGGCGCGGATCACGCTGAAACCCATATCGACAGCCCAATCGTATAGTCGGGTGACATGCCAGTCGCGGTCGGGGGTATGGTGAAACTCTGGCCGTAAGCGGGCAAGAATATCCCCGGGTATCCAGCCTCCATCGTGGGGGATGCTAATTAGCACCGGCCGGCGCCCATGATGAAGGTGAAATAATGGCCGGCCAGTCATTTTATGCCATGCAGACTGGGCGTGATAGCGGGCAAATGGGCATTGAAATCTCCTGCCAGCACTCTCTGCCGAAGGCTGTGAATATCCTGAGTCAGTAAACGGTCTTTGTCGAGAAAAGGCACGGTCTGCCGGACGCGTTGATAGACCGCGTACAGGGGTTCGGAGGTCTTTAACCCCTGATGAAAGTCGATGCTTTGACAGGCGGCCATGATTTCAATGCCGATGATGGTGGCGGCATTCTCGGCCATGTCTGTCAGCCTGCGGGCGGCAAAGGTGGCCATGCTGACGTGGTCTTCCTGATTGGCAGATGTGGGAATGGTATCGACAGAGGCCGGGTGGGCCAGCGTTTTGTTTTCACTGGCCAGGGCCGCGGCGGTCACATGAGCGATCATAAAGCCGGAATTGACTCCGGAATCCGGCACCAGAAAAGCCGGCAGGCGGCTCATTACCGGGTCGATGAGCATGGCAATGCGGCGCTCGCTCATGTTGGCCATGTCTGTCAGGGCGATGGCCAGAAAATCGGCGGCGAAGGCCACCGGTTCGGCATGAAAGTTGCCGCCAGACAGCACATCGCCGCTGGCGGGAAAGACCAGCGGGTTATCCGTGGCGGCATTGGCTTCAATGTGCAAACGTGTGGCGCAGTGGCTGATGGTGTCCAATACCGCGCCCATCACCTGTGGCTGACAGCGCAGGCAATAAGGGTCCTGCACGCGATCACAATTTTCGTGGGAGTGCAGAATTTCGCTGCCAGCCAGTAGTTGGCGGTAGACAGCGGCCACCGCAATCTGGCCGTGTTGTCCGCGCACGCAATGAATCCGTTCGTCGAAAGGTTGTAAGCTGCCTTTGGCCGCATCCACAGAGAGTGCTCCGGCAATCACTGCGGCATTGAAACAGTTTTCCATGAGAAACAGGCCCTTGAGTCCCAGGGCTGTGGACATTTGTGTGCCATTGAGCAAAGCCAGCCCTTCTTTGGGGCCAAGTTGAATGGGCGTCAGCCCGGCGGCGGTCAGCGCTTGTGTGGCGGCCATGGTCTGGTTCTGGTATATGACGTCGCCCAGGCCGATCATGGTGCAGCTCAGATGCGCCAGTGGCGCCAGGTCGCCTGAGGCGCCCACGGAACCTTTTTCCGGAATCAGCGGATAAATACCGTGGTTGAACATGGCCAGCAACAGTTCCAGAGTACGAGGGTGAACCCCGGAATGGCCCTGGGCCAGACTGGCGATTTTCAGGGCCATGCACAGGCGGGTGGTGTCAGCATCCACCGGGTTACCGACGCCAGTGGCATGGGACGTCACCAGGTTGCGTTGCAGGGTGTCCAGTTCTTCGGAAGGAATTTTTTTGCGCGCCAGCAGACCAAATCCGGTGTTGACGCCATAGATGGTTTGTCCGGATTGAGTGATGTCTTCAATGGCTTGCCGGGCCTGCCGCACACGCTGCCACAAAGCCTTGTCGATATCCAGTTTAACGGGTTGTTGCCAGATGCGACGCAAGTCCGCCAGAGAAAAACCCGCCTCGGTGAGTGTCAAAGTGATGCTGTTCATTTCGTTGTTGTCCCGGAAGTATTGTCCTGGGCGATCATGGGCAGGTTCAGGCCGTGTTGGCGGGCGCACTGGCGGGCCTCCTGGTAGCCGGCGTCAGCATGCCGCATGACACCGGTGGCCGGATCGTTCCACAGCACCCGGCGGATGCGTTTGTCGGCCGCTTCGCTGCCGTCGCAACAAATCACCACGCCGGCGTGCTGGGCGTATCCCATGCCCACGCCGCCACCATGGTGGAAGGATACCCAGGTGGCGCCGCTGGCGGTATTCAGCAAGGCATTGAGAATGGGCCAGTCAGACACCGCATCAGAGCCATCGGCCATGGCTTCGGTTTCCCGGTTGGGGCTGGCCACAGAGCCGGAATCCAGGTGATCCCGGCCAATGACGACGGGCGCTTTCAGCTCGCCGCTGCGCACCATTTCGTTGAAAGCCAGCCCCAGCTTGTGCCGTTGTCCCAGGCCGACCCAGCAAATTCGCGCCGGAAGGCCCTGAAACTGGATGCGTTCGCGGGCCATATCCAGCCAGTGGTGCAAGTGTGGGTCATCAGGAATCAGTTCCTTGACCTTGGCGTCGGTTTTATAAATGTCCTCCGGGTCGCCGGATAAGGCCGCCCAGCGAAACGGGCCAATGCCCCGGCAAAATAGCGGCCGCACATAAGCCGGCACAAAACCAGGGAAGTCAAACGCATTGTGAAGCCCTTCGTCGAAGGCCATCTGGCGAATATTATTGCCGTAATCAAAAGTGGGAACGCCCATTTTCTGGAAATCCAGCATGGCCTGGACATGCACTTTCATGGAGGCTCTGGCCGCGCTGGCCACCAGTTCCGGCTGGGTTTCCCGCTTTTCAAACCATTCCTCTACACGCCAGCCTGCGGGCAGATAGCCATTCACCGGGTCGTGGGCCGATGTCTGGTCTGTGACCGCATCCGGGCGGATGCCGCGGGCCACCATGTCTGGCAGAATTTCCGCGGCATTCCCCAGCAGGCCGACAGACACCGGCGTGCCTTTGGCGTGGGCGGCGTCAATGATGGCGAGTGCTTCTTCCAGTGTATTGGCCTGGCGGTCCAGATAGCCGGTTTGCAGGCGTTTTTCGATACGCGACGCCTGGCATTCAATGGCCAGCATGGAAGCGCCAGCCATGGTGGCGGCCAGGGGTTGGGCACCGCCCATTCCGCCCAGCCCGGCAGTGAGTATCCATTTTCCCGACAAATCGCCGCCGTAATGTTGGCGCCCCATTTCCACAAAGGTTTCATAGGTGCCCTGAACAATGCCTTGAGAGCCGATATAGATCCACGATCCGGCGGTCATCTGGCCAAACATCATCAAGCCTTTTTTGTCCAGTTCATTGAAATGTTCCCAGTTGGCCCAGGCCGGCACCAGGTTGGAATTGGCGATAAGCACTCGGGGGGCATCGGCATGGGTGGGGAATACTCCCACCGGCTTTCCGGACTGGATCAGCAGGGTTTCATCTTCCGAGAGATTTTTCAGGGCCTCAACAATGGCGTCATAGCTGGGCCAGTTGCGGGCGGCGCGGCCAATACCGCCATACACCACCAGATCCTCAGGCCGTTCGGCCACCTCCGGGTCGAGATTGTTCATTAACATGCGCAAGGGGGCTTCAGTCAGCCAGGATTTGGCGCTTAGACGGGTGCCGCGCGGGGCGCGGATATGGCGGTTTGGGTCGTGACGATGGTTGTTCATGTTTTCCCCTGGGCTAATGGCGTGATTTCGGGTGCTGAAACAGGCTGGCAGGCTCCGCGATATGCGGCTTAATCCAGTCGTAACCAGGCGCGATTATAGCTGATTCAGGCGGTATTCAAGCGCTTTGGCGGTTATTGAATCAAGACTGCTTTTGGCGCTTCTGCTCATTTTTACCCCACTGCTTTGTCAGTCTTTTCTTGTTAAATCAAATACATAGCAGATATTCTTTCCGTTGTTGATTAACTAACTTATTGATTTGAAACGTTTTTTGTGAAGTCGCGCCTTGACAGGTCAAACCGAAAGGAATAAGGTGCAACATTATGGGAAAAAGTGGGTAAAAGTGGGTTATCAGGATGTTTTACGGTGAAACCGCACTCAATTTGGACGCCAAGGGCCGTCTTGCCATACCGGTCAGGTATCGCGAGCAGATTGCGGCTGAGTGCGAAAACCGGTTGGTCTTGACCTACAACGCCTATGAAAACGATTCGCTGTGGCTGTATCCGCAACAGGAATGGGAGCGCATCCGCGATGAAGTCATGTCCCTGAGCACTTTTGACCCCAAGCACAGGGCGCTGCAACGCCGGTTGGTGGGCAGCGCCTGCCATGTGACGCCGGACAAGGGTTCGCGTATTTTACTGCCTGTGACCTTGCGTCAGGTGGCGGCCATGGAAAAAAGGGTGGTGATTCTCGGACTGGGGAACAAATTTGAAATATGGAATGAAGACGCCTTGCAGAAAGCCCGTCACCAGCTTCCTGATGTGGGTGAAGGCGTATCTGAAGCCATGCAACAACTGGTGCTGTAATGACTTCGGAGTTGACACATCAGGCGGTGTTGCTGGACGAAGCGGTGGCAGCCTTGAATATCCGTCCGGATGGCGTTTATGTGGATGCCACTTTTGGCCGTGGTGGCCACAGCCGTCGAATTTTGCAATCGTTGTCGGCGGCAGGACGCCTGGTGGTGATTGACCGTGATCCACAGGCACTGACCGCCGCGCAGGCATTGGCCAATGAAGACCCGCGCGTGCGGGTGTGTTCCGGCGCTTTTGAGAATCTGGACCAGCTGGTTGCCGAGGCATTAAATGCGAACAGCAACCAGCAAGAAGGCGAGGGAGGCATGACGGTGGATGGGATTTTGTTTGATTTGGGGGTTTCTTCCCCGCAACTGGACGATGCCCGTCGCGGTTTCAGCTTTATGCAATCGGGCCCTTTGGACATGCGTATGGATAATCGCAGTGGGGAAAGCGCCGCGCAATGGTTGGCCCATGCGGACGAAAAGGAAATGGCCCGGGTTTTCTGGCGTTATGGCGAAGAAAAAAATGCTCGCAGAATGGCGCGCGCCATTGCGGAATTCCGCCAGCAACAACCCATTGAACGCACAGAGCAACTGGCTGAAATTGCCGCTTCGGTGAATCGCAAGCATGAAAAAAAACACCCGGCCACGCGCATATTTCAGGCCATTCGCATTCACGTCAACCGGGAGCTGGAACAAGTGGAAAGGGCTTTGCCCAGGGCGGTGGATTTATTGAAGAAAGGGGGGCGTTTGGTGGTTATCAGCTTTCATTCCCTGGAAGACCGGCTGGTCAAACGGTTTTTGCGCCAACAGGCATCCACAGGGCCGGTGAATCGCCGCATGCCACTGCCGGTTAACCAGAAAGCGCCGCGGTTGCGCGTTATCGGCAAGCCGGTCAAGGCGAGTGAGGAAGAGCTGACGCGTAACCTGCGCGCGCGCAGTGCGATTATGCGGGTGGCGGAAAAAGTATGAAAAAACTGACGCCCTGGTTTTTTGCCATCGCAGTACTGGCCGTAACGTTGCTGGTGGTGGTGGAGTCGGTGTATCGCCAGCACAAAACCCGACAAAAGTTTGCCAGCCTGCAAGTCTTGCTGAAAACGGAACAAGCGCTCAATCAGGAGTGGGGACGGTTACAAAGTGAATATTCCACCAAGGTGGACAACGGATTGATAGAGCGGTTTGCACGGGAACAACTGGGCATGGTACAGCCGCAGGAAGACCAGGTTATCACCATAAAACGATGAAAGCAAACAACACAAAAATCAACGCTCAAAGCATTAGTCGCCGTATGGGTGTGTTACTGGCGATTCTGTTTTGTCTGTTTGCGGCGGTGGTGGTTAAGGCTTTCAAGGTGCAAATCAAGCAGACCCGTTTTTTTCAGCACGAAGCCAACAAGCGGCAAATTCGCACAGAGACGATTCCGGTATCCCGTGGGGTGATTTATGACCGCAACAACGAACCGCTGGCAATTTCCGTGGCCATGGAATCGGTGTGGGTGGATCCTGTCCGGTTGATGGAAAACTTTGATCGTATCGACCAGTTGGCAGATAAGCTGGACTTGGATGCAGACAAACTCAAGGCTCTGGTGTCATCGCGGCAACAACGGCGTTTTTTGTACATAAAACGCTTGATTGAGCCGGAATTGGCGGATGAAATCCGGGCGCTGAACATTCAGGGCGTGAATTTCCAAACCGAATTCAAGCGGTTTTATCCGGCTGGCGAAACCATTGCCCAGCTCATCGGCATTACCAATATCGAAGACCAGGGGCAGGAAGGACTGGAGCGCTTTTTTGATGAAGATTTGTCCGGCGAGCCTGGGCTTAAGCGCGTGGTGAAAGATTCCCGCGGCAATGTGATTCGTGAAGTCGAGGAAATCCGGCCAGTGGTGCCAGCGCGGGATTTACATATCAGCATTGACCGGCGACTACAGTACGCTGCTTACCGGAGCTTGAAAAAAGCCATGTATCGCTATGGGGCCAAGTCCGCCTCGGCCGTGGCGCTGGATGTGGCTACCGGCGAAGTGCTGGCCATGGCCAACCAGCCATCTTTTAACCCCAACAAGCGTGACCGGCAAGCCCTTAAGAAGGGTCTTTTGAACCGGGCCATGATGGATGTGTATGAACCCGGTTCGGTGATGAAACCCTTTACCATGATCGCCGCTTTGGAAAGTGGCACATATACGCCGCAAACGGTGATTGATACTTCGCCGGGGCGCTGGGAAATTGATGGTACGGTGGTGAATGATTTTCGGGACTATGGTCCGTTAAGTCTGACTCAGGTCCTGGCCAAATCCAGCAATGTCGGCATGGCGAAAATTGCCCTGGATTTGGACAAGGAGCACATGTGGGATGTTTTCCGACGTTTTGGATTTGGCACGCCAACGCAAAACCTGATTCGCAGTGAATCCTCCGGCTATTTTCCCCATTACCGTAAGTGGCGCAAGGTGGATCAGGCCGCGCTATCCAGGGGCTATGGTTTGTCCGTCACAGTGTTACAGCTGGCAGCGGCCTATGGCGCCATTGCCAATAATGGCCGTTGGCGCTCTCCATCGTTTATCAAGGGTTTGATTCACCCTGACAAGGCGGTGCTGGATCCGGCCATCGCCCGCCAGGTTCGCACAATGCTCAAAGCGGTGGTCAGCGAGCAGGGCACCGGACACCGGGCGCGCATCCGTGGCTATGAGGTGGCGGGCAAGACGGGCACGGCGCGTAAGAATGAACGCGGCCAGTATGTGGACAGGTATGTGGCCACGTTTGCCGGTTTTGCACCAGCGGACCATCCTCGGCTGGTGGTGGTGGTCAGTATCAATGATCCGGCTGGCGATGAATTTGGCGGCGGCCAGGTGGCCGCACCAGTGTTTGCGGAAATCATGCAGACCGCTTTGCGCATGTTGAATGTTCCGCCGGATCACTTACCCCAGCCGGCGAAAAAGCCAGAAACAGCCCGGATAAAAATGACAGGGGGCGAGCAATGAGTCAACCTGTCACACAAAAACAGCAGTATCGACTGAATGACCTGCTAGCATGGATGGGTCAGCCACCGGTGGGGGAAAACCCGGTGGTTAGTGGATTATGCCTGGATTCACGCCGTCTGCGTGCCGGCGAGGTGTTTCTGGCCCTTTCAGGCCATCAGATTCATGGCCTTGATTTTGCCTATCAGGCGCAGCGGGCCGGGGCCGTTTCCATTCTGGCAGAAGCGCCCAAAGCGGGCCGGCCATCCCCCAAATCCCGGCGGGAAAGCATAAAAGTTCCGATAATTGAAGTGGGCGATTTGTCTGAAAAGCTGGGGCATGTGGCGGCCACCTGGTATGGTCACCCTTCTGAGGATATGGCAATCACTGCCATTACCGGCACCAATGGCAAGACATCAGTGGCCTGGCTGCTGTTACAGGCATGGACCGCCTTGGGTCACCGCGCCGCTTACATTGGCACTCTGGGTTATGGCGATTTGAATGGTCTTTCGCCCCTGAAAAACACCACGCCATCGGCGCTGGAAATGCAGGCGTTATTGGCTGACTTTCGTCATGCGGGTTATTCCCGGGTCAGTATTGAGGTCTCTTCCCACGCCTTGAGCCAGGGCCGGGACAAAGGTTTGAACCTTGACCAGGCGGTGTTTACCAACCTGAGCCGGGATCATCTGGACTATCACAATACCATGGCCGAGTATTTTCAGGCCAAAGCCCGTCTGTTTGCCCATCAGGAACTGCGTTGCGCCATTGTCAATCAGGATGACCCGGCTGGCGGGGACATTATCAGGCAGCTATCGCCATCGGTCCAATGCTGGCCGTATGCGGCCAGTGGCCGTTTGCCTGAAGCCAGCGCAGCCCCCGCCGCCTTGCTGGCTGAAAACATCCGCCTGCATCCGGCGGGTCTGGATTTTACTTTGTGCCTGCTGGATAAAAACCGGCAAATCTGCCACCAAATGCCGGTGACAAGCCGGTTGTTTGGGCATTTCAATGTGGATAATTTGCTGGCGGTGGCGAGCGCCTTGCTGGCTGCCGGAGAAGATTTTTCGGCGGTTGGTCGAGTTCTTCCCACCCTTCAACCGGTTCCTGGCCGCATGAATCTGGTTTCAAGCGTGGGCGAAAGCCCGTTGATTGTGGTGGACTATGCCCATACGCCCGACGCATTGGAGCAGGTGCTCAGGGCGCTTAAACAACACAATGCCCGCAAGATTTGGTGTGTTTTTGGCTGTGGGGGCAATCGCGATAAAGGCAAACGCCCGCAAATGGGGCATATTGCGGAGAAACTGGCCGACGAGGTGGTGCTGACCGATGACAACCCCCGGTTTGAGAATGGCGATGCCATTATCGAAGATATCAAGTTTGGCATGTTGAGCCAGCCGCAGGTCATCCGTAATCGGCAACAGGCCATTGAATATGTCATTCGTCACGCCAATCCCGATGATTTGGTGCTGATTGCCGGAAAGGGGCACGAAGTTTGGCAGGAAATTCAGGGAGAGTACCTGCCTTTTGACGACTGTCATGTCGCCCGCGCGGCGCTGGAGGCGTGTGCATGATTCAGGGGAACTTGCAACAGGCCGCCGCCATCACCGGCGCGACACTGGTGGGCCAACCGTTGCGGTTTAGCGGTGTTGCCACTGACAGCCGCCAGAATTGCGCTGGCCGCCTGTTTATGGCGCTTCGAGGTGAGCGCACTGATGGTGAAAAATATGTGCGCCAGGCCATTGAAAACGGGGCGGTGGCCACTATGGTGACAAGCGCACAGGATGTGCCGGTGCCGCAACTGCTGGTGGCCGATACGCACCAGGCTTTATGCGCTTTGGCCCGGGCCTGGCAGCGGCAGGTGAATCCGTTGACGGTGGCCGTAACAGGCTCCAACGGTAAGACCACGGTCAAAAACATGCTTGCCGCCATCCTTTCCCGCAACGGTAAAACCCACGCCACCGCGGGTAATTTCAACAATGAAATTGGTGTGCCACTCACCATACTGGAAATGCCGGCGGCCACCCAAATGGCCGTAATCGAAATGGGAGCGGCCCAACGCGGGGATATCGCCGCACTGACACAATTGGCGCCACCGCATGTGGCGGTGGTGACCAACGTATCGAACGCACATGCTGGCCGCTTTGGTTCTCTGGAGGAGATTGCCGCCGGGAAAAGCGAAATCTACCACAGTCTGGGAGCCGAGGGAACGGCGGTGATCAATCGTGATGATGGTTTCTACGAGTTTATGCGGCAGCAAGCAGGCAAAGCATATTGCCTAACTTTTGGGGAGCATGCAGACAGTGATGTGTGCATACTGGACCGCCGTCACTGTGTATTGCGCCTGCCCGGTGGCGATATTCTGGAATGCCACTTGCCGGCGCCTGGTTATCACAACATTATGAATGCGGCCGCGGCAGTGGCAGCCGCATGGCCGCTGTCTGTTTCATTGGAGGACATGCAAGCGGGGCTGGAAGCCTTTGAAGCGCCTGCAGGCCGGCTCCAGAACCGTGGACAGGTGCGCGGGGTAACACTGCTGGACGATAGTTATAACGCCAACCCGGCCTCGGTCAGGGCGGCGATTGATGTGCTGGCTGAAAGCTCGCGGCCGGCCTGGCTGGTCCTGGGCGATATGGCTGAGTTGGGGAATGCCAGCGAAGCCATGCACAGGGAAGTGGGGGAATACGCCCGTCAACAAGGCATTGATGCGCTTTGGACTGTCGGGCCTCAAGCGGCCCGGGCCGCGGCGGCCATGGGAGACAAGGGCCATGCTTTTCAGGATAAACAGACATTGATAACAGCGGTGCAAAAAGCCTGGCCAGCACAGGGCACGGTGCTGGTCAAGGCCTCGCGCAGCGCGCACATGGAAGACGTGGTAAACGCTTTGCTAAAACAGGAGCAACCAGCATGATTCTTTGGTTGGCAGAACAATTCCGTCATGAATACAGCTGGATGAACCTGTTCAGCTATCTGACTTTTCGAGCCATTATGGCCGCGTTGACATCGCTGGCTTTGTCCTTGCTGCTGGGGCCGTGGTTTATTCGTCATCTGCAAGGCCGGCAGATTGGCCAGCAAGTGCGTAACGATGGTCCCCAAACCCATCTTAGCAAGCAGGGCACGCCGACTATGGGAGGGGCCATGATCGTTTCTGTCATTGTTCTTTCCACGCTTTTATGGGCGGATTTAAGAAATTTTTATGTCTGGCTGGTGCTTTATGTGCTCATTGGTTTTGCAGTCATTGGCTGGCTGGATGACTATCTGAAAATTTCCCGCGGCAACTCCGCCGGTCTGCCGGGCCGCTGGAAATACCTGTTGCAGTCACTGGTGGGCTTAAGTGCGGTACTGCTTTTGTACTTCTATGGGCATGACAGTTTTCGTAACGAACTGGTTATGCCATTTGTGCAAGACACCCACTGGTCTTTGGGCTGGTGGATGATCCCGCTGGGATATTTTGTCATTGTTGGCGCCAGTAATGCGGTCAATCTGACCGACGGGCTGGACGGGCTGGCCATTATGCCTACGGTCATGATCGCTGCGGCTTTGGGTCTGTTTGCTTATCTGGCTGGTCATGCTGTGTTTTCCCAGTATCTGTATATCGCTAAGGTGCCAGGTGCCGGTGAACTGGCGGTTTTTTGCGCCGCCATGGTGGGCGCGGGACTGGGTTTTCTCTGGTTCAACACCTATCCGGCACAGGTTTTTATGGGCGATGTGGGTGCACTGGCGCTGGGTGCTGCCCTGGGTATTGGGGCGCTGATTGTTCGTCAGGAGCTGGTGTTTTTTATTATGGCTGGCGTTTTTGTCATGGAAACGGTTTCGGTGATCTTGCAAGTGGCCTCGTTCAAATTGCGTGGCAAGCGCATTTTTCGCATGGCGCCGATTCACCACCATTTTGAGCTCAAGGGCTGGGCCGAACCCAAAGTGATCGTGCGCTTTTGGATTATTTCTTTGGTGCTGGTGCTGGTGGGCCTGGCAACGTTAAAAATCCGCTAGCACAACAGTTGTTTAAAGCAATAACAGGGACAATATGAAAAAACAAGCCAACAAATTATCCCCGGGCAGCTTGCTGGCTGTGGGCGTTGATTTTTGGCTGGCCGTGGCCGCCGTGGCTTTGTTGAGTATCGGTATTGTCATGGTGGCGTCCTCATCGGTGGCCATTGCCGACCACTACAATCATGATGCTTTTTACTACCTGAAGAAACATGTGGTGTTTGTTGTTGCCGGGCTGTTTTTGTCGGCTGTCTTGATGGCGATTTCCAGTGAAAATTTGAGCAAAATGGCGTGGTTTCTGCTGTTTTTGGCTTTTGCCTTGCTGATATTGGTACTGATTCCGTACTTGGGCGTCAAAGTGAACGGCGCCCGTCGTTGGTTAAATCTTGGTTTTGCCCGGTTTCAGGTTGTCGAGGCGGTTAAGCTGGCATTGATTGTGTATTTGGCCAGCTATCTGGTGCGTCATCAAGCGGCTGTGCAGAAACAGCTGATGGGTGCGGTTAAACCGTTGGGCATTGTGGCCGCCGCCGCCTTTTTGCTGCTGATGCAACCGGATTTCGGCTCCGTGGTGTTATTGTTTGCCATTAGCCTGATGATGATTTTTATGGCCGGTGTGCGGTTGCGTTATGTGGTGCTGTTCGGTTTAGTCTCGGTGGCAAGCATGGCCATGGTGGCTGTGGCGCAACCTTACCGGGTCCGGCGGTTGACGAATTTTATGGATCCTTTCGAGCATAAATATGACTCGGGTTTCCAGTTGGTACAGGCGCTGATTGCCATTGGCCGGGGTGAGTGGTCTGGCGTTGGTTTGGGCGCCAGCGTGCAAAAACTGTTTTATCTTCCGGAGATGCATACAGATTTCATTTTTTCGGTATATGCCGAAGAGTTGGGCTATTTGGGCGTCTTGCTGTTGGTGGGACTTTATGGGCTCCTGACCTGGCGCATTTTCGCCATAGCGCGAGAAGCGCTGGGCAACGGCAACCTGTTCGGCGCCTATACCGCCGCTGGCATTGGCTCATGGCTGGCGCTGCAAGCTTTTTTAAGTATGGCGGTCAATCTGGGCTTGGTGCCCACCAAAGGCCTGACCCTGCCATTGATAAGCTCTGGCGGCTCAGCCATTTTGATGAATATGCTGGCTTTGGCCGTGGTATTACGCATTTCCTATGAAAATCGCCGCGTACAACAAGCCACTGTGCGCAGGCGCAAGGAGAAACACTCATGAGCCGGGTAACCATTATGGCCGGGGGCACAGGCGGGCATATCTTCCCCGGACTGGCGGTGGCGGATGCCTTGAAGAAGCGCGGCGTGACCGTGGACTGGCTCGGTGCGAGCGGCGGTATGGAGCTATCGCTGGTGGCCAAACAGGGAATTCCGGTGACGGCCATTGATATCCGTGCTTTACGGGGAAAAGGCTTGTTGACCGCCCTGGGCATGCCCTGGAGGCTGGGCAAAGCGGTGTGGCAGGCGGCGAAGGCTCTGAGAAATCCGCCGCCGGGCAGCGGTCATGTGGTGTTGAGTCTGGGGGGGTATGTCGCCGCACCCGGTGGTGTGGCGGCCCGGCTGCTTAACCGGCCTCTGGTGGTACATGAGCAAAACAGTGTCCTGGGTCTGACCAACCGGACCCTGGCGCGTTGGGCGAATCAAGTGCTGACGGGGTTTGATCTGGCGGACATACCCGGAACCCGCTGCGTGGGCAACCCCGTCCGGCAAAGCATTATCGCGGTGGGGGTTGAGCGCGCCAGACATGGATACGGACCGATTCCCGGGGCAATTGGACATGGTGGTGACAGCACTCAAACGCACAGCGCGCAAAGGCGAATCCGCTTGCTGGCGCTTGGTGGCAGTCAGGGCGCTCAGTCGTTGAACACGCGCCTGCCCCGGCAATTGGCCCGGTGGGTCGAAACCGGAGCGATTGAGATATGGCACCAGAGCGGCAAAAACAAACAAGCTGCGACTGAACGGGCTTATGCCCAGGCGGGGCTGGAAAGTCATTCCAATATTAAAGTGGAACCATTTATTGAAGATATGGCGTCGGCTTATCGCTGGGCGGACATGGTTGTGGCAAGAGCTGGCGCTTTGAGCCTGGCCGAGATTCAGGCAGCTGCTCTGCCGGCTGTGCTGGTGCCTTTCCCGCAAGCGGTGGACGACCATCAGCGGCACAATGCTGAACATGCGGTCAGCCGTCAGGCGGCCTTGATGTGGCTGGAGAACCAGCCGGAATCCTTGTTGCATGCCGCCTTGGCACGGTTGATTGAGTCACCGGACAAGCGCCGGGCGATGGCGGAAAGATCCCATGCCTTGTCTGTCCCTGATGCAGCGGACAAGGTGGCGCAAGCCTGTCTGGAGGTCATGGCGGCATGAATTACATGAGCCCGAAAAACCGATTTGTCAATCGCATGCAACGGGTGCACATGATTGGCATTGGCGGCTCTGGCATGAGCGGCATTGCAGAAGTATTGCATAACCTGGGGTTTGTGGTGACAGGTTCCGACCAGAAGGCCACGGCGACGACACAGCGCCTGTCAGATATGGGAGTTCAGGTGTACCTGGAGCACCATCCCCAATGGGTCGAGCAGGCGGATGTGGTGGTGTATTCGTCGGCAATCCCGGCGGAAAATCCTGAATTGCTGGCAGCGCGCCATTTGCGGCGTCCAATTCTGTCGCGGGCGGAAATGCTGGCTGAATTGATGCGTTTTAAGGTCGGCATCGCGGTGGCGGGCACCCACGGCAAAACCACCACCACCAGCCTGATTGCCAGTGTCATGGCAGCCGGTAAGCTGGATCCGACCTTTGTTATTGGCGGTTTGTTGAATTCCGCCGGCAGTCATGCGGCGCTGGGCAATAGCGAGTATCTGGTGGCCGAAGCGGATGAATCCGATGGCTCGTTTCAGTTATTGCAGCCGGTGTTGGCGGTGGTCACCAATATTGATGCGGATCATATGGGTACTTTTGGGGGTGATTTTTCCCAGTTGCGTCAGGCCTTCGATAATTTTTTGCATCATTTGCCGTTTTATGGCGTTGCGGCCTTGTGTGTGGATGATCCGGCAGTGGCTGAATTGGCCAGTCAGTTGCCGCGCCACAGCATCACTTATGGGCTCAGTGAACAAGCCAGTTTGCAGGCTGTGAATGTGGTTCCAGTCGGCCACCGCATGCGGTTTGATGTCCTGCGTGATGGCCAGGTGCTGGCTCGCCATGTGGAGTTGAATTTACCAGGCAGGCACAACGTCCAGAATGCCTTGGCGGCATTGGCGATTGGTCTGGAACTACATGTTGATATGGAAGCCATGGCACAGGCGCTCAGCGAGTTTGCCGGGATCGGCCGGCGCTTTAATCGGTATTCCGGTTTGCAGGCCAGTGCTGGTCAGTTTACGCTGGTTGATGATTACGCTCATCATCCCACTGAACTCAAATCAGTCATCGAAGCCATCCGTGAAGGGTGGCCGGGCCAACGGCTGGTGGTGGTGTTTCAACCGCATCGATACAGCCGAACCCGGGACTTGTTTGATGAATTTTCCCAAGTGCTGGACTATGCGGATGCCCTGATAGTGACAGACGTGTATGCGGCCGGTGAACCCCCGATCAGCGGTGCGTCGGCACCGGATTTGTGCCGCAGTATTCGTTCACGGGGACACCTGGAACCGGTTTATGTGCCAGCGCTTGAGACCGTTCCGGAGGTACTGGATCGCATTATCCAGGCCGATGACATCGTGTTGTTGGCAGGAGCCGGTGATATTGCCGGTCAGGTTCGCAATATCGTGCATCATGGAGGCACGGAAGCCTTTTCCCAGATGGATGCAGGAGGAACGGCATGACGATTCCAGCAGCACAATTCGGACGAGTGGCTGTGGTGTTTGGCGGTGTAAGCCGTGAACGCGACGTGTCTTTGCGTAGCGGTCATGCCGTGCTTGAGGCCTTGCTTGATCAGGGCATTAACGCCTTTGCCGTAGACGGTGGACAGGCCCTGATATCAGCAGTGAAAGACGGTATGGTGGACAGGGTATTCAATATTCTCCATGGCGGCGAAGGTGAAAATGGCGCGCTGGCTGGTGCCATGGAAGTGTTGGGCATCTCCATGACAGGTTGCGGGGTTGCAGGCGCGGCCATCAGCATGGATAAGGTGCGCAGCAAGGTGCTGGTGGCAGCAGCCGGTGTGCAGGTACCGCCTGGCTGGGCAGTCAATGCCCGGAATCGGGCTGAAAAACTGGAAGAAATCGCCCGATCTGGCACAGGCCCGTGGATTGTCAAGCCCAGTTGCGAAGGTTCCAGCGTGGGCTTGTATCAGGCGGATAATCGGGATGCCCTGCAGGCAGCCATTGATGCGGTTTTGGAAATATCGCCGGTGGCGTTGGTGGAAAAATACATTGCCGGGCAGGAAGCGACGGTGGCCATTGTCAATGGCACGGTGTTACCGGTGGTGCGCATACAACCGGCGGCCGGTTTATATGACTATGCAGCCAAGTATCACAGTCAGACCACCATTTATCACTGCCCCAGTGGTTTTGATGCGCTCACAGACGCGGCACTGCAGACAGATGCACAGGTGGCTTTCGGCGCGCTGGGTTTACGCGGTTGGGCGCGGATTGACTTTATTGTGGATGCGCAGGGCCGGCGCTGGTTTCTCGAGGCCAATACCACGCCGGGTATGACGGAAACCTCCCTGGTTCCCAAAGCGGCGAAGGCACATGGCTGGAGCTTCCGGCGCCTGGTTCGGGAAATTCTGGCAACCAGCCTGGAGGAAGATGATGAGTAAAACAGCCCAGGGAATTCTGGTGTTGTTTCTCGTGCTGTCCCTGCTGGTGGCCGGTTTGCTGGCGGGGGTTATCAATTCCGATCACTGGAGAATACAACGCCTTGACGTGGAAGCGCCCTTCAAGCGGGTGAGCGCGGAGCAGATTCGCCGGGTCCTGGCGGCGTCGCCGGAGCGGTCTTTTTTCCGCCTGGATGTAAATGCATTGCGTTTGCGGCTACAAAACCTTGACTGGGTACAGCGCGTAAGCGTGGTGAAGAAATGGCCAGATACGATTCAGATACGTTTGCTTGAACACGAGCCGGTGGCCATCTGGAATGGCGATCATTTGCTGAATCAGAGCGGGCAGATATTTGCGGTGGCGGATGTGGAGGCGCTGGATGCCTTGCCCCGTCTGTATGGGCGGGACGTGACTGCGCCACAGGTGTGGGATCAGTATCGGCGCTTTAACAATCTACTGCAGGCCACCGGCACGGAAATTCAAACCGCCCATGTCAGCGACCGGGGCGCTTGGGAAATGGCCTTGCGTAATGGTTTGCGCATTCGTGCTGGCAGTCAGCGGCTGGACGCCCGCTTGGCTCGTCTGGCTGATAGTTGGGATAGTCTGATGAGATTGGGATTCGGTTTGCCCGAATACGTGGATTTGCGGTATCCCAATGGTTTCGCCAGCAAATGGGCGGGCAACCCCGGTTCGTCGCGCCCGCCAACGGAAACTCCAGCGAACAAAATGCAGCAAGCGGCGGGCAAGCGCACTGGATTTAATCACCACAACGACGAACAGAGACACAATCAACGGCAATACGGGTAACGGCAAATCATGGTCAGGAAAAGTGATTCAGAATTATTGGTTGGGCTCGATATTGGCACCTCGAAGGTGGTGGCGGTGGTTGGTGAGCAGCATAAGGATGGCAGCATCGAAGTGGTTGGCGTGGGAATGGCACCCTCACGCGGTTTGAAGCGGGGGGTGGTGGTGGATATCGAATCTACGGTGCAATCCATTCGGCGCGCGGTGGAAGAGGTTGAAATGCTGGTAGGCTGTGAAGTGCAGTCGGTTTTTGCCGGTATCGCCGGCAGTCATATCCGTGGCATGAACTCCCATGGCATTGTGGCTATCAAGGACAGGGAGGTGACACGTGGTGATGTGGAAAAAGTGATGGACGCAGCCCGGGCCATGGCGATTCCGGCAGATCAACGATTGTTGCATGTTCTGCCCCAGGAGTATGTGATCGATGGCCAGGACGGTATCCGCCATCCGGTGGGCATGTCGGGAGTGCGCCTGGAAGCGCAGGTGTACCTTATCACCGGATCGGACAGTGCGGCCCAGAATGTCAGTAAATGTGTGGTGCGCTGCGGCTTGCATGTGGACCAGCTGATTGTGGAACAGTTGGCATCGGCCCACGCGGTGCTGACAGACGATGAAAAGGAACTGGGCGTATGCCTGGTGGATATTGGGGCTGGAACCACCGACATTGCGGTGTTCAGTGGCGGCGCAATTCGCCATGCATCGGTGATACCCATCGCTGGTGACCAAGTCACCAACGACATTGCGGTGGCCATGCGTACGCCCACCCAGCATGCAGAAGAAATCAAGCTGAAATACGCCTGCGCCCTGCGCCAGCTGGCCAGTGCCGACGAGACCATTTCGGTGCCGGGTGTGGGTGATCGCTCGACACGTACACTGGCGCGGCAAACACTGGCTGAAGTGGTCCAGCCGCGTTACGAGGAAATTTACCAGTTGGTGCAAGCGGATTTGCATCGCAGCGGATTTGCCGACCAGGTGGCCGCAGGTATCGTCTTGACCGGTGGTGCGGCGCGTATGGAAGGCGTTACAGAATTGGCTGAAGAATTTTTTCACCTTCCAGTCCGGGTAGGTACGCCGCAAAACATTACCGGGCTAAAGGAGGTCGTGAGTAACCCCATGTTTGCCACAGGGGTTGGTTTGTTGCTGTATGGATCGCAACAAACCGGAATGGCAGACAGCTATCTGGAAACAGGTGGCTGGTTTGAAAGGTTCAAAAAGTGGTTTATGGGCGAATTTTAAACGAGCCATTGTGAACCAGTAGGAACAGGGCTGGTACAAAGCAGGCCCACAGGTATTAACTTCGGAGGAAAAACAACATGTTTCAGATGATTGATAACGATGCAACAGGGGCCATCATCAAGGTGGTGGGTATAGGCGGGGGCGGCGGTAACGCCGTGCAACAAATGCTTGAGGCCAACATCAACGGGGTGGAATTCATTTGTGCCAATACCGATGCACAGGCTTTGGAGAAAACCCATTGCAAAAATGTGATTCGCATTGGTCAGAATGTGACCAAGGGTTTGGGTGCTGGCGCCAACCCGGAAGTGGGTCGTCAGGCCGCGCTGGAAGACCGGGAGCGCATCAAAGAGGTCCTGACAGGTGCCGACATGGTCTTTTTGACAGCCGGCATGGGTGGCGGCACCGGCACAGGAGCGGCCCCGGTGGTCGCGCAAATCGCCAAGGAAATGGGGATTCTGACAGTGGCGGTAGTGACCAAGCCGTTCCGCTTTGAAGGCAAGCGCCGGATGGAGGTGGCTGAACATGGCATTGCCGAGCTGGAACAGCATGTGGATTCATTAATTACCATTCCCAACGATAAACTGATTGAGGAGTTGGGCCGGGATATGACCTTGTTGAATGCCTTCAAGGCAGCCAATGATGTGCTGCATGGCGCAGTTCAGGGTATCGCCGAACTGATTACCTGCCCGGGGTTGGTGAATGTGGACTTTGCTGATGTCCGCACCGTCATGAGTGAAATGGGCATGGCCATGATGGGCTCTGGTGTGGCTCGAGGCGATGACCGGGCGGCGGTGGCCACCGAACATGCCATCAACAGTCCTCTGCTTGAGGATATTGATCTCAATGGCGCGAAAGGCATTCTAGTCAATATTACTGCCGGTATGAATCTGACCATGGGTGAATTTGATGAAATTGGCCGCATGGTCGGGGAATATGCGGCGGATGACGCCAATGTCGTGATTGGCACTTCGATTGATCCGGAACTGGAAGAAGAAATTCGGGTGACTGTGGTGGCGACCGGTTTGAATAATGCGGCCAAGGTCTCAAAGCCAAAAGCGGTCCATGTTGCTCGGACAGGAACCGATGACAAAATCGAATTGCCCCGGAAGTACACTGCGGGAAAGACCGGAGTGGGCCCTCGGCTGGATGAGCCGCTCAAGGCGGACAAGGACCCGATGATGTCTGAAGACTACCTGGACATTCCGGCCTTTTTGCGCAATCAGGCCGACTAGGGCAAGCGGGTATTCGCCCTGTGGCTGGTGCAGGCGATTTTCCTCCGAGATCGCCTGCGCTGCCATGGCTGTGGCGTGCGAGGGTCATTGTGTGTGGCAGAAAAGCAACAAGCTGTGGCCTGGAAGAGACAAACGGCTTTGTGTGCGGCCAGGCTCTGTGGTAAACTCTCGCCCTAAAACCCGAATCAACCTGGCCAGTCAGCGTCTGGTACTGATGTGCTGGTTGGATATATGACCGATTGGCGCAGTGCATGTGCGACCAATTGAGGTGATTATAATGATCAAACAATGCACCCTGAAAAATCCTGTCCGCGCCACCGGCATTGGCATTCATACCGGCCAAAAAGTTTTCATCACATTGAATCCGGCTCCGGTTGATACCGGCATTGTTTTTCGCCGCACGGACTTTTCCCCGCCGATTTGTATACAGGCGGACGCGCATCATGTGGGCGACACCAGCATGTCGACGACCCTGGTAAAAGATGGCGTTCGGGTGGCGACTGTCGAACATCTTCTGGCTGCATTTGCCGGACTGGGGATTGATAATTGCATTGTCGATTTAAGCGCCTCGGAAGTGCCTATTATGGATGGCTCGGCCGGGCCGTTTGTCTTTCTGATTCAGTCCGCCGGTATCGCTGAACAGGCCAAAGCGCGTCAGTATATCCGGATTCGCAAAAAGATCGAAGTGACACACGAGGACAAGGTCGCCCGCTTTGAGCCTTACAATGGGTTTAAGGTTGCCTTTGAAATCGACTTCAACCACCCCGCCTTTAGTCCCTACACCAATTTTGTTGAAATTGACTTTGGTAAAACCTCGTTTGCGCGCGAAATCGCCCGGGCGCGGACTTTTGGGTTTATGCGGGACATCGAAATGTTGCGGGAAAAAAATCTTGCCATGGGTGGCAGTATGGATAATGCCATCGTGCTGGATGATTACCGCGTATTGAACCCTGATGGCTTGCGCTACGAGGATGAGTTTGTCAAACACAAAATCCTCGATGCCATCGGGGATATTTATCAACTGGGTCATCCGGTTATTGGCGCGTTTTTTGGGTACAAATCCGGTCACGCGCTTAACAACCAACTGGTTCGGGCCCTCAAAGAGCAGCCTGAGGCCTACGAAATCGTCACCTTTGACAGTGAGCAACAAGCCACAGGCATGTTGACCCCGGCTTTGGCATAAGTTCAACGCTGATCCGCTATTGTTACTGCATTCTTGCCTGGCGTTATCGCGCCATATCGTTCCCGGTTTGTCATAAAAAAAGCCACCTCAACAGTGCCGAGATGGCTTTTTACCCCCCTGGGCATTCTTTTGATGTGACTCACTAACACATCAAAAGAATTCTCTTTTCATCCTGCACGATTATATTAACCACTTGGTGTGCGAAATGTAATCCGCACGAATACTCAAAATTGCGATGAGTATTTGTACTCACACTAGCGGGTTCCTATTCGTGCTACCCTTAGTTTTATCTGGCGACTGCCATCGGGCAGGCTCAAGGGCGCAAGCTAAAACAACAGGTACTCCTTTAAAAAAAACCAAAGGCGGAGCCCCCGTTGGCGGGGCAGGCCAGAGGCTGAAAAGAACGATGAAGTTAACATGGAGTTTTATTCCAGAGAGCAGGCGCCTTGCCATTTTTTCTGACAATAGCGGGTGCAGGGAGGGAACCATGCTGAAAGACACATTCTTGATCACAGGCTTTCCCGGAAAGCTGGCCCAACAATGTATTTACGCTACAAGTATTGTTTTACTATTGATCAGCCTTTACCCGGGTTTGGTCGTGGCGATGACAGCGGAACCCTATGAGGCGTCCTTGCAATCGGCGGATACGCCCCGCAGTTCGGAGTCTTTCAGCGTTCAGGAAGCTTTTGATAAGGCGGGAGAGTTGTTATGGCGCAGGCCGGCACAAGTGACGGGCTTTCTCAAACCAGATCAGGTGCGCTGGTACTCCTTGCGCCTGGATTCGAGCACAGGCAGTAATCAGGTGTTGGAAATCCCTCATCCTTTGCTGGGTGTGGTGGACATATGGGCCCGGGACAGCCAGGGAAAATCAATGCAGGACCGCTTCGGTATGCGGGTGCCGTTTTCTCACCACAAGCACCCGGGAAATATGGCGGCCTTTATCATACCGGGGGATTTCGTAGCGCCAGTCGATGTGTTGATACGCGTTGATAATCAGGGACTTATGGAGTTTTCTACCACAGTGCGTTCCGTGGATGAGTGGTTAAGGCATGAACAGGGGCTCAACCTCTTTTATGGCGCTTTTTACGGCGCTATGCTGGTATTGCTGTTTTACAACCTTTTTCTGGCGTGGGGGCTCAAAGATGCCAGTTACCTGCTGTATGTGCTGTTTGTGGCTTGTTTATTGGTGTCTACTTCATTGCTTTCAGGGTTTGGCAAGCAATTTCTCTGGCCAGACCAGGTTGGTATAGAAAGTCGTTATCTGTTCCTGGTTAGCGCCTGTAATACAGTGGCGGGCCTGAGTTTTTTGAATGTTTTTCTTGGCATCCGGAAAATTTCCCGGCCCCTCTGGCTGATTTCGTTGGGGATTATTGGCGCAGCCCTGGGATTGGCGCTGCTCTATACGCTGGGTTATCAACCGGACTGGTTGGCCGGATTGATTTATCTGAATATCTTCTTTTCCCTGATTTACTACATGGTGGTGCCTGTGGTGGCTTACTTGCGGGGGGTTCGCTATGCCCGTTTCGCCATATTGGCGCTGTGGGTTTATCCCATATCAGTATTGCTTTATTTCTGGCAGCTTTTTTCTGGGGAATACTGGTTACGGCCATTGCATTTATGGATGGCCGGTGGCATGTTGCTGGAAGGCATCTTATTGTCTCTGGCCCTAGCGGATAAAATCAACTTGTTGCGTCAGGACAAGCAGCGTATTGAACGCCAAGCGGCCAGCCAGCGCCGGCAATTTGCCCGTGGTCTCATCCATACCCAGGAGCGTGAGCGCGAAAAGTTTGCCGCGGTTTTGCATGACTCGATTGGACATGACTTGTTGATTCTCAAGCATGGGCTGAAAAATCTTGCCGGCTGGAGCGACAACTCTCAAGTGACAAATCGCGAGATTCTCCACCGGCTGCAGGAACAATGCGAGAATGCGCTGGTGAATGTCCGTCAATTGTCCCAGCAAATGCATCCGCATATGTTGAAACGGCTGGGTCTGAGTGCGGCCATTGAAACCATGCTGGAAAACGCAGCGAATGCAGGAGGGCTCGAGTGGGCGGCTGATCTGGATGATGTGGATGACAAACTCGATATGGAGCAGGCCAGTACGGTTTACCGGGTGATTCAGGAAGCGCTGAATAATATTCTGAAACATGCCCAGGCCAGTGAAGTGCTTGTGAGCATGCGTGATCGAGGCCCGCAAGTGGTGGTCAGTATCAAGGATGATGGCACTGGATTGCCGCCTCATGCGAAGAATAAAAACTGGCCTTCCAGTGGTTTTGGCACCAGTAACATGAAAGGCCGGGTTGAACTGCTGTCAGGCTGGTTTCGGCTGATTCGCACACCCGGTGAAGGCACGGAAGTGCGGTTTGGTTTGCCTTATCGTTAGCTACGGCAGAATCGGCTTTGGGGCATGTGATGGGTTTTATTGAAAATTTGAGGGGGAGTGATGACTCAGTTTCATAGCAGTTCTCCGGCGCGGGTACTGATTGCGGATGACCATCCTGTTTTTCGGCAGGGCCTGCGCCTGGTGATTGAAGCGCATCCGCTCGTCGAAGTGGTGGCTGAAGCGGAAAATGGCGAATCGGCCCTGGTTCAGATTCGTTACTTGAATCCTGATCTGGTTTTTCTGGATATTGCCATGCCGGATCGGGATGGCCTTTCTGTCCTGGAGCATGTACGCGAAAGCGATAACGCCACGCGTGTGATTATGATGACGTCCTACCATGAACAAGCCTATTTAAACCGTGCGATGGAGCTGAAAGTGAATGGCTATTTGCTCAAGGATGATTCGCGGGATGAGATTATCCAGTGTCTTGAACAGGTATTACAGGGTGGGACGTATATCAGCCCCTCGTTTTCCCAGAGCAGTTTGTGTATCCCCCGGGATTTTTCCGACATTCGCGAGCTCAAGAGCTTGTTAACAGAAAAAGAACTGAAAGTGCTTTCACTGGTGGCCCGCTTTATGACCAGCAAGGAAATCGCTCGTGAATTGAATATTTCCTACCGGACCGTGCAGAATCACCGCTTGCACATCTCCCGAAAGCTGGGGTTGCGCGGCATCCATCAATTATCCCGTTTTGCCCGGCGGAACCTGCAGGCTTTGCAGCAACTTGAGGCAAACGAAACTGGCTCAGGGGGCTGATTGGTCTGAGAATCGTGCCATTTTGAGTCCTTTCATGGTTGGTGGTAGACTGGGATGGCCTTAACAACATGGGGAATGATTATGCGGAAAGCTCACAGACTTGTCTTGGTGGCTCTGGCGCTGGTATTGAGCGCCTGTGCCGGAACGGGGCAGAAAAAAAATGCAGTCAAACCGGCGGCCAGTAAAACCGCTCAGGAGGAGGCGGTGGTTAAAAAAAGCCCCTTTGACTGGAAACCGGAGGAAATGAAGGTATGGATCACGCGGGATATTCCCTTTGTGGATATCACCACGCCAGAAGGGCAACGATACCGCATTATGCGCATACAGGATACCAGTCATCAAATCTCGGGGGATTATGCGCGGACGTCACGCCCGTGTCCGCCGTTTTGTATACACAGCATGGTGGTTGATCCGCGTGTAAAAACCATTGGTGAGGCCGAGTTGGTGGATTTTTTGCGGCATGAATACAGTGACCGCACAGGCTTGCTGGTGGATGCCCGGACGCCATCATGGTTTAACAAAAGCACCATACCCGGCTCCATTAATGTGCCACACCCGATTTTTAGTGATGATAATGTTGAAGCGGAGCATCCGGATATCTTCGAGGCATTATGGCGCTTTGGCGTGAAACCACAGGATCCCTCACAGCCGGAAGGTTATGACAATCTGGATTTTTCCGGGGCCAAAACCCTGGCCCTGTTTTGTAACGGCCCCTGGTGCGGACAGTCGCCAAGGGAAATCCGCGGGCTGTTGAAGATCGGTTATCCGCCTGAAAAACTCTTGTATTATCGCGGTGGCATGCAGATCTGGAATGTTTTGGGGCTAACCACGATTAAGCCCGCTCAATAATGCCATTTGGTATGGCGCCAATTCAAAAAACCGCCGGGATTCCCGGCGGTTTTTTTATGAGACAAGAAAAATCCACGCAAGTCCTATTTTTCGCGTCGTATTCTGTTGGGTGAGGCGCCACGGGTGGCTTCCCGGCTCATAGGCACTCGCCGTTGCACATGGGGCAATGGACGGCTACGGGAGCGTTCCAGGCGTGGGCTTCTGATGGGGTGGTTGCGGTGCCCATGGTGCCGATAATACAGGGGTGGAAACGGGTCATACCAACCCCACCAGATACCCGGGCCGCTGTAATAGAAGCCTGAATAGGGGTAATACCATATCCACCCGCTATAAATGGGCGGCCGGTAGTAGCGGTCGGTATAATCAAAGTCATACCAAAGATAAAACGTATCGGCGTCCACTTTCGGGTATTTGTAAGGATGCTCGCCGACTTTCCCGTCAATCAAGCCATTTGCCACGCCTTTGACAGTAATTCTGCGATCAGGCTTGTAAATGGCCGGGTCGTAAAAGCCGGGTTTGCAGGCAATAAACCGCCCGGTGGTGTATTTGTCTTGTAGACGTGGGCGACCGGATTTGTCGGTTTTCTTGCCCAGTATTTCGATGCAGGTTTCTTCTTGTTTTGGGGTTGTCTTGATAATGATTCCGCCCCAACGCACAGGTGTGTTAGGTATGGGGTTGTGCTGGTAGGTCAGTGGGTCAATATCGCTGAATTCCCCGCGTAATTGTTTGGGGGTATTGACACAGGCTGCCAATGGCAGGGCCAGCAGGCTGATAAAAAGTTTTCTCATGGCTCAAATCTCTTGGGTTTTCAGGGGGATGAAGATCAGTATTATTATCTGGTTTTCACCTGAATCGTGACTGAATAAACCGCTTTCTCTTTCGAGTCAGGGTTCAAAAACCGGCATCAGCCACAGCACACTCAATATCAATAATAATAACCATAGTAACACGAGAAAGTCAGCGGCTAAATGCAGAAAATCCGGTATACCCGGCCAGTGGCGGCGTAGCGCCAGAAAAAGCCATCGGGCACCCAAGAGGCCAGCCAGGCCAAGGGCGACAAGTAACAAGACTGGGGGTTTAAAGAGCACCAGCCCACAGCCAAAAGCCAGTCCAGTGTGTTTCCATGACGCGTGTTGCGGGGGCATGATAAGTCTCCTGTCTGTGTGGTTTATTTGCTAAGCGACAGAAGAAGCCTATACCAGGGTGTTCCCAAAAACTGAGACATCCCTTTTGAGAATGTATAAAAAAGCCACGGAGCGCAGAGAGACCCGTGGCTTTGATGGGTTGGTCCGTGCTGAGGGGCTGTTAGCTTACAGCTCCTCGGCGTGTTCAGCCAGATATTCGGCCACGCCATTGGGGTCGGCTTTCATGCCTTCCTTGCCGGCTTCCCAGTTTGCCGGGCAAACTTCGCCATGTTGCTCATGGAAGATGAGCGCATCAATCATGCGCAGCATTTCATCGATGTTGCGGCCCAGTGGCAAATCATTGACCACCTGGTGGCGGACAATATTGTCCTTGTCGATCAAAAAAGAGCCACGGAAAGCCACTGCTCCGTCCGGGGTTTCTACATCATAGGACTTGCAGATGCCGTGGGTCAGGTCGGCCACCAGGGGATAGCCCACTGGGCCGATGCCACCTTTTTCCACGGGGGTGTTGCGCCAGGCGTTATGGGTGAACTGGCTGTCAATGGAACAACCCACCACTTCTACGCCGCGCTTTTTGAACTCATCCAGGCGATGATCAAAGGCAATCAGCTCGGAAGGGCAGACAAAGGTAAAGTCCAGTGGATAGAAGAACAAGACCTTGTACTTGCCTTCGGTGGCATTATAGAAGTTGTAATCATCAACAATGGTGCCGTCGCCCAGTACGGCTGGGGCGGTAAAATCCGGAGCCTGACGGCCAACGAGTACGCTCATGGTTTTTCTCCTGTGATATTGGGGTTTAACAACAATTGTTGTTTTCAGGCAGAGATTTTACTGCCACGCGGTGTAAATGACCAATGCATTTTTTATGCCTGCATATTCGCAGAAATAAAACACCATCATGTGCTGCCCCGCTTGTGATGAATTTACGGTGGACTGGTGGCCGTGCACAGTTTTTGCCAAAAGGCTGCCGGATAGCTGGCAGGCACAGTATGCCCACCAGCAAACAAGGTCAGCCAGTAATTTCTGTTTTCCGCCCAGCCGGCATTAAGAAAGCCCACCCGGTCGGCTTGAGCGTAAGCCACCGGCACAATGCTGTCAGCCGTGCCGTGCGCCTGATACACAGGGATGGTTCGGCTGGCATTTAAGGGTACGCTATCGCAATCGGGGTGTCCGGCGGGAGGATGCGGGCAGGTGAAGCCGCCAAGTACGCCTGCGGTGACCCCATAGGCGGCGAAATAAGCGCTGTTGGGTTTATCAGCCTGCATACGGTCGATGGCTGAGTGATCCAGTGCGATGGCGTGCATGATGTGACCGCCGGCGGAAAAGCCGTAGCCAAGGATACGCCGGGTCTCAATGTTATAGTCAGCGCGCATGTCCAGCAAGATCTGCTTCAGATTCACGCTCAGGTTGGCAGGTAGCCAACTGCCGTTGCTGCCAGTGGCCACCGGCGCGGCCACCAGAAAACCATATTGTTCGGCACTGGCAGACCAAAAGTCTCGCATGTCTTGGGCATAATTTTTGGCTGTATCAGGGTCGCCTGCGGCGCCGTGCAAGGCAATGAGCAAGGGCCAGTCCAGTCCAGGCTGATAGTTGCTGGGAATATACACATAGTAATTGATATAGGTGCCTGTTTGGGGAATGACCGCGGTGCGCAAATAAGGCCCCGGCGCGGGTCCGCCTGCGCCGCCGCTGGGTTGGCTGTCATTTTGCCAGCCGTGATTGAAGATAATGTCCGGGCACAGGTTCAAGGCGGGAATGCCAGGCAGGGCGGCGGCCTTCGAGAGACAGAGCCCAATAGCAATGATACAGACCAGCCCGCGTCTGACGCCGCAGGCGCGCCGGTTTGTTTTGGGGAATGTTTTATCGTATTTTTTCAATCCGATCCACTTTGCGAAAACCTCGCGGCAAGACGTGGCCGCGTTTGGCCCGATATCCCAGGTAATTTTGCAGGTCTTTCCACTTCAGGTTCAAGTGACGCTTGCCTGACCATATGCGGAAATGGTCTTGAGGCCCTATGGTGACGATGCCGACCAGGACTTCCTCGCCGCTTTTCAGCAGTTTAGGCGGAATGGAGATGAGTTTATTGCCCTTGCCTTTGGCCAGTTCCGGTACTTCGGCCAGAGGAAACGCCAGCAAATGTCCTGCGGAGGTGACACAGACCAGATAGTCTTCCTCTTTCTGGCCAACAGTGGCTGGTGGCACTACGGTAAAGCCGGCCGGCACGGTCAGTACCTGCTTGCCGGCCTTTTTACGGCTGTAGAGATTCTGCATCTGGGTGATAAAACCATAACCGGCGGAGCTGGCCAGCACAATATGGTCTTCGGGTTTTTCGCATATTGTGGCCATAAACTGGCTGCCGGGGGTGGGAGCAAAACGGGTGGTCAAAGGTTCGCCTTGTCCCCGGGCCGATGGCAGTTGATGTGCTGGCAGGGAAAAGGATTTGCCATCACTGCTAATGAAGGCCGCATTGAGATTGCTGCGCCCCAGGCAGTGGTGCTGGTAACCATCGCCTGCCTTGTAGGTCAGCTCGCGGGGGTTGATGTCATGGCCCTTGGCGGCTCTGACCCAGCCGGCTTGCGAAAGGATAATGGTCACCGGTTCGCTGGGCACCAGGGCGCTTTCATCCAGAATCCGGGCGGCGGGGCGTTCCATCAGAGGGCTGCGTCTGGGGTCGCCGTATTTTTCCGTGTCCTCTATGAGTTCGGACTTAATGAGTTTTTTCAAGCGGGCGCGGGACAGTAAAATGCCTTGCAGCTCGTTTTGCTCGGCCATCAATTCGGCCTGCTCTGTCCGGATTTTCATTTCTTCCAGGCGTGCCAGATTGCGCAAGCGGGTATCGAGAATGGCGTCGGCCTGCAATTCGGTGAGGGAAAACCGTTCCATCAGGCGTTGTTTGGGGGATTCTTCTTCCCGAATAATGCGGATCACCTCATCCAGATTCAGGTAGACCAACAACAGGCCTTCCAGCAGATGCAGGCGGTCTTCCACTTTGCCCAGCCGGTGCTGCAAGCGGCGGCGTATGGTTTCGGTGCGGAAACGCAGCCATTCACTGAGCAGGCTTTTCAGGTCCATCACCCGGGGGCGGCGATTCAGGTCAATGACATTCATGTTGACCCGGTAGGTGCGTTCCAGATCAGTGGTGGCGAACAGATGACTCATTAGCTGTTCATAGTCAATGCGGTTGGAACGCGGAGAAATTAGTAGCCGAACCGGATTTTCATGGTCTGACTCATCGCGTAAATCCTCGACCATGGGCAGTTTTTTGGCGCGCATCTGGCTGGCGATTTGTTCCAGCACTTTGGCCGGGCTGGTTTGGTGTGGCAGGGCGGTTACGACAATATCCTTGCCTTCGCGGGTATAGACGGCGCGCATGCGAATGCTGCCATGGCCACTGCGATACATGGCCAGAATGTCTTCCCGTGGTGTGATGATTTCCGCGGCGGTGGGGTAGTCCGGCCCTTGCAAATAGGCGCATAAGTCCTCGACTTCGGCATCGGGATGGTCCAGCAGATGCAGCAGGGCGCCGGTAACTTCACGCATGTTATGCGGCGGAATGTCCGTGGCCATGCCCACCGCAATGCCCGAAGCGCCGTTCAACAAGACATTGGGCAAACGCGCAGGCAGCCACATGGGTTCTGTGAGGGTGCCATCGAAGTTAGGCTGCCACTCGACCGTGCCCATGGGGAGTTCTGCCAGCAAGGTTTTTGCATAGGGCGTCAACCGGCTTTCGGTGTAGCGCATGGCGGCAAAGGATTTGGGATCATCCGGTGAGCCAAAGTTGCCCTGGCCATCCACCAGCGGGTAACGGTAGGAAAAAGGCTGTGCCATCAATACCATGGCTTCATAACAGGCAGAATCGCCATGGGGATGGAATTTGCCGATAACATCACCAATGGTGCGGGCTGACTTCTTGTGCTTGGAAGTGGCCGACAACCCCAGTTCGCTCATGGCGTAGATAATACGGCGTTGCACAGGCTTGAGCCCGTCACCCAGAAAAGGTAGGGCGCGGTCTAAAACCACGTACATGGAATAGTCCAGATACGCTTTTTCGGCATACTCGCCCATGGCGACGCGTTCGTAATCAAGAATCTCGGTCATGAATTGAGGTCAGCGGAATAAAACGGGCTTCATTTTACACAACAGCCATGGAAACGCCATGAGAAAGCCGTCGTTTGTGACTATAATAAGCCGATTCTTGTGGGACGAATCAACCATGAAATTTTTGCTTTCCAATGACGATGGCGTCAATGCCAGAGGACTGAAAACCCTGAGAGAAGCGTTGGCGCAACTGGGCGAAGTGACTGTTTTTGCCCCAGATCGTGATCGCAGTGGCGCCAGCAACTCCCTGACCCTGGACCGTCCCTTGCGGATCTGGACAGTGGCTGACAACACCCATGCAGTCAATGGAACCCCCACCGATTGCGTGCACCTGGCGTTAACCGGCTTGCTCAAGGACAAGCCGGACATGGTGGTTTCCGGGATTAACCATGCCGCCAATCTGGGGGATGATGTCTTGTACTCTGGCACGGTGGCCGCCGCCATCGAAGGGCGATTTCTGGGCTTGCCGGCAATGGCGGTGTCTCTGGCCTACAAGCATAATCAGCCGGTGAATGACACCTTGCATTTCGCCACGGCAGCTTATGCAGCCTGTAAAATCATCCAGCGGCTGAGCCAGGCGCCATTGCCGCAGGACACCATTTTGAATGTCAATGTTCCCAATGTGCCAGTGGCGGCGCTGAAAGGCTTTGAAGTCACCCGACTGGGCTATCGCCACATGGCGGAAAATGTTGTTGAAGATACTGACCCGCGTGGTAACCCGATTTACTGGATTGGTCCGGCGGGCCCTGAGGCTGACGCCGGGCCAGGAACGGACTTTCATGCGATCAAAAACCAAAAAATCTCCATTACACCGTTGCAAACGGATATGACGCGCCATGGCATGATGGAGTACCTTGAAGGCTGGGTGAAAGCCATATGACGGTATTGACCGGTATTGGCATGACCTCTCAGCGCACACGTGACCGCATGGTGCGGCGGTTAGCGGAAAAGGGCATCCGTGATCCGCGTGTGCTGCAAGCCATGGCGGAAGTCCCCCGTCATTTGTTTGTGGATGAGGCCCTGGCGCATCGGGCTTATGAAGACACCGCCTTGCCCATCAGTCACGGGCAAACCATTTCCCAGCCATGGATTGTCGCCAAAATGACAGAAGCCATTTTGCACGATGGCATGCCGGAAAAAGTCCTGGAACTGGGCACAGGGTCGGGCTATCAGGCGGCGGTATTGTCCCGTATTGTGCCGCAGGTATTCAGCATTGAGCGCATTGATGCGCTCACCCAACGAGCCCGCAAACGGTTTCGCCAACTGGGTTACCGCAATATTCGCACCAAAACGGATGATGGCTATAAGGGCTGGCCATCCGAAGCGCCCTTTGATGTGATTTTTGTCACAGCGGCGCCAGAAAACATCCCCGAGGCGCTTTTTGACCAACTGGCCGAAGGCGGACGTATGATTGTTCCCGTTGGCAAAGGTCCCCAGGATTTGTTACGTCTGACCAAAACTGTCTCCGGCATTCAAAAAGAAAATCTGGGGCCGGTTTTGTTTGTGCCCTTGCTTGAGGGTGTGGTGCGCTGATGGCGCAGGGGGGGCTGCGCTGGTATGGTTCATGGTCTGTGCGGCGTCATGTTGGTCCGATGGCAATGGCGCTACTGTTGCTGGCACTTTTTGCGGGTTGTTCCCGATCGCACCGACCCGCTCCGGTGGAAGACCGTTCCTGGAAAAACAGTCAACCTGATCGTATTCATCATTCAGCCAAGCCCCGTCATCACGCCCGCGCGAAACGCTCACGAATTATTCCGGGGCCATCACATACGCATCAGCCGCCGGCTTATGTGACAGTCCGCAAGGGTGAAACCCTGTACTCTATCTGCTTTCGCTATCAACTGGACTTGAAACAGGTGGCGCGCTGGAATCGGATTCGCCCGCCTTACACCATTTATCCGGGACAAAAGCTGCGTTTGCGCGGGGATGTGAAGACAACAGCCCGGAAACCGGCAAAAAAAACAGCAAAAAAGGCGCAGACACAGCCCAAACAGGGAAAGCGCACGGCGGACGTCGTGGTGCAATCAGAACAGCCAAAAAAACAAAAACCGGCAGCACCGTCCAAAGCGAAAAAAGCCGGCCAGACGGGTGTCGCAGGCGCTTCTGCCAGGCCCGCGGTGGCCTTGAAAAATCCAAAACGCTGGATGTGGCCAGTCAAAGGGCCTGTGTTGAGCAGCTATGCCCCCAGTGATCCGGCGCGTAAGGGCATCGTTATCGCAGGTCGTCCGGGCCAACCAGTCAAAGCCGCCGCTGACGGGGTTGTGGTTTACACTGGCAATGCGCTTAAGGCCTATGGACAATTGGTGATTATCAAGCATTCAGACACTTACCTCAGCGCCTATGGGTATAATCGCCGTAGTTTGGTGAAAGAGGGCCAGACGGTCCGGCAGGGGCAAACCATTGCCGAAATGGGTACATCGCCGTCTGGAAAGGTCGGGCTGCGCTTTGAAATTCGCAAGCATGGCCAGCCTGTGAATCCGGCGAACTATTTGCCGAAACGTTAACAGGACTCCCCTGGCAAATGCCACGGAACCGTGTGCGGTGATAGGCTTTTCCCGGGCGGGGAGGGTATGTTGATCTCTGCAAGGCGTTATTGCTTGATGAGGCGATATGCCGCGTTACGGGGCTTGCTCCTATTGGCGGTTTGCCGCTACACTTTGCACCTTTAATATTGTTCAAATCCAAGGAAAAGGCATGACCACCGTTTTAACCGGCATTACCACCACCGGCACTCCGCATCTGGGCAATTATGTGGGCGCCATTCGGCCTGCCATTGCGCGCAGTCAGGACGACTCGGTAAACAGCTATTTTTTTCTGGCCGATCAACATGCGCTCATCAAGTGCTGGGAGCCGGAACGCATTGCAGAGTCCACCAGAGAAATCGCTGCGACCTGGCTGGCCTGTGGTCTTGATCCTGATAAAGTGGTCTTTTACCGGCAGTCGGATATTCCCGAGATTCCCGAGCTGACCTGGTTATTGACCTGTATGACCGCCAAAGGCCTGATGAACCGCGCCCATGCTTACAAGGCGGCGGTGGAAGAAAATCTCGCCAAAGGTGAAAAAGACCCGGACAAGGGCATTACCATGGGCCTGTTCAGCTATCCGATTCTGATGGCTGCGGACATTCTCATGTTCAATGCGGATGAAGTGCCGGTGGGCAAGGATCAGGTGCAGCATCTGGAAATGGCTCGTGATATCGCCGGGCGTTTCAATCACCATTTTGGTGAACATTTTGTGCTGCCGAAAGCCGTGGTGGATGACTCGGTGGCCGTATTGCCCGGCACTGATGGCAGAAAAATGAGCAAGAGCTATAATAACACCATTCCTTTATGGCTGCCGGAAAAGAAATTGCGCAAGGCCATCATGAAAATTAAAACCAATTCGCTGGAGCCGGGACAACCCAAGGATACAGCTGATTCAGCCCTTTTCGCCTTGTATCGGGCCTTTGCCAGTGAGGCTGAAACCGAGGCCATGCGGGAGGCGTTTGCTGACGGTATCGCCTGGGGCGAGGCCAAGCAAAAAACATTTGAGCTGATTAATGCACAACTGGCTGAGCCGCGCGCACGTTATCACGAATGGATCAACAATCCGGCCAAACTGGCCGAAGTGTTGCAGCATGGTGCCCAAAAGGCGCGAGCCTTTGCCACGCCGTTTCTGCACACGCTGAAGAATGCCGTGGGTATCAGACCCGTGACATAAGCTGCCGGGCGTGGCCCGGTTCAATTCAACCAACGTAATCTGGGGGGATTATATGTGGGATTTCAAATTGGGCGAGGTATTCGCCACGTTGTGGAAGACCAAGTCATTTCTGGTTTTTCGCTTTCTGATTTACATGGGCATTACCCTGGCTTATATCGTGGGGACTGGAACCGGGGGTGGCGTCGGCTACCTGTTTGGCGCTGTTGCCGCCAATAAACCGGCGGGTGTCTTTTACGGTATGGTCGGCGGCTTTACGCTGGTCAGCGGGGTATTGTTTTATCTGCGTGAATACCTGCTGTACATGGTCAAAGCCGGACATATTGCCGTGATCGTCAAGGTGCTGGATGGCGAAGACATTCCCGAAGGCAAGGGCCAGATCCGCTATGCCCAGGAGATTGTCAAGCAGCGTTTCAAGGAGGCGTCAATCCTCTTTGTGCTGGATCAAATCATCAAAAAAGTCTTGAAAGCGTTCAACCGCGCCTTTTTTGCCATCGCCAGCTGGCTGCCGATTCCCGATGGCGTGCTGCGCTTTATTAATGCCGTGGTCAATACATCCATTACCTATGTGGATGAAGTCATGCTGGCTTACAACATTCGCCATGAAGTGGAAAATCCCTGGGAGGGATCACGCACGGCCCTGGTGCTGTATGCCCAAAACTACAAGATTTTTCTCAAGAATGCCTTGTTCTTGACGGCCATCACCTGGATTCTTAGTGTGCTGGTGTTGGTGTTTACCTTTGGCCCTATTGCCGCATTGATTGCCTATACACCCTACCAGGGTGGTGTTGCGCCTTTTGTGTTGGCGCTTGTGACCGCCTGGGGCGTCAAATCGGCTTTGATCGACCCGCTGGCCATGACGGCCATGATGCAGGTGTTTTTCAAGGTGACCGAAGGCCAGCAGCCGAATCCGGAATGGGACGCCAAGCTGGAGCGGGCCTCCGACAAGTTTGTGGAACTGAAAGACCGTGCGGTGGCATGGGGTAAAGAGCGATTTGGCTCAGACAGCCAGGAGACGGCAGTACCCAAACCGTAAAATTGCTATAATGTGAAGGCCATGAGCCGGCTACCCAGAAATAGCCGGCTTTTGTGCTTTCTGTTATGGGAAGAAACGGAACCGGAACCATGAAAAAAGCCGAGCTGCTGTCACCGGCTGGCACCTACCGCAATATGCGTTATGCTTTTGCCTATGGCGCCGATGCGGTATACGCCGGACAGCCCCGCTACAGTTTGCGGGTGCGTGAAAACGATTTCAAAAACGAGGAAACACTGGCCGCAGGCATTGCCGAAGCGCACCGTTTGGGAAAACAGTTTTTTCTGGCCTCCAATCTGGCCCCGCATAACAATAAAGTGCGTACCTATTTGCGCGATCTGGCGCCGATTATCGCCATGGAGCCGGATGCGCTGATCATGTCTGACCCGGGCCTGATTATGATGGTGCGGGAAAAATGGCCGGAGATGCCCATTCACCTCTCGGTGCAAGCCAATGCCGTCAACTATGCCACAGTGCGCTTCTGGCAAAAAATGGGCCTGACGCGGATTATCCTTTCACGGGAACTGTCCCTGGATGAAATCCGGGAAATTCGCCAGGAATGTCCGGATATCGAGCTGGAAGTTTTTGTTCACGGCGCCTTGTGCATCGCCTACTCTGGCCGTTGCCTGCTATCTGGATACATGACGCACAGGGACTCGAACCAGGGAGCGTGCACCAACTCCTGCCGGTGGAAGTATACGGCCACCCCGGCAACAGAAACGGATACTGGCGATGTGTTGCCGCTGCATAATGCGGCGCAGGCAGACAAACCTTTATTTCTGCTGGAAGAAAAAAACCGCCCGGGTGAATTGATGCCGGCCTATGAGGATGAGCACGGCACTTACATTATGAATTCCAAGGACTTGCGCGCCGTCCAGCATGTGGCCGCGCTTATGGAAATGGGCATTGACTGCCTGAAAATCGAAGGGCGCACCAAGTCCCACTATTACACGGCCCGCACCACTCAGGTGTACCGCCAGGCCATTGATGATGCGGCTGCCGGCAAGCCGTTTGACATGGGCTTGATGGATGTGCTGGAAGGGCTGGCTAACCGCGGCTATACCGAGGGCTTTTATCGGCGGCATCCGCCAGGGGAATATCAGAATTACGAGCGCAGTTTTTCCCGCAGTGACCGGCAGCAGTTCGTGGGCGAGGTGCTGGACTATGACGACCGGCAAGGCTTGCTGCGTGTGGCCGTCAAAAACCGCTTTGCCTGTGGCGACCGTTTACAGTTGATGACACAGGGGGGTAACGTTGACCTGGTTCTGACAGACATGTTGGACAGCAAGGGGCAGCGCAAGGAGATTGCGCCAGGCTCAGGCCACGAAGTGCTGATTCCTGTACCCTTGCGCCAGGAACAGCAACAGGGCATTGAATTTGGGTTACTGGTCAAATACCTCCCCCGGGAACCCAAAGCCGCCTAGATAGCCGTGCCCCGGCCTTTAGATGAGTGCTTGGAGCTCGTCCTCTGACAATGCCTGAATTTCCTTCTCCAGGGATTCCAGCCGGGTGAGAATTTCCTTTGATACCTTGTCTAGCTGCTTGTATTTTTCCTTGGCCAGTTTGCGGTTTTGTTCGTCAATGCGGGCGCTCTTGCCAACCAGCTTGCTGAAAAAGCCGCCCTTTTTCTGATTGAACAGTAAATTGAAAATCTCCATGTAAATGTCGTGAAGCTCAGTGTGTGGCGCTTCAATGGCCTGAAAACTGGGTAAATTCTTCAGGCTTTGCGCCATGCCGTAATACCACTGGCCAAAGGCGCAATCCGTAGCAATCACCGGCACCTGGTCTTTTTCTACCGGAATTCCCTGAATCAAGGCCAGGGCATAGCTAACCCAGCGTTTGTGTGACTTCCGGGCTTCCCGCAGCTTCCAGATAATGTCTTTCTTTTCCATGGTGAATCCTGCTTTGACGTATGCGTAAAAGCGAGCATGATACGCTGAAAACCATGGCTATATCTGGAGGGAGACAAAAATGTATCAGAGTTTCACAAAGGGGTGACAAGACAGGCTTGGTCCCATGGTTTTATTCTTTTCGTCTGGAAAAGCGCCAATGCTGCCGGGCGCTCAAAGCAGGGTGTGCCAGAGAGGCGATTGTGCTTTGTGCTGTCTGGTTGGGAGAATACCGAGGTCATTGGGCCAGAAATGATGCCAGCCAGCCCAGCAGGTTAATGATGACAGTCAGAGCGATGCTGAGCACAATCATGGAAGTTAACGGAATAAAAACCACAGAGTGCTCGCTGACGATACGAATATCGCCGGGTAATTTGCCAAACCAGCCGAACAGTCCGGGCAAGAAGTACAGCAACAGGCCCAGACCCAGAAAAATCAGACCGAGGATAATCAATAGCTTTGCCATGGGCGCTCCAGAATCTGTACTTATACGGGATTATCCCTGTGTATATGCGCTTTATTGTCCGAAACTCAAGGGTATTTTTCCGGTTTACCATTGGTAGAGAACAGTATAGCTAAGCTTCTTCTCCTTTTGTGGCGGAATCCGGACCTCGAAGACGACATGGGAAGCGTCCTGTTTGTGATATTTATCCGAGGTCTTGAGGATTTTCCATTGGTGCCAGCGATAGAGCGGTTCGATAACTTTGACGGTGACGGGGACGTCTTTCTGGTTGCGCAGGGTGACTTCGAAACTTTCCTGCAGGCGGCGTGCCTTGGTATCTATCTGGATATCGGTTTGTGTGCGCTCTCCCACCACATCGAAGGCATTGCCGAGTTTGATTCTGACCGTTTCATTGCGTGGGGTATGAGCGATGACATCCTCGCCAATAAACTCCAGCGAGCCATCGGCCGAATCCATTTGGCTGACGCGCACGCGCCCGGCCGGTAACGGGATGCCCATGCCATTGTCGGGTGTGTTTTTGAACGACAAAAAGGCTTCGGCAGCGCCTTTGTGCTGACGGTTGTATCCGCTGGCGGTATTGGGAGTGCCGCCATAATAACCGCTGAAGCCCCGGTTGTTGTTAAATACCAGTTCTTTTTTACAGGGAATGTGGTTCACAGCCGGAAATAACTCGATTTGTTTGCTGGAGTTATTGGGCAAGTCCACACGGCGGGGCAAGGTATACAAGTGATATTCGAACAAGGATTTTTCCCTAAACCCCGAATCCTCGGCCACTGGTGCAGCTTCGACAGCTTTCATAAGAATGCGGCTACGTGGATGTGGAGTGGCCCGGTTAACATCACCGGCAATGAGCTTCAGGCGGGCATCCTGAAAACTGCTGCCGGACTGATTGACGAGACTGACCCAGGCAGACAGGTCAATATGGCAGGCTGGGTCTTTGCCCGGGTTTTCGGAGAGCAACAGGTTGTAGTCGGCCCACCAGGTCATGCCGGAGGTCTGATAGGTAAGACGAATACGCTCGGCCCCGCTGGTATCGGAGTCCAGCAGCCAGACCAGTGTCGGCCGGGTAAGCAGACCGCCAGGCAGGGAGGGAAAGCGAACATGGTCCCAGCGTTTCAGCGTCACCACTTCGCCGGTGTTTTTCTGGATGATTAACCCGCCATTGGTGCCCAGTAACACGCCTTCTATTTCCGTAGTGTCACTGCCGCTGGTTTGTGTGACGCGCACGGTCTGGCCCAGGTAGCGATGCATGAGTTTGTCAATGCTGACAATATCGAACTGGTAATTTTGCTCCAGTACCCGCGCGATACCAGGGTGGTCCGGGGTGGCAAAATTGACGGTTGTGGGGTCTATGCCCGCTGCCACATCGGTAAACTTCAGTGTATGACGGCCCTTTTTCAGGGGGACGATACGCTCTTGTCGCACCATGGCATAACCCGGGATGGACGACGCTCCGGCAGGGTTGTTTCTGTAGTGCCGGATATCCACGGCGCCGGGTTGCGCACTGGAATAGATGGTGATGGCGCTTGTGTCCGAAGGATTTTTATTTTCAGCCGAGCTTGAGTTTAGAAAGAGAATCATCATAATGCTCAACAATGGCAGAAAACCGGGCTGTTTATTGTGCTGACATGACATGGCAGGCCTCCAGGGCTGGTGTGTGCTGAATTACAGAACGGGGTTGGAGCCCCGAGATGCTTTTTTTGCCAAAGACTTGGTGGTTTGAATTTACACCAAAAAGCCGGTGGTTTGTGCCGGGCATCTGTTTTTTTGAAACGAGAGAAGAGTAACGGTTCATGAGAAATTTTAAAACTGTGTTACAGGGACTGGCGTTTATGCTGGTCATGCTAGTTTCCCCTGTTGGCGTTGTGGTTGCCCAGAAAGGGGCGGAAGCGGCTGCGGCAGATTTTCCGGCGGCGACGGATTTATGGTTGCGTGCCGCACCGCCAGGCGCGCACATGCTGGCCGCGTATGGCACCTTGACCAACAACACCGGAAAGACTCAGGTTTTAACTGGCGCCTATGCGCCGGACTTCGGCATGGCGGAAATTCACAAGACAGTGATTGTGGATGGCATGGCAAAGATGCGCCACCAGCCGCAGATTGTTCTTCAGCCAGGTGGAACAGTGGAGTTCAAACCGGGTGGCCTGCATATCATGCTCATGCAGCCGTCGCGCCACTTTAGCGAAGGCGAAAAAGCCAAGATTTGCCTGGTTTATGCAGATGACCACAACACAGGCGAACGGGTTCAGCACTTGTGGTTTCCGGTTAAGCGGCAATAATCGCTTATGCGAAAATCCGATTTTCATTACCATTTACCGGCGGAGCTGATCGCGCAACACCCCCTTCCAGAGCGCCCATCCAGCCGTCTGCTGGTGGTGGACAAGTCGAGCCAGCAACTGCAGGACTCAGTATTTTCCCGTCTGCCGGATTTTTTGCAGCCGGGAGACCTGCTGGTTTTTAATGACACCCGCGTGATTCCGGCCCGTTTGCAGGGACGTAAGCCCACCGGCGGCCGGGTGGAAGTTTTTGTGGAGCGAGTGCTGTCTGATCGCACTGCCAAAGTCATGCTCAAAGCCAGCAAGTCGCCACGGCTGGGATCCTGTGTGTTTTTTGGTGCTGATGAGCATCCACAAACAGCTATTCTGACCGCCCGGCAAGGGATGTTCTGGTTGCTGGAGTGGCAGGGTGAGAACAGTTTGCCTCAGTTTTTGCAAAAAAACGGGCAAATGCCTTTGCCACCCTATATTCATCGGGCTGTGGAAACAGAGGATGCCCAGCGTTACCAGACGGTGTATTCCCGCCACGCTGGCGCGGTGGCGGCGCCCACGGCCGGTTTGCATTTTGATGAGGATTTATTGCAGACGCTTGCGACCCGAGGCATCCGGCAGACCTTTGTGACCTTGCATGTGGGGGCCGGTACCTTTCAGCCGGTCAAGAGCGAAGATATCAGACAACACAAGATGCACAAGGAGTGGTTGTCGATCTCGGCGGAAACCTGTGACCTGGTGAACCAGACGCGGGCGGCAGGCAAGCGGGTTATAGCAGTGGGTACCACCAGTGTGCGTTGTCTGGAAACGGCGGCTTGCGCTACGGATGACTTCCATCAGACCGGCCTGCGGCCTTATTCAGGAGACACAGATATTTTTATCTACCCTGGTTACCGCTTTCGCGTGGTTGACGGGTTGATTACCAACTTTCATTTGCCAGAATCGACTTTGTTGATGCTGGTTTCGGCATTTGCCGGAAAAGCCCTGATTGGCCAGGCTTACCGGCATGCCATTGAGCAGCGTTATCGTTTTTTTAGCTATGGCGATGCCATGTTGCTGCTTTGATCACAAAAAAAGCCCGAATAGCCGGGCTTTTTAATAGGTGATATTCGCGTCCTTTAAACGCGGCGGTAACGGGACAAGGCCCACATGGCCATTAACCCCAGGCTGATGAACAGCAACCACAAGCCAAGGCGATTATTGGCAGGGATTTGGGGAATAACCGAGCTGCCATTAATGACAAAGGGAAATCCCTGTGGTGTACTGCTGCCGGAGTCCAGCGCCGCTGTCCAGATGCCACCTCCGTTAGGGTTGCTGCTAGGGTTGCCGTTGGGATCATACTGCATGCCATTGCCAGTGCTGGCTTGCCCCAGCACAGTGATTGGCGGCGCCCAGGGGCCGGATGCGCCGGAACCGTCGGATTGCCAGTCCAGCCAATAGGTGCCTTGCGGCAAACGGATGTTGACAGCCACTGTGGTGGCGGCGATTTGGCGGTTATTGGGATAGCTGCCACCATTGACTCTGACCGGTGGTGGCAGTTCGGTGGCGCGCAGAATATTGCTGTTGACCGTGCTCACCAGGCGGTTGGTGCTGGTGTCCCCAAAGACCACCTGGCTGCCAGGAGCGCCTGGCGGGCCATCCCAAATCCGCAAGTTAACGGCGGTGATGGTGGAGGCCACTTCTCCGGTCTGGTAGGCATAGAAGGTAATGGTGTCAATGTCCCAGTATGGCGTGGAAATTGTAAAATCGTCGGCAATGCGAAAGCTGGCACCGAGAGCATGACCAAAGCCCAAAGTGTCCATCCCCAGTGTGTTGTCTTGCAGAACGCTGACATCCTCGCCGCCGGGACCGGCACCCGGGTGGGTCACCAGTGGTCCATTATTGTAGAGAATGCCATTGCTCCCCGCCGGTGCGCCGGGAAACTGATAATTGCCAGGCACGCTGGCGATGTTATGGTTTTGGGAGCCATCGCCACTGATGATTTCGGCATCGAGTCCAGTGGCGGTGACGGTTGTGGCACAGGCAAACAGGGCAAGGGCGCCCAGTAAAGAGTTTCGTTTCATGATTCCCCCCGAATCAGTGTGAAAAAAATGTCACACAACGTGACGCCCCCATTATTGGAGAAGACTGGTAATACGGTTTTTCTTTTTTAGGGACGTCTATGCGAGAATCAATCGCTTTTCTGATTCTATCAGGGGTTCAGATTCTTGACGATATCGAGGGTGGCGCGGGCGCGGTTCAGGGTATAAAAATGAATGGAGGGCGCACCGCCATCCAGCAGTCGCTGGCTTAAGTGGGTGGTGAACTCAGTGCCAAAGGCCTGAATCGCCGCGCGGTCATCACCAAAGTCACGCAGTTTGTATTGCAGCCAGCGGGGCATGTCTGTGCCGCAAAAATCGCAAAAACGTTTGATGTTGCTGTAGTTGGTAATGGGCATGATTCCCGGAATGATTGGCACGTCAATGCCAGCGGCGCGGGCGTCGTCCACAAACTGGAAATAGGCGTCGGCATTGAAGAAGAACTGGGTAATGAGCTGATCGACACCGGCGTCCACTTTTTGTTTCAGATATTTCAGGTCACTGGCGCGGCTTTCGCTTTCCGGATGGACTTCGGGATAGGCCGCGGCAGTGATGTGAAAGGCATCGCCAAACTCGGTGCGGATAAACTCGATGAGTTCGTTGGCATGGCGAAAATAACCCACAGAGCCCATGCCCGAGGGCACGTCTCCCCGCAAGGCGAGAATGTGATTGATGCCGGCTTCCTGGTAAGTCTGTAAAAGCTTTTTGATGGACTCGGGAGTGCCGCCCATGCAGGACAGGTGTGGCACCACGATGGGAGAACCATGTTTTTGCATGGCCAGCACGGTTTCCCGGGTGGCGTCGAGGGTGGAACCGCCAGCGCCGAAAGTGACCGAAAAAAAATGCGGCTGCAACTGGCGAAGTTTCTTCTGCGTGGCCTCCAGGGCCACTTTTTGTTCCGCTGTACGGGGCGGGAAAAACTCGAAGCTGAAGCCGCGTTTGGTCATGGCGGGTTTCCCTGAATGGATCAATAACGGTAATGTTCCGGCTTATAGGGGCCTTCGGGTGAAACACCGATATAGGCGGCTTGCTCGGGAGTCAGTGTGGTGAGATGCGCGCCAATGCGGCCCAAGTGCAGTCTGGCCACCTTTTCATCCAGATGCTTGGGCAGGACATAAACCTGGTTGCTGTATTTCTTGCCTTGCCTTTGGGCGTCCTGAAACAGCTCCATTTGCGCCAGTACCTGATTGGTAAAGGAGTTGGACATGACAAAGCTGGGATGGCCGGTGGCGCAGCCCAGATTTACCAGGCGGCCTTTGGCCAGCAGGATGATTTTTTTGCCGTCCTCAAAGATGACATGGTCCACTTGTGGCTTGATTTCGTCCCACTGGCAATTTTTTTCCAGTCCGGCCACATCAATTTCATTGTCGAAATGGCCTATGTTACAGACAATGGCCTGATCCTTCATTTTTTTCATGTGGTCGTAGGTGATGACGTGATAATTGCCAGTCGCCGTGACGAAGATATCGGCTTTATCAGCGGCCTCGTCCATGGTGACCACCTTGTAGCCTTCCATGGCGGCCTGCAAGGCGCAGATGGGGTCGATTTCCGTCACCCATACGGTGGCGCCCAGGCCCCGCAGGGATTGTGCGCAGCCTTTGCCGACGTCTCCGTAACCGCAAACCACAGCGGTTTTACCGGCGATCATGACATCGGTGGCGCGCTTGATGCCGTCCACCAGGGATTCCCGACAGCCATAAAGGTTATCGAATTTGGATTTGGTCACAGAGTCGTTGACATTAATGGCCGGGAAGGGCAGTTCATTGTTCTTGGCCATGTCGTACAGGCGGTGAACACCGGTGGTGGTTTCTTCGGTAACGCCCTGGATATTCTTCAGCACCCGGCTGTACCAACCCGGCTGGCTGGCCAGGCGTTTCTTAATGCTGGCAAACAGGTATTTTTCTTCTTCTGAACCGGGGTTGTCCAGGACGCTGGGATCTTTTTCAGCTTTGGCACCCAGGGTAATCAGCATGGTGGCGTCGCCGCCGTCATCGAGAATCATATTGGGCGTGCCGCCATCGGCCCATTCCATGATTTTATGCGTAAACTCCCAGTAATCTTCAAGACTTTCGCCCTTAAAGGCAAACACCGGAATACCCTGGTCGGCAATGGCCGCGGCGGCATGGTCCTGGGTGGAGTAAATGTTGCAGGACGCCCAGCGGACCTCGGCGCCCAGGGCGCGCAGGGTTTCAATCAGTACTGCGGTTTGGATGGTCATGTGTAGGGAACCGGCGATGCGGGCGCCCTTCAGTGGCTGGGCATCCTTGTATTCCTCCCGAATGGCCATCAACCCGGGCATTTCGGTTTCCGCTATGCGGATTTCCTTGTGGCCCCAGTCGGCCAGACCAATGTCGGCCACATGATAATCGGGCTTGGGGGTGTCTGTGACGCTGTTTTGTGCTGTACTCATGATGATACTCGTTGGTTTTGTTTGTGTGAAAAAAGTTTTTGGGTTACAGGCCGGCTTCGGATCGCAAAATATCCGCCTTGTCGGTTTTTTCCCAGGTGAACTCGGGTTCTTCCCGGCCCATGTGACCGTAAGCGGCGGTTTTCTGGTAAATGGGGCGGATCAGATCCAGCTCTTTGATAATGCCATAGGGGCGCAGATCGAAGTGTTCTCGTATCAGTCGTGCAATAACCCGATCCTCTACCGCTCCGGTGCCAAAGGTGGTGACGCTGATGGAAGTGGGTTCAGCCACGCCGATGGCGTAGGATACCTGGACTTCGCAGCGCTCCGCCAGCCCGGCGGCGACCACATTCTTGGCCACATAACGGCAGGCGTAAGCGGCGGAACGGTCCACTTTTGAGGGATCCTTGCCGGAGAAGGCGCCGCCCCCATGCCGGGCCATACCGCCGTAGGTATCCACGATGATTTTACGTCCGGTCAGGCCACAGTCGCCCACCGGGCCGCCAATAATAAACTGGCCGGTGGGGTTGATGTGAAACTTGGTGTTGCCGTCAATCCATTCACTGGGCAGTACGGGTTTAATGATTTCTTCCATAACGGCTTCGCGCAAGTCGCGCTGGGAAATGTCCGGCGCATGCTGGGTGGACAACACCACCGCGTCAATGCCTACGGGTTTGTCATTGGCATAACGGAAGGTGAGCTGGCTTTTTGCGTCTGGACGCAGCCAGGCGAGCTTGCCGGTGCGGCGCACAAAGGCTTGCCGTTGCACCAGGCGATGAGCATAGGTAATGGGAGCGGGCATCAGCACATCCGTTTCGTTGCTGGCATAGCCAAACATCAGGCCCTGGTCTCCGGCGCCTTGTTCTTCCGGTGCGGTGCGATCCACGCCCTGAGCGATATCACCGGATTGTTTGCCAATCAGCGACATAACGGCACAGGTTTTGCCATCAAAACCCACTTCCGAGCTGTTATAGCCGATCTCGGTAATCACCCGCCGAACCAATTCGTCAAGGTCCACCCAGGCGTTGGTGGTGATTTCGCCAGAAACGATGGCCACGCCGGTTTTGACCATGGTTTCGCAGGCCACGCGGGCATTGCTGTCCTCCTGGAGAATGGCGTCCAGCACAGCATCGGAAATCTGGTCGGCCACTTTGTCGGGATGGCCTTCAGAGACAGATTCGGAAGTAAACAGGTAATCGCTCATGGCTTTATATCTCTTTGTTCGGATAAAGAGATATATTGTAACCGCTGGAGCCGCCTGAGGGTAGCCCTTTTATGGCGGCTTATGATGCGGCTTGTTGGGGCAGGGGCGGACACTCAATCCGGTGATAACGATTGGGCGCCAGAGTCTCTGCTGACAGTTGGGTGTGTTGGCCTTCCGGCCAGAAAATCTCTATTGTTGCAGATTGCTCGGAAGGGTAGAACAACACACGCGTATCCTGGCTGGAGGCATAACTGCCATCGCTGTGTACGTGACGATAGGTGGTGATGCCATCGGCTGTGCGCCACTGCAGTTTTGCGCCCAGCGCTGTGCGGCCGTGGCAGCGTAGGTCCAGTCCCAGCCAGTGATCCGGATTGCTGTTGTTTCTCAGCACGGTTGGCGGCTGGTTATTGTTGCTGATAACCAGGTCCTTGTCACCGTCATTATCCAGGTCTACCGGCACCAGTCCGCGACCGACCCGTTTGGGCAGTTGTCTGGCCAGTTGTTGCTGATACTGCAAGGCGCCATTGTGGTCCAACCAGACTTGCACCGGCTCGGTATGCAGGCGACCATTGGATTCCTCACCGTAGCCTTTTTCCGTGGTCACCACCGAGCCATTGACAACCACCAGATCCAGCCGGTTATCGCCGTTGAGATCTAAAAACGCTGTACCAAACCCGGTAAAGGGGCGTACCGCCGCGGTCAGTCCCGCTTGCGCGGTTTTGTCTGTGAAGTGCCCACTCTGATTCAAATACAATGTATTGGTTTCCGCCTGATAATGGGTCACATACAAGTCGTTAAAGCCATTGTTGTCCATATCGCCCACGGCAATGCCCATGCTGGCTTCCACCTGGCCCATGAGGTTGAAAGCCGCGCCCCGCCGCATGGCTTCGTCGGCGAGCAACTGCCCAGACTGGTTGAAAAACAACTGGTTGTTTTGTTGGTCGTTGGCTATGTATACATCCGGCCAGCCATTGTTGTCAAAATCAGCTGTGACCACACCCAGACTGGCTCGCGGAGTGATGGCTGGTGCCGGACTGGTTTGTAGTCCTGCCCCCTGGTTGTTAAGGAAAAACCAGTCAACACGATCCCGATAAGCCGAAGGTGGACAATACCCGGGTGCGCCATTGGCCAGCCGGCAATCTACGTCTTTTGAGCCATCCACATAATTGGTCACCCACACGTCCAGCCAACCATCGCCATTGGCGTCAAACCAGCTGGCGCTGGTAAAAAAGCTTTCCTCGGCCGGCGCGCTCAGCCAGCCGCTGTTGCGAAAGTGTCCGTGCCCCTGATTGATCCAAAGCTGCAGGCGGTTGTGTCCACCGGTGAGAATGTCTTCCCACCCGTCGTTATTGGCATCGGCTACCGCGGCAAAAATCAGGCCCCGTTGGGATGTCAGGGAGGTATCACCGCCTTTAGTGTGGTTGGGTGGTGTTATTTTAGCGAACTGCAGTGCGTCTTTTTCGCTCAGGTTGCGATACAGGCCAGAAGACGTGCCTGTCGAGCCGTATTGGGGAAAAAACAGGTCCATCCGGCCGTCGTTGTCAATGTCAATCACAGCCACGCCGGATCCCAGTGGTTCGTAGATGGCGTATTGGTCGCTGAAACCGGCGTCGTGCTGGAAATCAATGCCCAGCTCACTGGTATTCAAGGATTCAAGCAGCGGGGGAGTCGCTGGTTTGTCTGTATATGCGTGCGCTGGCTGCGCTCCACTTTCATCCTTCTGGGCATCACCACAGGCCATGAGTGTGAGAAAAAGGGTCAATTGCCCGATGCCAAGCAGTGGTTTTGCGGATAAAAGCCTACGTTTGTTTGGCTGTGATGGCGTCATAGCTGTGTCTTTGGGCTGGATGGTTTCGGCTGGGTTTTATTGTTTGAGCCAGAAATAAAACGCGCCAGATCCGGCGTTTTTCCCGCCAGCACCTGCTCGGCGGACTGGCGCAGGTGCTGGTCGTCAATGATGGTGGCGTCCATGACGGTACGAGGTGCTTCCCTGTGCCACAACTCCAGCGCTTGGTCGACTGTTTTGAGTTGCCCGGTTTTCAGCCGCCACAATGCTTGGAGCGCTGCGACTTCCGCCGACTGCGCGCCGGGAATTTCACTGAAGGCCTGCTTGGCCCAGGGCGCGGCCGCCTCGTCGGAGGAAACGCTGTCTTGCAGCAGAGCCTTGAGCGCCAATGCCTGAATCTGCGCATCTTGCGGATTGCTTTTCAACCAGCGGTGAACGCGGCTCAGGGCTGCAGCGGTGTCTTTGCGGGCGAGCAGCAAATCCAGCCAGGCTATCCGGCCCAGGGCATGGTCGGGCTGTTTTTCCAACAGGATGCGCAGTTGTTCTTTTGCCGCGTCCCAGCGCTGTTGTTGCCGCAGTATGCCGGCCAGGTTAAGCCGCGCCTGGGATAGATCCGGGTCATGCTGCAGTGCCTTGCGGTACTGGCTCAATGCGCGGTCAGGGTGCCCCAGTTGCCAGTAAGCATTGCCCAGATTGGTGAGCAAAATGGCATTGTCAGGGTCGAGTATCAAGCCCTTGCGATAAGCGGCGGCGGCCGCCTGGAAATGTCCCAGACGAAACAAAATACTGCCCTGGTTCAGGTGGTTAATGGGGTCTCTGGGAGCCAGTTTTAGCAATTGCTGACTGGTCTTCAAGGCAGCGTTTAACTGCTGACTACCCGAGAGGGTTTTGATTTGTTTACGCAGATAGCGAATGGGGTTGCCCAGTTGTTCGGCTTGTTGCGTGAAGCGGTTGCCAAAATCCAGTGTGCCCGGGGCTTGTTGCCGTTGGGCCTGTTCGGCCAGTTCCGGCTGGTTGCACAGGCGATAAGCGCTGGCCAGGGGGGCATATAACTGCTTCAGGCCAGGCTTGTATTCCAGCATGATCCGAAGCTTGTCAATGGCTCGTTGACATTGCTCCTGCTGCAGGGCCAGGGTGGCTTGCAGATAAAGCAGTTCCGGATAATGAGGGCTGATTTTTTCGGCTTTGTGCAGCCATTCAGCGGCGTTATCCCATTGTCCGGCTTCAATCAGCCAGCGAGCGCCGGTCAGAATAAAGGTGATTCGGTCAAGGTCATTCAGGTGATCCAGGCTGTCGCTGAGGGTCTTCAGAGCAGCTTGCAGGTGGCCGTTTTTTGCCTGTTCAAGAGCGACAAAGTAACGTAATAAAGGCCATGTGGGGGATTTTTTGTCGGTATTTTTTTCCAAACGGGAAAAGATATCACTGGCAAGGCTGGTTACATCATGGGTGTGCAGCACAAATGCCAGTTGAAGCCAGGCAAGGGGCGCGTTTTGCGCCTGGGTTTGTATGGTTTTGAGCAGCTTTGGTATTCGCTGGGCTGAAAGCTTGTCCCATTCCTGGGGGGAAACTTGCTGTACTTTCTCAATGGTGCTTTGCTGCCACAAACCATCCGAGTCGTTATGTTGGCAACTGGATAGCGTCAGAAACATCGCAAGCAGCCATAACCCGGCCAGACAACTGGCAGCGCAGGTTTTTCGCTGACAGTTCTTACCAGGCAGAGAAGATGGTTGGCGATACGTCATCATAAACAAGAGAATTACTGAAGCGATTTAAGCAGTGTATCATTTTGCCTGGTATTGGCAAGGTGGCGGAAATGTCTGCCGCAAACGGCGTTGACGCCTGTTCTGCCATGCTAAAATAACATCCATGATCTGTTACCTGAAAGCGGCTTTGGCCCTGATTCTGCTGACTACCAATACCTTGTTCTGGGGTATCCCCCTGATTGTGGTTTCCTTTCTCAAGTTTTTATTGCCGATACCGGCGGCACGCGCGGCGGTTGGCCGCTGGCTGGTCTGGTTTGCGGAAAACTGGGTGGGTATTAATGCCTTCTTTCTGCGTCGCCTCAACGGCGAGAAAATTGAAGTGCGGGGACTGGAGCAGGTTCGCCCGGATCAGTGGTATCTGATTATCAGCAATCACCAGTCATGGGTGGACATTCCGGTTTTGCAAACGGTGTTTTACCGCAAGATTCCCTTTCTGAAATTTTTTCTCAAGCAGCAATTGATCTGGGTGCCGGTGCTGGGGGCGGTATGGTGGGCGCTGGATTTCCCTTTTATGCGGCGGTATAGCCGCGAGTATTTGCAAAAACATCCGGAGAAAAAAGGCAAGGATCTGGAAATTACGCGCAAGGCCTGTGAAAAGTTTCGTGACTTTCCCATTGCCATTATCAATTTTGTGGAAGGCACGCGCTTCACGCCGGAAAAGCACCAAAAACAACAATCGCCCTATCGGCGTTTACTCAAACCCAAAGCCGGTGGTGTCGGTTTTGTGTTGGGGAGTCTGGGCGAGCAGATAGACGCCGTGCTGCTGGTGGTCATTGACTACCGCCCCCAGGTGCCGGGGTTTATTGACTTTCTGTGCGGCAAAGTGGATCGCATTATTGTCACCGTGCGGGTGATTCCTGTGCCAGCCCATTTGAAAAATCGCAATTACATCACGGACGAGGATTACCGAGGCGCCTTACAGGCATGGATAAATGACTTGTGGCGGCAGGAAGACGAAATTTTGAATCGGCAATCAGGGGGTGATTCATGAGTGGGGAAACCGTGTTTAATGTGGTGTTTCAAGGCAAATTGGCCCCCGGGTTCGATCGGGAAACCGCCATGGCCAATTTTGCCCGGGCTTTCAAGTTGTCGCCGCAAAAAGCAGCCCGGTTGTTCGATGGCCAAAGACGGGTTATCAAAAAGAATTTATCGCGGCAAAAGGCCAACATTTTTCGCCAGCAGTTAAAACAACTGGGCGTGCGCGTGGCCCTCATCAAAGTGGAAACAGATTCAGCCGATGACCAGTTTAGCTTGTCGCCCCCGGGCGTGGTGCTGGCGCCACAGGTGTATCGTCCGCCGGTGCACATTGACACTTCCGGCCTGGCGGTGAGCGATGCGAGTGGGCCGCTGGTGAAAAAGCCGTCGGTAGCGCCCCCGGTGTTTTCCCTGGAGGCGCTGGCCGTGGAAGAACAGTATGATGCATTGGAGAGCCGGCCGCCTGTGTCCGAACCACAGCTGGATTTATCGAATCTGTCTGTGGATGAGCCAGGCGTGACCATTGTCGAGGCTCGTCCGGTGCCCGCACCAGAGTTTGATGTGAGCGACTGGCGACTGGATGAAAAAGGCGCGGTTATTGTTCAGCCACAAAAGCCGCCTGTTCCTGATATCCCCACGGATCACTTGAGGCTGGCGGAGACACCAGAAGAGCAGTAACGCGCTGTTACTTCCTTAAACCGGCCAGTAACAGGGCGGCAGCGCCAGTTGCTGTCATCCAGGCGATAACCGGTTGCCCATGCCACTGCCAGTCAGTCTCCGGCGACAGCCCGGCAAGAACCGCAGCGGTGACAGCCAGCAAGCCGCCGGCGATGGTCAGGCGGGTTTTTCGCTGGCCGTTAATGTGGATGGCATGGTGGTGATTGTCATTTTCTTGTTGGTGGCGCTGGCGGCTAAGGGCCTCATACAGCAGATCCGGGATTTCAGCGCTTTTTTCCAACCAGGCCGGCAAGCGCTCCTTGAGTCGCTTGCGCGCGCCTTCAATGCCGTATTGTTCCCGCATGATGCCGGCCAGAACCGGTTTGGAGGTTTCCCACACGTCCAGTTGCGGGTCCAGTTGACGCCCCAATCCTTCCACGTTTAGCAGGGTTTTTTGCAATAGAATGAATTCCGGCTGCACAATCAGGTTGAAACGCCGCGCCATCTGAAAGGTTTTCAGTATGACCTCGCCAAAGGATATTTCACTGATGGGGCGGGCAAAATAGGGTTCGCAAACGGTGCGGATGGCCGCTTCCAGTTCGTCCAGCCGGGTATTGGCCGGTACCCAGCCGGCTTCAATGTGCAATTCGGCGATACGGTAGTAATCTTGATCGAAAAAGGCGGCAAAATTATTGGCCAGATAGCGTTTGTGCTGGCGGGGTAGTGAGCCGCAAATGCCAAAATCGAGAATGATATAGCGCGGATTGTCCGGCTGTGTGGCGTCCACAAAAATATTCCCCGGGTGCATGTCGGCGTGGAAGAAGTTGTCCCGGAATACCTGGGTATAAAACAGCTTGATGCCCTTTTTGGCCAGAACCTGTCGGTTAACGCCAGCAGCGTCCAGTTGCTCAAACTGCCGGATGGGAATGCCATGGATGCGCTCCATGACCATGACCTTTTCCTTGCAGCAGTCCCAGTGGACGGCGGGAATGTATAGATCCGGCGAGTCGGCAAAATTCTTGCGCAGCAGGGAGGCATTGGCCGCCTCGCGCTGTAAATCGAGTTCGTCGTAAATGGTTTTTTCAAACTCTTCGACGATTTCTTCGGGATCGACCTGTACGCCCGGATTGGTGTATTTCCGCGCCAGCCGGGCCAGAAAACGCAACAGTTCCACATCCCGCTGGATTTTTTTGTCGATGCCCGGGCGCAAGACTTTGATTACGACGTCCTGCCCGGTTTTGAGTGTGGCTGCATGGACCTGGGCGATGGAGGCTGAGGCCAGCGGTTGCGGATCTACAGTGGTAAAAACGGCCTCCAGCGGTTGGCCCAATTGCGTTTCAATCAGGGTTTTGGCCTCAGGCCACGGAAAAGGCTCAACATCATCTTGCAGGCGCGCCAGCTCCCGGGTAATGTCTTCAGGGATCAAATCCGGCCGGGTGGACAGCACTTGCCCGAATTTAATAAAAATCGGCCCCAGTTCTTCTAGGGCGCGGCGCAATTGTTCAGGCGCTGTTGCGCACTTTTTTGCCTTGGCGCCAGTGGGGGAAAGCAACTTTAATGCGTTGATCGGATTAATGCCTTTGCGCACTGGCACCAGATCCATGACCCGCCAGGCCGACAGGGTCTGGGCAATGCGAAGCAATCGGGCCAGGTTTTTCATGCGTCGTTGCTGTTTAGCTGTTGGCGCAATTGTTGCAGCCGGCGTTCCAGCCGCTGGGTTTCAGCCTTGAGATCATCCACGGCATCATAAAAAGGTTCCAGCTCGGCGGCGGTGACCACCATGCGGCTTTCTTCGGTCAGGTATTCACTGCCACTGCGAATCAGGGTGGTGGCCAGACGGCGGGCAAAATCTCCACCGGCGCGAAGGGTCTTTGCCACGCGCACGCCAGGGCCATCACCCAGGAGCTGACAGAGACCTTCTTCCCAGTCGGGATTGAGTGTTTTCAGCCATTTGGCCATGTGCTGGCCGAGACTGGCATCGCCTGCAATACGAACTGGTGTCAGACCGCTCACCGGTGTATCCGCGCCCATGGCAAAAAGCGCCAGCGGCGTGCCTTCAATGGTGGTATCCACCGGACCGGAATGGCGTGACTGCAGCCGAAAACCTTCGTTGTCAGGCAGCATGAACAGAGAAATATTAAAGGGCTGGAGCCGCACTTCAATCACTTTGCCTGTGAGTGCGCGCAGGTTTTTACGGGCTTTGGGATCCAATGCCAGGGCTTTGTCAACGGCTGTGTTCAGACCCTTGAACAGGGCGTTTTCCAGTGGGTTGCCTGCCGCTATATCCGGGGATGTGTTGTCTGGGGTGGTGTCCATCATAATGTTTACCAGTGACAAGTCAGGTTTTATAACCGGAGTGGGTGGCGACAATGCCGCCGCTCATATTGGTCACGCTGCACAGATCAAAGCCCGCCTTTTCGAGCATGCCTTTGAGGGTCTCCTGGTCTGGGTGTTTGCGGATGGATTCTACCAGGTATTGATAGCTGTCCCGGTCATTGGTCACCACCTGGCCGATTTCCGGCAGCAGTGTGAAGGAGTAAAAGTCATAGAGCTTCTGCAAGGCGGGAGCCGTGACCCGGGAAAACTCCAGAATCATGACCCGGCCGCCGGGTTTCAGGCAGCGCTGCATTTCGTTCAAGGCTTTTTGCTGGTCGGGCACGTTGCGCAGGCCAAAAGCGATGGTAATCAGGTCAAAGCTGTCATCCTCAAAAGGCAGGGACTCGGCGTTCATCTGGCGAATGCTGAACTGGCCAAAAAAGCCTTCGTCAATGAGTCGGCGCTGCCCCACGGCCAGCATTTCCGGATTGATATCGCCAATAATGACATGGCCACCCGGGGCGATCATGGGCATGAGCAAGCGGGCGATATCGCCGGTGCCGCCAGCCAGATCCAGCACCTGATGGCCCGGTCGGGCGCCAGAGGTATGAACAAAATGGCGCTTCCACAGGCGGTGGATGCCCATGGACATGAGGTCGTTCATCAAGTCATAATTTTCCGCCACAGAGCTGAAAACATGATTGACCAGCTTCTGCTTTTCTGTCTTTTTGACGGTTTTGAAGCCGAAATGGGTGGTGTCTTGTGCGCCTTTGGGGGTGGCTTCTGTGTCTTTCTGGCTCATGTTGTGGTGGCTTCGCTGAGATTGGCATTACTGTCAGGAGGGGTGCCGGGGTGTTCATCGGTATGGAAAATGCGGCGGTAAAGGCGAATTAAGGCGGATATGTCTTCATCACCGTAACCTTTTTGCATGAGCTCGCCGTATTCACGCAGGCCCTGTTCAATAATGGGCAACTCGGCATCCAGGCGTTTGACAGTGGATTGGCAAATGCTCAGATCCTTGTGTAACAAGGAGAGCTTGAACCCGGTGCCGAACTCGTTTTTCAGCATGCTGTGGCCGCGTTTTTCCAGAAACCAGTTGTTGGCCGCACCGGCGGTGAGCACTTCGATCAGCTTGTCGGTGTTCAGTTTGCTGGCTTCGGCAAAAGCCAGCGCTTCGCAAACGGCCTGGGCAATACCGGCCACCATCACCTGATTGACCATTTTCGCCGCCTGCCCCTGGCCGGACTTTCCCATCCAGGTGATTTGGTTGCCCATGGCGGCGAAAATATCGCGGGCGCGTTTGAAGGTGTTTTTGTCGCCGCCGACCATGAAGCTCAAGGCGCCCTTGCGCGCCCCTTCCACACCGCCGGACATGGGCGCATCCAGAAACTCAATACCCTGTTTTTTCAGGTCTTCGGCCAGTTCCCGAGCGGTTTCCGGGCTGACAGTGGAAGTGTCAATAATGACAGACCCGGCAGCGAGGTGGGGCGTTATTTTCCGCACCACGGCTTTCAGATCGTCATCGGCGGCTACGCAGGTCACCACGCAGTCTGCCTGGGAGAATAAGGTCGCATCGTCGGGAAAATCCGGCAGCCCCAATTCTTTTTGCAGGGCTTGGGCCTTGCCTGCCGTGCGGTTTTTGACGCCAATCAGCAAGCCGTGCTGGTGAAGGTTGCGCGCCATGGGGCGGCCCATGGCGCCCAGTCCGTAAACCACTGCTCGGCGTAAGGGGTTGTGACTGTCGGCAGAGGGCTGTGCAGAGTTTGTCATGGTGTGTTTTCCAGATAAGTGTAGCCATACAGTTCCTGGTGAATGCGCAGTTGCAGGTTTTCCCGTTGCGCATCGTCCACGGAGCTGGCCGCCAGCAGGCGGTTCAGGCGCTGTTCGATGGTGGCGACATTATAACCGACGTAATCCAAGAGCTGGTCGCTGGTATCGCCTTTACGGGTCTCAATGATACGCAGGGTGTTGTCCCGGATTTCCACCACGACACTGTGCGTATCGCCAAACAGGTTGTGAATATCGCCCAGGGTCTCCTGATAAGCGCCGGTCAGGAAAACCCCTATCAGATAGTCGTCGCCGGGTGGGTGCAATGGCAGCCAGGATTGTAAGTGGCCGGCTGCCACATAGCGTTTAATGCGGCCGTCGGAGTCACAGGTCAGGTCATGGATAATGGCGTTGTTTGCCGGCCGGCAGTTTAGCTGTGTCAGGGGGGCGATGGGAAAGACCTGATCGATGCCCCAGACATCGGGGGTGGATTCAAAAACAGAAAAGTTGGCAAAGTACTTGTGGGCCAGCCATTCGCTCAGCGTGCGGTAAATCTCCATTTCCGCCGCATCGTCAAGGCGCAATTCACCCAGCAGGCTTTGATACAAGGAAAGAATACGGTAATCCAGCCAGGCGCGGTGGCTCAGGGCCATACTGCCTTCGGCAAATGCCCGCAAACCTTTTTCGTGAATGGCCCGGGCGCGAAAATAGCGCTCACTGGCCGGCAGTTTTGTGTCTGTGGCCAGGGTATCGACCGCCTGGCAGAGCGCATCTGGCCCGCCATCAGGCACGGGTGGTCGTTGCAAGGGGTTTTCGCTATCGGTAATGTTGGTGATCAGGACGCTGTGATGCGCACTCAGGGCACGGCCGGATTCGCTGATAATATCAGGTTGGGGCAGTTTCCAGCGTCGGCATTGTTCGGCCACCGTGGCCACCACGGTGTGGGCATATTCATCAATGTCATAGTTCATGGAAAAGGCATCGCGGCTGCGCGCGCCTTCATAATCCACTGCCAGACCGCCGCCGATATCCAGGGTATCGGGGTGGAAGCCCTGGGCATGAACTTCGGCATAATAGCGGCTGATTTCTTCCACCGCCTGACGGATATCATCCAGATTGGCCACCTGGGAGCCCATGTGGAAGTGCAAAAGGCGCAGCCAATGGCTTTTGCCGTGTTTCCGCAGTTGCTCCAGAAAAGTGAGCAGCTGCCCTGGCATCAGGCCAAATTTGGCCTTTTGGCCGCCGGAGTTTTGCCATTGCCCGCTGGTGACGGTGGAAAGCCGCATGCGTACACCCAGCACCGGTTCCACAGTCAGGTTTTTGGCCTCTTCGAAAATCAGGGTCAAGTCACGCGGTTTTTCCACCACAATCACGGTGTTGACGCCCATCAGGCGGCCCATCAGCGCCAGCCGGATGAAATTGCGGTCTTTATAGCCGTTGCAAACAACGGTTTTGCCGTGGCCGTGTGCCAGCGCAATCAAGAGCTCGGGTTTGCTGCCGGCTTCCAGCCCGAAGCGGTCATCGCTGTGACGCAGCAGACCCTCAACCACATGGCGATGCTGATTGACTTTAATGGGGTAAACCAGTTGATAGGCGCCTGTGTAACTGTGCTTTTTTATGGCTGTTTCAAATGCGCCAATAAGCCGGTCGCGCCGGTGGCGGCTGATATCCGGAAAATGTATCAGCAGCGGCGTTTTCAGGCCCGCCTGGCGGGCCTCAAGCACCAGATCCTGAAGTGCCGTAGCGGTGTTTTTGCTGGCATTCGGATAGACCTCCAGACGACCATCGGAACCGATGCCGAAATACCCGTCGCTCCAGTGGTCAATGCTGTAAAGGTGACGATTGGCATTCAGTGTATCTGTGGTGGTGTTCGCAGGTTGATGTTGATATGGATGTCTTTTTTTCGTCATGGCGGTTATTTTACCCTTTAATGGTGCCTGACAATTGCCATTTTGGTGGTTGTCCGCTAGCCTTGCACTGGCTTTTGCATTGTGACGGACATTTATCATGACGGAAACCTTTATCGCCGAGTATCCCGGTATGCTGACCGCTGAGTTTTGTGATGCGTGCATCCGTAAATTTGATGCCGATCCGGCCACAGGCCCCGGACGCACCGGCCTGGGGGTGGATACGGCCAAAAAGAAGAGTGCGGATTTGACGCTGGACAGCCACCTGGACCGCTGGCACGCAGAAATTGTCACCTTGCAGCAGGCGGTGCTGGAGGGTCTGGTGAAATACGCTCGGCAATACCCGCATCTGCTGGTGGGGGCGGTGGCCCTGCAACAGCCGGATTCACACGGTGGCATGCGCTCCCTGACGCATGAGGATATCCTAGCCATGCCCGCGGATGCGCTGAAACAACTGATTACCCAGGTGTATCGTTTGGGCAGTGTTAACCTGCAACGCTACGAAGCCGGGCGGGGCGGATATTTTCACTGGCACTCGGAACATTTTCCGCATCCTGCCGACCCACAGCAGTTGTCCCTGCATCGGGTGTTATTGTGGATGTTTTATCTGAACGATGTGGACACCGGCGGTGAAACGGAATTTTTTTACCAGAAAAAAAGTATTAAACCCACCACAGGCACTTTGGTGATTGCCCCAAGCGGGTTTACACACACGCATCGGGGCAATATGCCGGTATCCAATGACAAGTATATCTTCACTTCCTGGCTACTGTATCAGGACGCAGCGCGGCTTTATGGATAAAACCGAATGGGTGCCGGTTGCCAACGTTTTCCGCTTTTCCGGCGGATATTGTCTTGCGCAGTTTCGGATTGCCGGTAAAATCAGCGCTTTATCACTGTTGGGATGGCAGCATGCCGCAATTGATGCAAGACTGGTTTATTGAAGCGATGGATTCCACCGGCTCGGCGGTGGGGTTTCGCGTACGCAAAAAGCTGGAGGATGTCACCACGCCCTTTCAGCATATTGAAATTTATGAAACCACCGACTTTGGCAACCTGATGGTGATAGACGGTTGCATCATGCTAACCGGGCGGGAAAACTTTTTTTACCATGAAATGCTCACCCACCCGGTATTATGCACGCACCCGGAAATTCGGCAGGTGGCTATTATCGGCGGTGGTGACTGTGGCACGCTCAGAGAGGTGCTGAAACACCCCGGCGTTAAATCCGTCACCCAGGTGGATATTGACGAAATGGTGACACGCCTGTCGGAAAAGTACTTTCCCGAGTTGTGCGAAAGCAATCAGGATCCACGGGCCACTTTATTGTTTGAGGATGGCCTGGAATGGATTGAAAATCAGCCGGAAAACAGCCTGGATTTGTTGATTATTGACAGTACTGACCCGGTGGGCGTGGCTGAAGGGTTGTTTGAGCATCCTTTCTATAAAATGTGCTTTAGGGCGCTCAAACCCGGTGGTGTTCTGGTTCAACAAAGTGAGTCCCCTTTATTGCATACGGCTTTAATTGCCGATATGCAGGAAAAGCTCAAAGCCGTGGGCTTCCGTTCCACGGACTGGTTGCACTTTCCACAATCCTGCTATCCGTCCGGCTGGTGGAGCACCACCGTCGCGCGCAAGGGCGGGCAATTGAAGCTACCTTATCCACCGGAAACAATCAACCTGAAAACCCGCTTCTATAACCGCGAAATTCATCAGGCCGCCCTGGCCAAACCAGCCTTCTGGCGCAATTAGTTTGTTGGCGACGATGCGCTCGTTTAATGTCTCTTGAAGCGTGAGCGCCCGGCTGTCTTGATTCCAGCGGGAAGGTGAATTAACGGTAGCGGAATAAAAAAGACCCGCCAGAAGGCGGGTCTTCTCGAGGAAGGTCGTTTGCCGTCGAGGAGTGTCTCCGGCAAACTGCTGCTGATCCCGACCATGGATAGTCCATGTCCTGTTTAGCGGGGAGTCAACAGCCTTTCCACACACACACGGATAAAACTGTTTGAGGCTTTGCCCTGTTGCGGGTTTTGCCCTGTGGGAAAGACTATAGACAAAGGAGTCAGGGCTGCCAAGCGATACTACCGATTTTCTCGAAACATACGGTTTTGTATGTTTAGCAGATGTTGGTTGTCTGCTTGACGCTGTTCGAAGAAGCGTGAAGGGCCTGGTGTACGAATGTTAAATACTGTTAAGCCGTTGATTTTGAGAAATGCTGACTTGATTTTATAACGCCGCGTGTTATTGTAAGGCCAGAAGTTGCTTTAGCCGTTTGAATCTCGAGCCTGGCTCCGGGGCAGGCATGGCGACTTTCCGGTTGTGGTGGTTGTCGCCACAAAATGTTGAAGGACTCTGGCTCATGTGCCAATGTGTATGGGGGGCATGCCAGGGGATTTAGCATGATGCGGTCAAGATCACCACATTCACTTGGGCTGTGAGCCCAATGAGCACAGCCATCTCAAGGAGAGGTGGCTGGGAAATGTTCAGGTTTAGCGGCCGGAATCACAAGGAGGTGGACTCAACCTGCATACCACGCATCCTTTCCAGGGGAGGTTGAGGGAAAGGCGCCAAAACTGACGTTTCCCGGCATGGTTCCTTTTGGGGAACCTCGACAAAGCCCGTACCTGTTGCGGGCTTTGTTTTATTTTTAGCCTGGTTAATCAGGCAGTGACCTGATGCTTTTTCTTTCCCTACCCATTGAATGACTGGTTAGGGAATACAGAACATGTCCAGATCATTGGCAAAATAAACCGGTCCGTTCCAGCTTTTTTTGATTGCCGCAAGGGTTTGTTGTTCTTGCCCCAGGCTGCGATGCATGCGATGTGACAGCACCAGGACTTTCGTTTGACCTGTGGCGGCCAGTTGACCAATGCGCGAAGGTGGCATGTGTAAGGAACGGGCGATCTTCCCCGCATTTTCCGAAATGGCGTTGTGCGCCAATAACAGGCTAACGGGCTTTTTCAGCAAGGCAGCCAGCCCATCGCCGGTGGTGTCGCCGGTATAGACCAATGAATGACCTGCTTTTTCCAGTCTCCACGCCACCGCCGGCAGTGGGCCGTGAATGACCGGATGGGCGTACACCTGCCAGCCTTGACGGCTCAATACAGGGTGTTTGGCGGTTTGATCGGAGGGCAAAACATGAGCCAAAAGGCGGTAATGACTGTCGGACTGGTGGTCATCGTAGAAATCTGACAGGTAGGCCCACGCACCTTTGCCCTTGCCAATTGTCCTGGCAATAAACTCATCGGTGGCTGGCATGAGTGTGTTGCCCCAGGGGCCGAATACGGGCAAATCAGCGCGCTGCTGGCCAAACCAGGACGCCTTGACAAAGGCGGCAAAGTCGGCGGAGTGGTCGGCGTGGAAGTGACTGAACAGCCAGGCGGATATATCCTGCCACTGAGCTTTGGTATCTGCAAAGCGCAAAAAACTGCCACCACCAGCATCCAGCAAAAAGACGGCGCGGCCATGGTCCCATATGAGGTAAGCCGATGAGGCCCGACCTGTGGTCAATTCCGGGCCACCGGAGCCCAGTACCTGGAGCCATAAGCCTGACGGGCATGACAAGGCTGTTGGCACGCTGTTTTCGGTTTGTGGCCGGGGGGGCCGGTTGTGGCTGTGCCATGAGCCCAGCTTATGGTGGCGGTGGCCAGTAATGTGAATAGCTGCCAGCGCAAAAAAGTTATCCACGGGGGCAATGTCATGTGTATCTCCGGTTTCAGGTGGCTACCCGGTTAATTGCAGAGGGTTGGTTATCCGTCATTGGCCTGTGGGTTTCGCGCCTGGCCCAGATACAGCTCTTTGGCCGGCTGGCGCAAGTTATATTGCGAGGCCATGGCGCGCCCGTAGGCACCGGTATTGGCAATGAGCATGACATCACCTTCACGGCTGTTTGGCAAATGCCGGTCACGGCCCAGCACGTCGCCGGTTTCACACAAGGGGCCTACAATTGTAGCCATGAGCGCCGGGGACTCATGTGCCCGGGTCAAATTCACGATTGGGTGCCAGGCTCCATATAGCGCTGGGCGTATCAGGGAGTTCATGCCTGTTTCCAGACCGATGTAAGTGGTCTCTCCTTTCCATTTGATTTGTGTCACCCGGCTGAGCAGTACACCGGCGTTGGCCACCAGATAGCGGCCGGGTTCAATCCAGATTTCCACGCCGGGGAGTTTTTTCTTGTGTCGCATCAGCAAATTGTCCAGGGCTTTGAGATTCAGACCGGCATCGGTGGGGTTTTCCTTAATACCCAGGCCTCCGCCAATATCCAGTACCCGGGCATCGGGAAAACGCTTCCGCTGGGCGGCGAGGAAAGTCAGAACGCGATCCCAGTTTTCGTAGTTGAGGATGCCACTGCCGCTGTGGGCATGCAGGCCGGTGACGCGGATATTATGTTTGCGGCACAAGGCGGCGGCCATGTCCAACTCGTGGGGGCTGATGCCAAACTTGGAGGCTTCCCCGGCGGTACGGACATAGCGATGATGACCCTCGCCATGGCCCGGGTCCAGCCGCAAAAAGATTTCGCGATTGCGTAGAAGATCGGACCATTCCCGCAGGGCATACAAATTGTCAATGGTGACGGTGACGCCCTGGTTGAAAGCCCACCAGTATTCGCTTTGCGGCGCAAAGTTGGGTGTGAACAGGATATCCAGTTCTTCCAGGTCACCCCATATTTCCTTGATGTGGAGTAACTCCCCGGGAGAGACGGTTTCAAATCCCACCCCGTGCCGATGCATGGTGGCGAGAATGTCCACGTTTGGGTTGGCCTTGACAGCGTAGAGAATTTTGTCTACGGCCTGCAGAGACTGCAAGGATGCGATTTGTGCGCTGATGGTGGCCTCGTCATATACATAAACAGGGCTGTGGGCCTGTCCAATGTCCAGTAGCAGCAAGCGCTTTTCCAGCCACCACGGGGGGCTTTGTTGCTGGGGCGGTAGCAGCTTTTCAGTCAGTTCTTCCCAGGTCGGGCCGAATTCTCCCTGGCTGAGATTGCCAATCAGGCTCTCATGCATGGCTTTGATGAGTTTGTCGGCCTGGTCTTCATCCACCACCAGGGTCAGGTTGAGATCATTGGAAGACTGGGTTGTCAGATACACCCGGCTTTCGGCCAGTTGCGCCATCAGCGGCGCAATTTTGTGCAATAAGGCCCGAATGCGATGACCCACCAGTGTCACCGCGGAGCAATTGCGGATAATGCGAACTTCGCCCAGATTCGAAAGGCGTTGCTGCAGCGTTTCCAGTATGGCCGGGTCAATCACGTTATCGGCCTTGTCCAGAGAGACAGTGACATTGGTTTGCGCTGTGGAGACAAGGTCCACCGACAGCCCCAGTTCCTTGAAAATATGAAATACATTGGCCAGATATCCAGCTTGGTGCCACATGTCGATGGAGTCAATGGAAACCAGTGTGATGCCATGACGGGCGTTGATGGCGCGCACACGCGGTTCGTTCTTTTCTGTGCGGGAATGTAAAACCGTACAGGGCGAATCCGGGTCGCCGCTGTGGTGGATTTCCAGTGGAATCTGGTGTGTTTCAACCGGCAGGATGCAGCGGGGGTGCAACACCTTGCCGCCGGAGGCGGCGATCTCGCGGGCTTCCTGATGGTCCAGTTCCGTGAGCAGGCGGGCGGTGGGTATGACACGGGGATCAGCGGTGAATATGCCATGCACATCGGTCCATATTTCCAGCTTTTCAGCCTCCAGGGCCACCGCCAGGTGGGCCGCGGATGTGTCTGACCCCCCTCGGCCCAGTACCACGGTACGGCCAGCTTCATCGTGCAGAAAAAAACCCGGCATAATGACCACGTGATTGGCGAGCCGGCGCTGCAAACCGGGGTCTGGTTGACTGTGACAGGTGGCTGTTAACGCGCGTGAGCGGGCATTGCGGCCATCATTGTCTGGTATTTTCAGGCATTCTCGCGGATCCAGAGAGGTCACCGCATTAAGTTGCTGCTTGAGAAACTCCATGGCGACCAGGTGGGTCAACTGTTCGCCCATGGACAGGATTTCGGCCCGTTCAAATGGGCTTAAATGGCCTTTTCCCACAAGCTCCTGCAGCCGCTGCAGGGGTTGTTCCAGCTGTGTCCGGTCGACCTCCATCTCCTCGCTGAACTGGCGTATGCTGTGGGTAATGGCCGCCAGGGTGGCGGTATCCGGCTGGTGTGTAAAGGTGTCCAACAAGTTGGTCAGGCCGCTTTTGGCCGAATGCACCATGGCAACGTTATAGCCTTCGCGCTGGCGCTGTTGAATATGTTTCACAATGGCTTGCCAGCGTTGGCGGTTAGCCACACTGGTACCGCCAAACTTAAGCACGATCCATGGTTTGTCCTGGGTCATCGCTTGTCCCTGGGTTGGCTGATTCGAGACTGCATGATAAGCCAATCCACAGACAGGATAAACCCGTTGTGAGTAAAATCATGGCGTGTGCCTGATATAATTTTTTTGCAGTCACTAAGGGTCTACATATGCGTAAAGAAACCACCTCTCATCCTGTGCAGGCGATGGTCACCGGGGGCAGTTCTGGCATTGGCGCGGCTTTGGTCGCAGAGCTGGTATCTCGCGGGCTGCGGGTCTACAGCGTGGCCCGATCAGCCGAAAAGTTGACCGCGCAGGCAGCGTCGCTGGACCCGCGGGTGCAGCCTGTGGTAGCGGATGTAGCCCGGCCTTCAGACTGGAAAAAAATCGCCCAGTCGGTGGAGGGCCCGCTGGATTTTCTGGTGCACAATGCTGGCACTTTAGACCCGGTAGGGCCGGTGGAAGGACTGAGTCGAGAAGACTTTCATCGAAATTTTACCGTCAATGCCGAACCGGTCCTTTTTTTAACGCAGTGGTTGTTGCCGGTGTTACGGCAACCCGGTGCACGCATTCTGGCGGTGTCTTCAGGGGCAGCCTATCGGGCCATTCCAGGCTGGGCGGCTTATTGCACATCCAAGGCGGCGCTGAACATGATGGTGCAGGTGCTTGAGGCGGAATGGGGCTATTCGCGAGGCATTCACGCGGCCGTCGTGCGTCCAGGGGTCGTGGATACGCCCATGCAGGCGCATATTCGCCAACAGGATGAAAGGCATTTTCCTCTGGTGCATAAATTCCGCGCCATGAAGCAGGAAAACACCCTGGCTCGTCCTGAGGAGGTGGCCCGGTTTATGGCGGATGTCCTGTTGTGCACAACAGATGCCGATTTTGGTCAGACTGCGTGGGATTTTTACCAAAAATCGGAACTGGCTCACAAAATGGAGAATTGCTGAAGAAAAGTTGGATAAGTTGTTGATTTTGTTTGAATTGACACAGCTGGCTTGTTACTATTTTCTTGGGGTCGAAATATATGCCAGTCATGACGGGGAATCTGTCACTAGAAAAACTGTCATAGCGACCAAAGAGGTGTTGGCCACCAGTGGTGCCGCGCCTGTTTGAACGGATACTCTGTTGATAAGGTTATGTTTGCATGATGTTTTTGCGCTCACCACACAAATTGCTTGTCCTGATGATGGCTTTGGCCATCTCCGGGCTGGCGAGTGCGCAAACAACCACAGGCAGGCAGCCCGGCACTTCGTCCGATGAAGCAAAAAACGGAGATGTGCGCGTTTCCACCCCAGAGAGTTATCCTGCAGACAAGAAAACGGGTTCGGAGCTGATTCTGGTAGGCGTACCTGTTGACTTGAGTGTGGCAACGGGAGGTAACGAGCCGGCACTTATCCATTATAAAAGTTCGGTTAACCGTTTTGTCGGCGACGTGGACATGGAGCGTTTTTTGCGTCCAGGCGTGAATAACAGGAAGAACAGTGGCGCAGCCAGAGGCAGCCAAAGAAATCAGTGGTTGCCTCGGACGTTTTCTGTTTTGGGCGTTTCAGATACCGACGTATTGGCATCGGAAAAGAGCCTGCACAAAAATCCGGTGTTTCACTGGACGTTTTCTGGCATGTTGCAAGTGAGCCTGGATATGATTGCCGCACGGGAAATACATCCAGTTGCATCACCATTCCAGAGTATTTATCAAGCTGAAGGAACGCCCTTGCCGCTTGAATCGGGCAAGAATCCCGGTGGCGTGGGTTTTAGCTATACGCCACCTGCCAGCTCTATGGCCTCCCGGCCGGTGCCGGTCAGTGCGCCGCAGTTGGCCTCGAGTTTTTCCCTGAAAGGTTATCAATTGGGCTTGCGCTCGTCTATGGATCTGGGGGGCAACTCGACTTTGGGCTTTGACTTTGGTCTTGGCCAGGCCTTGAGCCGGGATCTGGGCAGTGATGCGTCCAAACGTTTGACGGTGACTTCCCTGGGCATCGGGCTGGGGAGCAAACGGTTTCGCGCCAGTGTTAAATCAGATGTTTTTATGGACGATCAGGGTGTGCGCCTGGGCGAGCAATCCACGGTGGGGGTTCAGTTTGATTGGAAATTTGATGACGCCGCTACTCTGAGTGTGGGCGCGCGGCGTCCATTGCAGGACAATGGCACCCAGGTCGAGCGTGATTTCTCCTCGACCATTCCTTATATCCGTTATCAGAAAGACCTTTAATCCTTTTTACTGGCCCTGCTGCGGCATTTTTCCGTGGCCGATTTCTGGCGGCCGGTCAGTTGTCCTGGCCATCTGACTGGCCTTTTTCAGACACAGCGCTTGGTTTCTGTTCGGCGTTCTGGTGATGAAGCCCTGGGCCGCTTGGCCATGCACTGGCGTCAATAACCTCCCGGTAGGCATGCCAGGTGGCATGGCCGATAACCGGCAGAAAGATGGCAAAGCCAATAAAGCCTGTGGCGACACCAAGAAGAATGCCGGTCACAATCAGAATACCCCATAAAAGCATGGTTTTTTTGTTGGATAACACCGCGCACACAGAAGTAATCACCGCAGTGACGGCATCCACCTGCTTGTCCATCATCATGGGGATGGAAAAAGCGCCAGCGGTAAATATGAGGGCGGCGAAAACCGCGCCAATGGCGGTGCCGACACCCAGGAACAAAAGTAAATCCTGCATATCCATGGCCTCATGCGAGGGAAAGAAGATGTGTGTCATGGAAGCTGCGCGCATCCAGATAAGGAACACAACCAGGAAGATAAATGCCAGTACCAGTTCATTGCCCAGGTGTTTCTTGCCCTCCCGCAAGCAGCGCATAAGTTGAGGCTCCATGCCAGCTTCGAGTTGGCGGCTGATGGAGTAAAGCCCCATGGCGATGGCCGGGCCCATGAAGAAGAAACCGGCCACCAGCGCAATGGCCAGAACAATGCTGCCGGCTTGCCAGGCCACCCAGGTAATCAAGGCGCCAATGATGGCCATGACCACGCCATATCCCAGGCTCATGGGCAGTGCGCGAGTAAAGTCCTGCCATCCCAGCTTGAGCCATCGCCATGGCGCGTCCAGGCCAACTTGTCGGCATGGCGCCATTAAAGGCAAGGGCTGTGGTTGGGATTCGCCCGGGGCCGATGTTGTACTGGTGGACTGGGTGGTGTTGTCTTGAGTTGTATGCATAAGCGGCGTCCCTCTTGAGAATGTTTTTATATTTATGTTCCAATCATAAAGAAAACGCCCGCAGGTTTCAAAAATTCCGCTGCTTCCCTGGTTTGACCGTCGGCTTATGGTGATAGCCTGACAAATGGCTGAATGTCACCTTTCGTCTGTTCCGGAAACACGCTAAACTGCGATTTTTTGTTTCAGGAAAAAGTCATGCAGGTACTGAAGTTTGGCGGGTCTTCCCTGGCTGATGCCAAGTGCTTCCAGCAGGTGGCCGAGATCATACGGCGGCGTTGTAAAAATGATCGCACGGCTGTGGTGTTATCAGCCATGCGAGGGGTGACTGATGCCTTGATCGGCACCATTGATGCCGCAATATCTGGTGATGACTGGCAAAACCGTTTGCAAGCCATTGAAAAACAACACCTGGAAACCCTGGCGGCGATGCAGTGTGCCTGTCATATTGAATCGCAGCGGCAAATGACCCGAATGAACTACCTGATTGCTAACGCTGAGGCCCTGTTGCAAGGCGTGAGTTTGTTGCGCCAGTGTCCGGCAGATACCTACGCCACTTTGGTAACACTGGGGGAATATTTGAGCTGTGCAATGATGCAAACGGCCCTGGCGTCAACGGGTATAAACAGTGAATTCATTGATCCGGCTGAATGTCTGGTGACGGTGCCGCATGGTCATGGCTCACAAGGGCAGGTGGATTTAGCGGCCAGTCAGGAGCGATTGCGCCAGTGGCGCGATCATCCTGCCCATATGCTGTTGATGCCGGGTTTTGCCGCGGTTGACAGCCAGGGACGGCGAACCACTCTGGGGCGTAATGGTTCGGATTATTCAGCCGCCATTCTGGCCGTCGGGCTGGAAGCGCATTGCTGCGATATTTACACCGATGTGGACGGGATTTACAGCGCCAATCCACAGGATGTGAATGATGCGCAGCCGGTGCCTTTTTTGTCGTATGCCGAAGCCATGGAGCTGGCCTATTTTGGCGCCAGTGTATTGCACCCCAAGACCATCACACCGTTGATGCAACATGACATCCCCTGCCGCATTCTCAATACGTTTGCGCCAGACAAACCCGGCACACGCATTAGCCGACAACCGTCTGCCGATGAACGCCCCATGGCTGCGGCCATTTCCGGGCTGGATGACATGGTCATGGTTTCAGTCAGCGGGCCAGGAATGAAGGGCATGGTGGGCATGGCCGCACGGGTGTTTGACGCCATTGCCGATGCGGGTATTTCTGTCAAGTTGATTACCCAGTCGTCTTCGGAGTATACCATCGGGTTTTGTATTGCGGCGATGGATCAGGCAGCAGCCAGCGAGGCTCTGGAAACGGCTTTTGAGCTGGAATTGCACAGCGGGCTGCTGGAGCCGCTGGAATTCAAAACGGACATGGCCGTGGTGACACTGGTGTCGGATCAGATGAAGCGCCGCCGTGGCATCGCGGCCCGGTTTTTTCAATCCCTGGCCATTGCCAATGTGAATGTGGTGGCCATTGCCCAGGGTTCCAGTGAGCGCTCCATTTCCGCTGTGATTGGTCAGGACAGCCTGAAGCGGGCCATTCGATCGTGTCATCAGGCATTTTTCGACACTCGCCAGCAAGCCGAAATCATTCTGGTGGGCGCCGGACTGGTGGGCAGCGCCTTTTTGCGTCAGATTGCACGCCAAAAAGATTATCTGGCCAGTCATAACCTGGCCTTGAAGGTCTGTGGTGTGGTGAACTCCACAGGCGCGTGGTTGCATGAAGACGGTATTCCACTGGATGCGCTGGAGTCTCTTGACCCGGATCAGGCCGAGCCGGTCAGTCGCGAGAAGCTGGCGGAATTTCGCCGCCGCAGTAACATGGTCAACCCCATTATTGTGGATTGCACGGCCAGTGATTCAGTGGCCATGACCTATCCGGATTTTTTTGCCGCGGGCTTTCATGTGGTGGCAGCCAATAAAAAAGCCAATACCGCCGATATGGCCTATTACCGACGGTTGCGGCAGGCGATGCACCGCTATAATCGTCAGTTTCTGTATGAAACCAATGTGGGTGCCGGGCTGCCGGTGATCGATACGTTTCGTAACCTGTTGCGGGCCGGTGATCGCCTGCATCGTTTCAGCGGGATTTTATCGGGTTCCCTGTCTTATATTTTTGGTCAACTGGATGCGGGCATGACGCTTTCGCAGGCTGTGGCCGAAGCCAGAGAAAAGGGCTTTACCGAACCTGACCCCCGGGAAGACCTGTCAGGCATGGATGTGGCTCGCAAGGTGCTGATTATTGCCCGTGAAGCCGGTTATGACATGGAGCTGGAAGATATCAGTATTGAGTCGCTGGTGCCAGACGCGCTGATGCAGGCGACTGATGTGGAGGCATTCATGCAACGGTTACCCGAGGCGGATGCTGTCATGGCGCAGCGGGTCAAAGCTGCAGCGGCCAAGGGCCAGGTATTGCGCTATGTGGGACAGGTTGACGAGAACGGCGCGCGAGTCAGTGTCCAGTCCGTGGGGGTGGATGACCCCTTATACGGAGTTATCGATGGAGAAAACGCACTGGCTTTTTACAGCCATTACTATTCCCCCATTCCCATGGTTTTGCGGGGCTACGGGGCAGGCAGCGAGGTTACAGCGGCGGGAATTTTTTCAGATGTCATGAAAATCATGCCAGCCCGGGATGTGGCTTAGTGAACAAAAGCATTCACCATTATTGCCTGAAAATACTTGTATTGCTGACCCTATTGACGGCCATGCTGGCAGGATGCGCCAGTCTCAAGCCTTCGCAACCGGTGGCAGGCGAGGTTGTGTCCATGCGCCAGCGAATTGCGTCCGGCCCGTGGGAAATAGAAGGCAAGATGGCTTTATCGGACGGACATCGCAGTGGCAGCGGGCGTTTACACTGGCGGAAAACCGACCAGGGTGCCGAAGTGTCTGTGCGAGCGCCCCTGGGCCAGGGACAATGGTTGCTGCGCGAAACCCCATCCGGGGCCATGTTGCGCAGCAGCACACGGGGGGAAAGGGTCGCAGACTCGGCTGCTGAACTGCTGTCCGCCGAGGTGGGTTGGCCGGTGCCCTGGCAGGCGTTGCCTTATTGGCTGTTTGGACAGCCGTACAGCTTATCTTCGTGGCATCGTTCGGCGCTGCCGGAAAGTTTTGAGGAAGATGGCTGGCGCATTACCTATTCCCGTTTCAAGAACACGAAATTGGGCTGGTTGCCACATAAAATTATCGCCACCAAAGGCCCTTACAGTGTCAAGGTTTTCATCCATCGCTGGGTTTTTCCTCAAGAAACCTTATGACGGATAACAGACCATGACCACAATGCGGGAAAACAGAAAACAACCGGTAGGCACTGAAACGGTTTTCTCCCCGGCCAAAATCAATCTGATGCTGCGCGTTATGGGGCGTAGGGCGGATGGCTATCATGACTTGCAAACTGTTTTCGAGTTGCTGGACTGGGGTGACGAGCTGGAATTTTCTTTTCGACCTGCCAAAACGCGAGGGCAGCCATTGACCATCACTGGCAGCGATACACCACCGGTGAGTATCAGTGGCGATTTTCCCAATTTGCCGGTTCAGCGCAACTTGATATGGCAGGCCGCCGCCAGTCTTGTGCCCCATGCCACGGATATTCAGCCGGTGCATATTCACGTCACCAAGCGCTTGCCTGCAGGGGGTGGTGTGGGTGGTGGCAGCAGCAATGCGGCGGCGACGCTGAAAGCTCTGAACCACTATTGGGGTTGCCACCTGGATGCAACCGGCTTGCGGCATCTGGGGCTGAAACTGGGTGCGGATGTGCCGGTGTTTCTTGGCGAACAGCCAGCGCTGGCCACAGGGGTGGGGGAAAAATTACAGCCGCTCGCCTTGCCGCGGCGGTTTTTTGTGCTGGTGATTCCCCGACAAGGATTGAGTACAGCCGAGGTTTTTGGGCACCCACAGTTGCCACGTGACAGCCAGCCGGTATCGCTGGAAAAGGCG
>JALSHI010000006.1 GCA_026982315.1 Lysobacterales bacterium
ATATCAAGGCGGGCAGTCCCATTACCAGCACCACAGCCCGAAAGGTGGAGCGGTTTGTGGAAAAACCCGATCTGGCAACGGCGAAAAAATATCTCGCCAGTGGTGATTACCTCTGGAACTCGGGCATGTTCTGCTGGCCCGCCGGAGGTGTTCTGGAAGCCTTCGCCACACACGCGCCCGCAGTCCTGGACGCCGCCAGAAAGTGCTATGAAGCCAGCACACATCCGGCTCAGAAAGGCACGGTGATTGAACTGGACGCCAGCACTTTCTCGGCCATGCCGGACATTTCCATCGATTACGCTGTCATGGAAAAAGCCGACAACTGCGCGGTGGTCAACGGCCGTTTTGACTGGAACGACATTGGTTCCTGGAATGCCATGGCCGCCTTGTCAGAATGTGATGAATGCGGCAATCGCGTGGAAGGCAAGGCCATTACCATCGACACCCGCAATACCTATGTGCGCGCTGGCGACAGACTGGTAGCCACAGTGGGCGTGGAAGACCTGATGATTGTCGATACCAGTGACGCAGTCCTGGTGGCCCACAGGGATCGCGCCCAGGGCGTCAAGGATGTGGTGCAATTCCTCAAGGCACATAACCATGACGCCGCTGTTTACCACCAAACTGTCCACCGTCCCTGGGGCAGCTATACCGTACTGGAAGACGCTGATGACTGCAAGGTCAAACGGCTGGTGGTCAAGCCCGGTCAGGTGCTGTCACTGCAGCGGCACCAATACCGCAGCGAACACTGGACTGTGGTGGATGGCGAAGCCAAGGTCCGCGTGGGTGATAAAGAATTTATTCTTAAGCAAAACCAGTCCACTTATATTCCGGCCGGACAGTTACACCGGCTGGAAAACCCCACCGACAAGGACATTGCGCTGATTGAAGTACAAACCGGCAGTTATTTCGGCGAAGATGACATTGAGCGGCTTGAAGACATTTACGGCCGCATCAACGATGATGACCAAAAACAGCAAAACATGGCTTGAACATGCCCCTTAAAGCCCCCACCCAAAATGCCGCGCCATCTGTACCCGAGCATGCCCTGGCTGTGGCCAGAAAGGCCTGCCAGGCCGCCGAAACGGTGATCCGCCAATATTACCGGCAGTCACCGGATGTGATGCGCAAAGCCGATACCTCGCCTGTGACCCAGGCCGATATTGGTGCTGAAAAGGCCATCCGCAAGGTCATATCCCAACACTTTCCGGCACATGATTTTTATGGCGAGGAAACCGGCCGTGACGCCAGAGATTCCGACTATTTATGGCTGGTGGACCCCATTGACGGCACCAAAAGCTTTGTCCGGGAATATCCGTTTTTTTCCACCCAGATTGCCCTGATGCACCGGGGAGAAATCATACTTGGTGTCTCCCATGCCCCGGAATTCGGCGAAACCGCCTGGGCTGTCCGCGGACAAGGCGCGTTCATCAATGGCGCCGCTGCGAAAGTGAACCCGCACATTCCTCTGGAAGACGCCTGCGTTTCTACCGGCAATATCAAATCCCTGGTGACTGAGCGCTGGCGGGAATTGGGGCATCTTTTGCTGGCGTGTGGCAAAACCCGCGGGTATGGCGACTTTTACCACTATCATCTGCTGGCTGGCGGAAAAATCGACATTGTGCTGGAGTCCGATGCCAATATCCTCGATATTGCCGCCTTGAGCCTGATTGTCACCGAAGCCGGCGGCGTGTTTACGGATTTGGCCGGTCAACCGGTTGCCCTGGATACCACTTCCGTGCTGGCGGCCAGCCCTCACCTGTACCCTGCCGCCATGGCATACCTGAACCCGGACAAACTGAGCCATGATTGACAAGCGTTATGCCTATAACTGGTTGCTGGATGTGATTGACGCCAGCCAACAGGCCGGCCAGGCCATTCTCGACATTTATCACAGCGATGATTTTGGCGTCACCATTAAACAGGACGACTCTCCTTTGACCCGGGCTGATCTGGCTGCTCATGCCAGTTTGTGCGAAAGCCTGCAGCTTATTGACCCGGATATTCCTGTTTTGTCTGAGGAATCCGCGCATATCTCCTTTGACGAACGCCGCCGATGGCCATGCTACTGGCTGGTTGACCCCCTGGATGGCACCAAGGAATTTATCAAGCGAAATGGCGAGTTTACCGTCAATATCGCCCTGATTGAGAATAACCGGCCTGTGCTGGGCGTGGTCCATGTCCCGGTCACAAACACCACTTACGCCGCTGCCTGTGGTGTTGGCGCGCTCAAGGATGGTCAACCCATTCACATTCGCACGCCCGCCACCACCCCGCCAGTGGTGGTGGGCAGCCGCTCCCACGCCAGCGAAGCACTTCACGATTATCTCCAGCGCCTCGGCCCTCATCAAATCACGCCCATGGGCAGTTCGCTCAAACTCTGCCGCGTGGCCGAAGGACTGGCGGATATTTACCCGCGTTTGGGGCCCACCAGCGAGTGGGATACCGCCGCAGCCCACTGCGTACTCGAACAGGCTGGTGGCCAGGTATTAACGAGGGAAGGACAACCACTACGCTACGGGCATAAAGACAGCCTGCTGAATCCGCACTTTTTCGCCTGTGGCGACCCCGGTATTGACTGGATACACCCGGAAAAAGCCCGCGCCCAACTGGCGCACAATCAGCAATGCGATGAAGACACCATCTAGGCCAGTCGTTGCTTTCTGATTACACTAAAAAACAAACTGTTCGTTGATAATCCGGTCTTCGAGGTTGTGATGCGGGTCAAACAGCAAGGTCATGCGGCTGTTTTTGTCTTCGCTGACATCCACTGCTTTCACATGCCGCACCTCGAAATTATCCGCTGTGGCGCTTACCGGCCGTTTTTCGTGGTCATGGACTTCAAAACGCACCTGTGCATTCGCTGGTAAAATCGCCCCACGCCAGCGCCGCGGACGGAAAGGGCTAATGGGCGTCAATGCCAGCACATCCGAGCCAATGGGCAACACCGGGCCATGGGCTGACAGGTTATAGGCCGTGGAACCTGCTGCTGTAGACAAAAGAACCCCGTCGCAGACCAGTTCATCGATTTTTGGCTGGCCGTTAACGGTAATGCCAATACGGGCCGACTGGCGTGTTTGCCGCAATAATGATACCTCGTTAATGGCCAACGCTTCATGCACGCGCCCGGCGGTGGTTTCAGCACGCATTTTCAAAGGATGCAATACGGTTGCTGTGGCGGCGGAAATGCGCTTTGGCAAGTCATGGGTCTGATAGTCATTCATCAAAAAACCCACCGTGCCGCGGCGCATGCCAAAAACCGGCTTGCCACTGTTCATAAACCGGTGCAAAGTGTGCAGCATAAAGCCGTCCCCCCCCAAAGCCACAATCACTTCCGCATCCGCGGGCGTATGTTGGCCATAAATCTTCACCAGCTCTTGCAGGGACTGGCGGGATTTTTCCGTATCACTGGCAACAAAAGCGATTTTCATAAGCAAGGTTGCTCACAGGCGAGGCAAAAGCCGATTATAGGCCAGGTACACACGCCGAAACCATGCCTGGACCAGCCAAGGGACAAAAATGCCATTCATAACAGCCGCAATAATCGGCTCACGCCACCTTGCAAGGCATAAACGTCAAAGCCCAGTGTGGCAAGAATATAAGCGGCCGAGGCACTGCGCTGACCATCAGCGCAACAGGTAATCAACGGCGTGTCACGCGATAATTGCTGGCTGTGTTCACGGATGGACTCCAAAGGAATGTTAAGACAATCCAGGCTGTCCAGTTCACCAGGCGGGCGAACGTCAATCAATTGCGCCCCTTCAGCCAGCAACTGCACCACATCCTCGGGATTGAGCCAGCGCACCACATGGCTTTTCAACAAGGCCGCAAAGCTCCGTCCATCCAGGCGCATCAACAAGCCGTCGGTTGTCATGCGCACCGAGGCATTCCGTGGCTCCTGGCTCACCAAAGCGTTTTCACCAAACAAATCACCTTCGGTCAAATCGGCCACTTGCGCTTCGCCATCGGCGCCACAACGGTAGACACAAGCTTGGCCACGGGCAATCACATAACAGTCATCGCCCGCATCGCCTTCAGCAATCACTTCTTCCCCGGCTGATACCGGCACAGCCTCGAGATTGGAAAACAGGTCATGCACATGCCCGCGCGGCAACATACGCACCACACTGTTATTCAACAACCCCAGCACCCAGCGATAGCTATGATGACCACGCAAGGGAGAATGCTCCGGCGCCTTGTCGTAGACATCATTCCAGACCGTAAAGTGATCTATCAGGGTACTGTCCATGTGCATCAGACGCGCCTTGGGTGACGCCACTGTGGCCTGAAAACGCTTCTGCGTGTTTAAATCGCCCACCGGATAACGTGACTGCAAAGACCCCCCTTTAATCGTGCGCTGCTTGCCTTCCGGGTACTCACAAAGCAACTGGCCCTGTAATAAGTAAAACGCCACAGGCTGATTCTCCTGTGCCTCGAACAATACATGCCCCTGCTCCCGCTCGCTGAAAGTCATGGCCTCCAGCAGTACGGGCAGAAATTCCCTGTTCACTTTGTTAAACGGATAGTATTCGGCAAAAACCGTCTCGTCCAGCATGAGTTCCTCTCCTGTCTCAGGGTCGCATAATCAATTCACCCACCAAAATCGCTGGGGGAAGCAAAAATACTTTAGCACAAGCCGTAGGGCTTGATGATGCGAAAACCATATTCTGTGACTGCTAACACATCGCACTGGCGCTTTTTCCCAATAATAAAGACAACACCACGCCCGCGCCTGCCAGGGACATTGGGTATAATCGGCCTTTGCGCCAGCGAAAACCACCGTGAAGACGTACCCTCTGAGACACAAGCTGATTATCGCCAGCCTGCTGGGCTTTGCCTCTGGCCTGCCACTATTCGTTCTGTATCAAACCATCCCGGCCTGGCTTCGGGACAATGGCGTGGATCTCAAGTCCATTGCCTTGTTTCAGCTAATCGGCCTTCCTTATACCTTCAAGTTCTTGTGGGCGCCCCTGCTGGATCGATACCGCCTGCCTTTTTTGGGCTTGCGCCGTGGGTGGATGGTAGTGATTCAACTGGCCCTGTTACTCTCCATCGCAGTCATCGGCCTATTTGACCCCACGGTTAACCTGCGCATTATCGTCGCCCTGGCCCTGGTTATGACCACCTTGTCCGCCACTCAGGATATTGTGCTGGACGCCTACCGGCGCGAACTGCTTAAAGACGACGAACTTGGCGCCGGCAATGCCTGGTTTGTGAATGCCTACCGCTTATCCAGCCTGGTGCCAGGCTCGCTGGCGCTGATTCTGGCCGACCATCTCCCATGGCGGCAGGTTTTTCCCATTACCGCCCTGTTTATGCTGGTGGGTGTTGCGGCCGCTCTTGGGATTCGGGAAGTGGCTGCTGACACACCACGCGCGGCCAGTCTGCAAGCCGCACTGATTGAGCCTCTACGGGATTTTTTCAGCCGTTACCAGTTTGCCGGTGTTCTTGTCATCGTGCTTTTTCTGCTGCTTTACAAGCTGGGTGACTCCATGGCCACAGCCCTGGCCACACCCTTCTATCTGGATATGGGATACGACAAAACCACCATTGGCTCGGTGGCCAAGGCCGCGGCATTATGGGCCAGTATCTTTGGTGCTTTCGTAGCGGGGTTAATGATGCGACGGATTGCCCTGGTCAAAGCCCTGTTGCTCTTTGGCTTGTTTCAGATGGTAACCATCCTTGGCTTTGCCTGGCTGTCGCAATTGCGACAACCCAACCCGCTGGATTTATTCATTGTGGTGAGCCTGGAGTATCTTGGCGTTGGCATGGGCACCGTGGCTGTGCTGGCTTTTATGGCCCGGATAACCAGCCTGCGCTTCGCCGCCAGTCAGTTTGCACTGCTCACGGCCCTTACCGCCGTTCCGCGCACTTTTGTCAATGCCAGCACCGGCTGGCTCGTTGAACACATGGGCTATACCCTCTTTTTTCTACTCTGTTGCGTGCTGGCTCTCCCCGGTTTGTTACTCATTGGTTGGTTACCGCCAATTCTCAAACAGACCACAAACCGCCCGGAACACACAGCCGAGGATTGACTCCCACCCATTGGGCCACGACCACACTGCAAAAAAAACGCTATAATCGCCCCTTTCCTGATTATTCCCGGCCTGAAAAATGAACCACCAACCGCACAGCAATGACAACTTCCCGACAGACAGTGCCCGCATTTTCATTGAAGGCCCCGCAGGCCGGCTGGAGATGCTGGCGTCTCCGCCTGACCCACAAGTGCCACCTGTGAATGCCGTGGCCATTATTGCCCATCCCCATCCCTTGTTTGGCGGCACCATGCACAACAAAGTGGTGCATATCCTCGACAAGGCATTACGCGAACTGGGCGTCCATACGGTGCGCTTCAACTTTCGCGGCGTGGGGGACAGTGAAGGCAGCTATGACCATGGAATTGGCGAAACCGATGACTTGCTGGCCGTGCATCACTGGGTCACAACAGTGCTTCCCGAGCATGCCTTGTGGCTGGCCGGTTTTTCCTTTGGCTCTTATGTGGCCTTGCGATCCGCCAATTTGCTGCGCCCGCAGGCGCTGATCAACATCGCCCCGCCGGTGGAGCGTTATGACTTCACTGTCCTGCCGCACCCAGGCTGCCCCTGGCTGGTGGTCATGGGTACGGAAGACGATGTGGTATCACCCCAGGCTGTCTTTGCGTATGTGCGCCAGATGCAACCGCAGCCACTGCTGAAAACCTTGCCCGCGGGCCATTTTTTCCACCGCAAGCTCATTGACCTGAAAAAGATCATACAGGAAGGGCTGGTGGAACTGGGTGTGGTCAATCCGTCTGAAGAGGCACACACATAAACCACACGAGGCAGTCATGCCTTGGCATCCTGTCATTACCAATAATCATCCATGACGACTGAATCTTCTGTTATTTCACCAGCCACAGGACTCACCCCCCAGCAAAAATACGAGCATGAGCTGGCTGCCGGCATTTTACAGCCGGACAAGCACCAGCAAAAAGCCGTGGCCGCCCTGGAACAGTTGCATCATACCCTGAAAAGCCGGCAGAAACCGCGTCTTTGGCCCTTTTTTCGAAAACAAACCGCCATTCCCGGGGTTTACCTGTACGGGCCGGTGGGACGTGGCAAAACCCACCTGATGGACCTGTTTTATGACACCTTGACCGGTTCCCGCCGCCAGCGCTGGCATTATCATGATTTCATGCAGTGGTTGCATGGCCATTTACGGCAGCAAAAACAGCGCCAGAATCCCCTGGCCCGTGTTGTTGAAGAACTGGGCAAAAAAATCAATGTGCTGTGTCTGGATGAGTTTCTGGTCAATGATATTGCCGACGCCATGTTACTGGCCGGCCTGCTTAGCCAATTGCAGACCAATGGGATTACCCTGGTCACCACTTCCAATGTCGCGCCCGATGACTTGTACGCCGATGGTTTGCAGCGCAGCCGCTTTCTGCCTGCCATCGACTGGCTGAAGAAAAATATGCAGGTGATTCATTTGCAAGGCAACACGGACTTCAGGTTCCGCCATTCTGAGACAACACCTGAGACGCATGCCATTGACCAGAAATGGTTTTTCCCCGCCGATGACAATGCCCGCCGATGCCTGAAAAACTGTTTCGCGTCCACCGGTGGGCAATGGCCAAAAAAGCCACCACCGCCTGTTCAGCTCAATGGCCGCTGGTTGCCGATTCTCGCCTGCTCAGACAAGGCCCTGTGGACATCCTTTCAGGCCCTGTGTGGCGAAAACCGGCATAGCCATGACTACCTGGAATTGGCCAGCCGCTTTCAAACCCTGTTGCTCAGTCATATCCCTGTTCTGGATGACAACCACAATGACGCGGCCCGGCGGTTTATCACGTTGGTGGATGTTTTGTACGACCGGTCCATGCCATTGTTTGCCAGCGCCGAGGACCACTACAGCCGCATTTATCAGGGCACTCGGCTCGCTTTTGAGTTTCAGCGGACTGTGTCCCGCCTGCACGAAATGCAACACCTGCAGTTGCAAGTCTGAATACGCACAATAAAACCGTTATATTGCCGCAGTTTAACGCCACCAGGGCCTGCCTCAGCCATCCCTGAACTAATCAGCAGATGTTGTTTGCATGCGCAGTCCCCGATAGACTTGTTCGGTCATTTTCCGGCTGTCAATAAAAGCCCAGCTCCAACCATCAAACTCAGCCAGTGGACGCGCCGTCTGGATGTCGTCCAGGCTTTTACCGGCTTTAATCAGTGCGGCAATACGGGCTTTGGCGGTTTCCAGCATATGAATGGAAGCCTCCAGGTCTTGCTTGTTGGCCAGTTTTCCATGCCCGGGAATGATGCGGGTGTGGTCATCGACTGACTGTAACAGGGTCTTTTGGGCCTGAATATAACCATCCAGTGTGCCACCGTTGGCATAGTCAATAAAAGGGTAAATGCGGTTAAACAGCACGTCACCGGTATGCAGTACATTGGCCGGAGAGAAATAAATCGCCGCATCGCCATCCGTGTGGGCACGCGGCAGGTGGAACACATGGGCATCCTGACCATTCAGATGTAAATCCACAGACTGGCTAAACGTGATAACCGGCAGTACTGATTTGGGCGCTGTGGCATGGCTGCCGTCGGGCAGGCGAATGCCTTTGTCGAGGAACTGCCGGCGCACATTTTCATGGGCGATAATGTGTGTATGCTGCTGGCCAAAATGGGCGTTGTTACCCGTATGGTCGCCATGAATATGGGTGTTGACAAGAAAATCAATGGGGCGCTTGGTCACGGATTTTATCGCCTCATTCATGATGCCCAAAGTGGCGGGCATGGCATCATCAATCAGCACCACGCCATCTTCACCCACCGACAAGCCCAGATTGCCGCCGGTAAAGCCCCCCTGGCCAATCAGCATATACAATCCGTCTGCCACTGGCACCACCTGCCAACGCAACGGTGTTTTGTCCGGCTCGTCGGCCGCCCCATGGGCGCCTGCAGTCAGGTTCAACAGGCACAAAATAGCGACAAGCAATAACCCCATTAATCCACGGTTTTGGGCTTGTCCATTCTTCTCTGAAATATTCATGATATCCCCCATCAAATGACGGCAATGTACATCAAACATTCAGCCAACCTTGGCTAATATTCCCTCACGATTTGTTCCTTCATAGCGATTGCTGCTGGCGCAAGCGCCGGGCTTCCTCAATCAGTGACTGCACCACCGCGGCATCGGCCAAGGTGCTGGTGTCACCCAATGCATCATACTCCCCGGTGGCTATTTTACGCAAAATGCGCCGCATGATTTTCCCCGACCGGGTTTTGGGCAACCCATCGGTTAACTGGATGACTTCCGGACGGGCGAATGCGCCAATCTGTTCCCGAACCTGTTGGCGCAAGGCCGAAGGCAACTCGTCAGTGGCCTCGACGCCATGGCGCAAGGTCACAAACGCATAAATCGCCTGACCGGTAATCGCATGCGGCACACCGATGACTGCCGACTCGGCCACAGCCGGATGCGCCACCAGGGCGCTTTCGATTTCAGCCGTCCCCAGGCGATGGCCCGAGACATTGATGACATCGTCAATGCGGCCGCTGATCCACCAGTTGCCATCGGTATCCCGACGCGCCCCATCGCCGGTAAAATAGGTGCCGGGAACAGGGCGAAAATAGGTTTCCAGAAAACGCTGGTGGTCGCCATGAATATCTCTGGCCTGCCCAGGCCAACAGCGTCCCATAACCAGTAATCCGCTCACATCATGGCCTTCCAGCATCCGGCCTTCGGCATCCACCAACTGTGGCTCAATGCCCAGAAACGGCGCCATGACCGCGCCGGGTTTCATATCGTGCACACCGGGAATCGGTGTCAACATGATGCCGCCGGTTTCCGTTTGCCACCAGGTGTCCACAATCGGGCAGCGACCCTCGCCCACCACATGGAAATACCATTCCCAGGCTTGGGGGTTGATGGGTTCGCCCACCGTGCCCAATACGCGCAAACTGTGGCGGCGGCTTTGTTTGACCGGCGCATCGCCAGCGGCCATTAAGGCCCGGATCGCGGTGGGGGCGGTATAAAGCGCATTAACCTGGTGTTTGTCGACTTCCTGCCAGATGCGCCCGGCATCGGGATAATTGGGTACGCCCTCGTAAACCATGGTGGTGATGCCATTGGCCAATGGCCCGTACACCAGATAGGAATGCCCGGTAATCCAGCCCACATCAGCGGTGCACCAGTATACATCTCCGGGCTGAAGGTCAAACACCAGTTCATGCGTCAAGCTGGCATAGACCAGATAACCGCCTGTACTGTGTTCAATGCCTTTGGGCTTTCCGGTGGAACCGCTGGTGTACAGAATAAACAACGGATCTTCGGCCAACCGCGGCACCGGATCACACACCGGCGAAGCATCCTCCCGCAACATGGCATAATTGTGGTCACGGCTTTTTTCCCAATGTATGCTGGCGCCGGTATACGGTACCACCAGCACATGCGCGACCCGGGTTTCTGCCAGCTCCAGCGCCTTGTCTACCGTGTTTTTGAGCGGAATGCGTTTACCGCCCCGGCGGCCTTCATCAGCCGTAATAACAACACTTGACTGACAATCGTCAATGCGACCGGCCAGGGCATCCGCTGAAAACCCCGCAAACACCACCGAGTGCACCGCACCAATACGCGCACAGGCCAGCATGGCGTAAACCGCTTCGGGAATCATCGGCAGGTAAATGGTTACACGGTCTCCTGCAGCCACGCCCAACTGCTTCAGCACATTGGCAAAGCGACATACCTCGTCGTGCAATTCCTGAAAACTGATACGGCGCTGCTGCTCTGGCTTGTCGCCCTGCCAAATAAGAGCTGTGGCCTCGGCTTTTTCCGGCAAATGGCGGTCAATGCAGTTATAACAGGCGTTGAGAACTCCATCGGCAAACCAGCGTATCTCTACCTGGCGTTTTCCGTAATGACAGTCACGAACCTGGGTAAACGGCTCGAACCAGTCCAGTCGCGCAGCCTGCTGCGTCCAGAATTCATCAGGGTTTTCCAGAGCCTGCTGATGAAGCTGTCGCCACTGCTGGCGATCCAGCCCGTGACGGTTGCGGTAAATGGCGGCCGAATAGCGTTTCAGGGACTGGCGGGCTGGTTCATCACAAGGTTTCTCCCGGGACATGGCGTATCTTCCTCATTGATGGCAAAGCAGTTTTTCGAAAAACCATCATACCCAAGAAACAACCACCGCTCAAATAGCGCCACCATATGCCGTCACAGTCAGGTCACGGTAAATTGCCCCATCATGCCCGCGTCTTCGTGCTCAAGAAAGTGGCAATGATACATGAAAGGATTTTGACTGCCCGCCGGGTGAAGAAAGCGGACCTGCAACAGGACCTCGCTGCCAGGCGGCAGATACACCACATCTTTCTCGCCACGCTCATGCGGTTGCAGATTTTTCGAACTGCCATCGCGACTAAGGATGCGAAACCCGCCGCCATGGACATGAAAATTGTGGTGCATCATGCCATTGGTGCTGCGCACCCGCCAAAACTCTGTTTGATTCAGCGGGACTTGCTCATTGATATAATTCATATCCATCAGCCGGCCATTGATACGCAAGCCACCTTGTCCACCCAGGTCGAAGGTACGCAATGGCGCGCTGCCAGCTGGCTGGAAATCATCCTCAGGCCAACTAACAGGCGGGTTCCGTACCAACCCGGCGCCATTTTCCACCCGGATGGACAACACCCTTTGCTGCAGCCCGCCACGTATGCCTGTGGCGCGCAGGTCAAAATGCTCCGAGTACCAGCGGCTACAATCCACAAGAATTTCCGCCCTTTCCGCCGGGCTCAAAGTCAGCATCCGGGCATCCACCGGCTTGGGCAGCAAGCCATTATCCCCGGCGATTACAATGAATCGCCGGTCATCATCAAAATAGAAACGCCATATTTCACTATTAGAAGCATTCAGCAGGCGAAAACGCACCCAACCCCTTGGCACATTAAGCACTGGCTCTATTTGGCCGTTGGTCAGAATATAATCGCCAAAATATCCCATCCGGATTTCCTGGCTGGTGGGGGCATAGAGAAACTGCCCGTCGTCATCAAACACCCGGTCCTGAATAACCAGAGGAATATCATCAAAACCATGCGTTTGAGGCAAACCAAGCGCGTCTGTTTGGTCATCATCCAACCGGATCATGCCTGCCAGACCATAATAAACGTGTGGCGCAGTTCGCCCCTCTTCGTGCGGATGGTACCAGTTGGTACATGCCGGTTGATCCACGGTATAACTGGCTGTCCAGCTGTCTCCAGGTGCAATACGCTGATGAGGGCCGCCATCGGCCGGGCCTGGAACAGCCATGCCATGCCCATGCATGGTTGTGGTTTCCGGTAAATTATTGTGATAACGAATGGACACCGATTCACCCCGCCGGAGTGCCAGCATGGGCCCCAGCATTGGCAATTGACTACTGGCATGATTGACCGCCCAGGTGTTGGTCACCATGCCCGCAAACAACTCATGGGCACTGGGTTCGCAGTAGAGCTCAAACTGCCGCACACCGGCCACCATATCTCCCGGGTACAGCGGGGGGACAGCCAATGGCTGGCCAGTCAGTGGAGTCAATGCAATTTTCTGCCGCGCCGAGGGCACCCCCACTACCGCTGAATAGTCATTCAATCGTTCTCCCAGTCGCAATGCTGGCCAACTGCCGAGACTGGCCATGGTGCTTAAAAAGAGTCTTCTTTTCATTTGCTCTTGTCGTTATCAATTTTCAGGGTGGTTGTTTGGCGCCTTCTTTATCTGCATCATCAGGAACCTCTTGGCTTACTTTAGCAAATCCGAATTTAACCGGCCAATGCCATAACGCTTTATTTACAAAAAAAAGTAAAAAAACGAATTCGCGTCGCCAGCCGACGTTTTTTAGACGCCAATCCGATGGAGTGACTGACACCAGAAACAAAAAATGTCACCGGTGGCGGTATAATAACCGTCTCAACACACCCGCCAACAGATCGCACTATGACCATCAAGCTCACTGAATACTCCCATGGCGCCGGTTGTGGCTGCAAAATCAGCCCGGCGGATCTGTCTGTTATCCTTCACAGCAGCGAGCACATACCTGCAGACCCCAGACTGCTTGTGGGCAATCACAGCCGGGATGATGCGGCAGTTTACGATATCGGCCATGGTCAGGCGGTCATTTCCACCACGGACTTCTTCATGCCCATTGTGGATGACCCGTTTACCTTTGGACGCATTGCAGCCACCAACGCCATCAGCGACGTATACGCCATGGGCGGGCGGCCATTGATGGCCATTGCCATTTTGGGCTGGCCACTGGCCACATTGCCCGCGGAAGTGGCCCGGCAAGTCACCGAAGGCGGACGCCGGGCCTGCCAGGACGCCGGTATCACGCTGGCTGGCGGTCATAGCATTGATGCCCCCGAGCCAATATTCGGCCTGGCAGTGACCGGGTCGGTGGCCACAAACCGGCTCAAAAAGAACAACACAGCCCGCAATGGCGACGTGCTGTTTCTGACCAAACCCTTGGGCATCGGCATTCTGACCACAGCCCAGAAACAAAAAAAACTGCGCCCCGAACATGCATCCATTGCGCCTGAGCTCATGTGCCAACTCAACGATTTTGGCGCGCAGGCCGGCGAGTATCCCTGGGTTCACGCCATGACCGACGTTACCGGCTTTGGCCTGGGTGGTCACTTGCTGGAAATACTGGAAGGCAGCAACACCGCCGCCAGGCTCGACTTTGATGCCGTTCCCGTCATTCCCGAAGCCCGCGCTTATGCCGATGCAGGCTGCGTTCCCGGCGGTACCGGTCGAAATTTCGCCAGCTATGGCCAGCAACTGCCAAAACTAGACGACTGGCAACAAACACTTTTGTGCGATCCGCAAACTTCCGGCGGGCTACTGCTGGCCGTTGACCCGAGTCATACCCAGGCGCTTGTTGATCTGGCCGCGAACCATGGACTTAGCCACTTGCAGCCGCTGGGAACAATCATCAGCCATGAGCCGGGCCAGCCACGAATACAACTGACCTGACGGTATGAACCCACGCTCTGACAGTCAGGACTACCACCGGATTTTTCTCAATGACACACCACTGCTGGATGTCCGCTCGCCCATTGAATTCTCCAAAGGCGCATTTCCCACCGCTTGCAACATCCCGCTGATGAGCGATGCCGAGCGCGAACAGGTCGGGATTTGCTATAAACACGCCGGACAGGAAGCCGCCATTGCTCTGGGACATCGCCTGGTCAGTGGCGAAACAAAGGCGAATCGGCTCCAAAAATGGCAGGATTTTACCCAGAAAAATCCCACAGGCTATCTGTACTGTTTTCGTGGCGGCTTGCGCTCCCGCACGGTGCAAGAATGGCTGCGGCAAGCCGGTTGCGACTATCCTCTGGTGGTCGGCGGTTATAAAGCCATGCGCCGTTTTCTGCTGGAGCAGCTGGAAGTTACCGCCCCTTTGCTGCGTCTGGCCGGACAAACCGGCAGTGGCAAAACCGAGTTACTGCAACAACTGATACAGGAAGGCTACCCGGGCATTGATCTGGAAAAACTGGCCAACCACAGGGGTTCGGCTTTTGGCAGAAACCCGGATGACCACCAGCCCACTCCCATCAACTTCGAAAACGCCCTGGCCATTGACTGGCTGAAGGTCCGTCATGCATACTTGACCCACCCCCGCCCAATTCTCATTGAAGATGAAGGCCGGGCCATTGGCCGTCTGGCCCAACCATTGGCTTTTTACAATCACTTCCGGCAACAACCCGTGGTGGTGTTAACCGCGCCTTTCGCCGAACGTGTAGACAGAATCCTCGACGAATATGTGCAACAGCAAAGACTCGTGTTTCAGCGATTGTATGGCGAGCACGGTTCGCAGCACCATCGCGACTTTATGCTGACGGCACTGGACAGAATCCGCAAACGCCTGGGTGGCGTTTGTCACCAACAAATTCGTAACTGCATGTTACAAGCGTTTGAAAGCAACTCTGATATACTGCACCGGCAATGGATTGAAACACTGCTGAAAGCCTATTATGACCCCATGTACGACTACCAGCTTCGCCAGAAAAAAGACCAGATCGTATTTTCCGGCAATGCCGGTGAAGTCAGGGAATTTCTGAACCATATCCAGCCGGCATTGACTTAAGTTCCATGGACAAAATCCCTTCTTCCCAAACCGAGAAACAGCCAGCAGCCACCCCCCCTCGAAAAAGCCGATTGCTGCGAATTGTCTGGTTTTTTACCAAGCTGGGGCTCCTGTTCGCCATTCTTGGGGTTCTGGGCCTTTACATCACCTACCGCATTATGGAGCCGGACTTGCCCAAGGTGGAAAGCATCCGCCAGTACAAACTCACCGTGCCCCTGCGTATCTATTCCGCGGACAACAAACTCATTGCCACCTTTGGCACCCGCAAGCGCACACCCGTGGGCATTGACGAGATGCCAGAACACCTCAAAAACGCATTTATCGCCGGGGAAGACGCAAACTTTTATTCACATCCGGGGTTTGATATCAAGGGCATCAGCCGCGCTGTCTGGGAAATTATCACCACGGGCCATAAAAAATCCGGTGGCAGCACCATTACTCAGCAGTTGACCCGGAATGTTTTCCTGACCCTGGATCAAACCTTTTCGCGCAAGCTCAAAGAGCTGTTTTTGGCCATCAAGCTGGAAAACACCCTGTCCAAGGATGAAATCCTTGAGTTATACCTGAACAAAATTTTCCTCGGCCACCGCGCCTACGGCGTAGCCGCCGCCGCCGATGTTTACTACGGAAAAAAACTCGATGAGCTTACCTTGGCCGAGGCCGCCATGCTGGCGGCTTTGCCCAAGGCGCCTTCCCGCATCAATCCGGTCACCAATCCGGAACGGGCCAACAAGCGGCGCAATTATGTGCTGGGCCGCATGTACAAACTGGGCATGATTAGCCCGGAGCAATATGCCCAGGCTGTGGCATCGGCTGACAACGCCTTCGTGCATGAACCGGCCGTAGAGCTCAGCGCGCCATGGGTGGCGGAAATGGTGCGCAACACCATGGTGGCGCGTTTTGGCGAAGCGGCCTACACCGATGGCTATGTGGTGCGCACTACCATCCTGGCGCCCTTGCAAAGCGCCGCCGAACAAGCCCTGCGCAACGGCTTGCACGCTTACGACGAACGCCATGGCTGGCGCGGTGCCATCCAGCATTTTGACCTGACAGATCCCATACAGGCCGAAAAGGTCGAACAAACCCTGAAAGATCTGCCTACGCCCGGCGGTTTACAGGGCGCACTGGTCACCGAAGTTGGGGAAAAAACCGCGCTGTTACGTTTGGCCGATGGCCAGGACGTGGAAATCAACCTGGCCGACAGCCAGTGGGCCGCCCCGTATGAAAACAACGATCACAAGGGCAAAAAACCCCAGGCCATGACTGATATCCTGCACCCCGGCGATATGGTCATGCTCAGACGCAATGCCGAAGGCCGCTTTGTTCTGGCGCAAGTCCCCCAGGTCCAGGGCGCGCTCAGCGCTCTGGACCCCGATAGCGGCGCCATTCGCGCGCTGGTGGGCGGTTATGACTTTCGTCTGAGCAAATTCAATCGCGTCACTCAGGCCAAGCGCCAACCCGGCTCAGGCTTCAAACCGCTGATTTACTCGGCCGCGCTGGATGCCGAGCTGACCCCGGCAACATTGATCAACGATGCGCCGATTGTTTTTGAAGACGACAAACTGGAGCGCGTCTGGCGGCCAGAAAACTACAGCCAAAAATTTTACGGTCCCACCCGTTTGCGGGAGGGGCTGGTCCACTCACGCAACCTGGTATCCATTCGGGTGCTGGATCAAATCGGCATCCGTACCGGCCGCCAGCATGTGTTGAGGTTCGGGTTTGATCCGGCTGATGTGCCTGCCGATCTGTCCCTGGCGCTGGGCAGCGCGACAGTCCCGCCGTTGGCCATGAGCCGCGCTTTTGCCGTTTTTGCCAACGGCGGTTTTTTGGTCACTCCTTACCTCATTGACCGCATAGAAAACAGCGACGGCACAGTTATTGAATATCATCAACCACTGCTGGCTTGCGAAAACTGCCCACCAGAGCAAAAACAAGCCACTGGCACGAGCCGGAAAAACACAACGACCACGCAGGTTGCAGATGAACGCACCATGGAACCTGACGCCAAAAACAGTACCACCCCTGTGCTAAACCCACCTCAACCCCAACGTGCTCCCAGAGTCATCAGCCCGGCCAACCAGTTTATTATTGAATCCTTTATGCAGGATGTCATTAAACGTGGCACCGGACGCAAGGCCATGCAACTGGGGCGCAATGATCTGGCTGGTAAAACCGGTACAGCCAATGAACAGCGCGATGCCTGGTTCAATGGTTATCAGCGCCATCTGGTGGCCAATGTCTGGGTCGGATTTGACACGCCGACACCCTTGGGACGGGGCGAAGTGGGCGGCCGGGCGGCCCTGCCCATCTGGGTTGAATTCATGCGAACCGCGCTCAAGAACGAGCCCCAATGGCAACGTCCCATTCCGCCTGGGGTCGCTACCGCATGGATCGACAAAACCACTGGAACGCTCACCGACGCCAGCAATCCCAATGCCATGCTCGAGTACTTTATGACCGGTCATCTGCCATCGGCTGCTGGAAACCGAGAAAAGTCCGACAAGCTGTCTGAACAAAGTGAGGCATTGGAAAACGAAGGCACGCTGGACGATCTTTTTTGACAAGCCATGACAGTGAACGGCCACCCTCCCCTGATTCTCGCTTCTTCCTCCCCTTACCGCAAAGCACTGCTTGCCCGTCTGGGGCTGACATTCACCAGCCTCAGCCCCAACATTGATGAAAAACCTCACCCGCAGGAAAATCCTGCACAGCTAGCCCGTCGTTTGGCCCGCCAAAAAGCGGAAGCCATTGCACAACAACATCCCGAGGCCATTATCATTGGCAGTGACCAACTGGCCGTGCATCAAAGCCATATCCTCGGCAAGGCGGGTTCTCCGGCAGCAGCAGCCGCTCAGCTCAGCCGCCTGTCCGGCGCGAACGTGGAATTTTTAACCTCTGTGTGTGTGCTGGCTCCCAAAACTCCCGCCATACAGGAACATACCGACCATACCCGCGTACACTTTCGACCGCTCAGCCCGGAAGAAATCACCGCTTACCTACAAAAAGACCACGCCTGGGATTGCACGGGCAGTTTCAAGGTAGAATCACTGGGCGTCTGTCTGTTTGAGCGCATTGAGAATCAAGATCCCACGGCTTTGCAAGGGCTGCCCCTGATTCGCCTGTGTCACTTTTTGCGTCAACTGGGGGTCAGCCCCTTGATGAACGAAACATCCTGAATGCACCATAACTGGCCCTGTCATGGACAAATCACTTTTTAGCAACATCCTGAAAGCACAAAAACCCGTCAGCAGTGATACGGCCCAGCGGACCATGCCTGCAGACACCCGGGGCACAAATCTGCATCATTCCCTGCAACAGGCCATGTCAGCAGTCAACAAAAAACTGCTCAACAAGCCCGAGCAAGTCCAACTGGCCTTTGCCTGCCTGCTCGCCGAAGGCCATTTACTGATCGAAGACCGCCCCGGACTGGGAAAAACCACCCTGGCGCTGGCCATGGCGCAGACCCTGGGGCTGGACCACAAACGCGTCCAGTTCACCAGTGACATGCTGCCCAGCGATATTCTGGGGGTATCCATTTACCACCGCGATGCCGAAAAGTTCGTTTTTCACAAAGGCCCCATTTTTACCCAGTTATTGCTGGCCGATGAGCTCAACCGCGGCACGCCGCGCACCCAAAGCGCCCTGCTGGAAGCCATGGCCGAGCGCCAGGTCAGCGTGGACGGCGCCACCTGGCCGCTGGGAAAGCCGTTTTTTGTCATCGCCACCCAAAATCCTCTGGACGAATCCGGCACGTTTCCCTTGCCGGATTCGCAACTGGACCGCTTCAGCCTTTGTCTCAGCCTGGGTTACCCCAGCCGCCAGGCTGAAAAAAATCTCTATCAACCCGCCCACCTGCAGGCCATGAAGAAGCCCTTAGCGGCGATTCTGGACAGCGAGACTTTGCACCTGGCCCAGCAACTGGCCTCCCAGGTGGACGCCGAAGAATCCCTGGTGGATTACCTGCAGGACTTGTTGCAAGCCACGCGTGAACACCCGGACATTGCCACCGGCCTGTCACCCCGCGCCGGGCTGGCCCTGTTTCGCGTAGCCCAGGCACTGGCCTTTCTTGACCAGCGGCATTATTTGCTGCCAGAAGACGTGCAACGGGCCTTTGTGCCAGTGGCCCGGCATCGTTTGCGCAGCCTGGGCGGAAAGCACACCGGCCAGCAATTGGCATCAGCCATCCTCAATGACACGCCATTGGTATAAAACCATTACGCGCCCGTTCAAAGTGGCCAGAAAGCCGACCACACACCGGCTCAAGATGCGCCTCTTTCCAGGGTTGTCGTCACTAAATGCCACCGAAACATTACCTGTCAGCGCACACTGGCGCCGTATTTTTATCATGCCCAGCGCCGCAGGCTGGTTTTTTGGCTTTAGCCTAGTGCTCATGCTTATCGCCAGCCTTAATTTCAACAACAACATGGGACTGATGCTGACATTCTGGATGATGGGTCTGGCCCAGGTCTTACTACTGGCCACTTTCCTGAATCTCCGTGAGGTGCGCGTGGCCCGGCTGCAAGCCAAGGCTGTCCATGCAGGCGAAACAGCCAACGTACATCTGAGTCTGGAAGCCCCGAACCCGCGCCCGGGCATTTTTGTCGGTTGGCGGCAGCGCCGTGTCGAAAAAAACGCCCTTGACCAAACCCTGGCACATTTCTCTGCGGTCGCCACCGTGCTCCCCGCCGGGACAACAGTCACCCTGCCACTGCCCTGCCCACAACGCGGTGCCATACCCGTTCCCCAACTCACAATCTGGACAAGGCACCCGGCGGGAATGTTTACAGCCTGGATTTATCTTCGCCCCCGGCAACATCTGCTGGTTTACCCGCAACCGGAGAAGAACGCACCACCATGGACAGGGCCGAACGACACAGGTCATACCACCTGGCGCCGCGGTGCCGGAGAAGAATTTGACAGCGTGCGACCCTATCAAGCAGGTGATCCGGTGCGCCTGATTGCCTGGAAACGCAGCGCCCAGCAGCAGGAACTGGTCAGCCGGGAGTATCATGGCCACCACCGTGGCAATGTAGTATTCCAGTGGACCCGGGTCAGTCATTTGCCCGTCGAGCAGGCTCTGTCGCGTTTAACCGCCTGGATAATCCGGGCCGAAGAAGCCGGGCTCAATTACAGCCTGAACCTGCCGGGATTCACCAGCAACCCGGCCCAGGGTCATGCGCATCTGCACCAGTGCTTGCGAGCCTTGGCGCTGTATGGAGAAAAACCAGGTGAAACAGTTCTTTCAGAGTCATTATCGAAGCCGTCGCTCTAGCCGCGGCTCGGCCACGGCGCTACCGGCTCACCACATGCTGTGGCTGCTGCTGGCCATTGCCATGGCCATTGTGCCACACTGGCGTAACTTGCCTGGGTGGTTCTGGCCTGTGGCCGCGCTGATTTTTTTATGGCGGGGCTATTCCCTCGGCAAACCCCTGCATCGTTGGCAGGTCTTGCTGGTCACGACTGCGGTGTTGGCCGCCATTACCGTGTCGGCCCAATCCGGCCTCGGACGGTCCCTGGGTATCACCATCCTGGCCAGCATGGCCATGCTTAAAACCCTGGAAACCCGTACCCGCAGGGACGCCTGGGTGCTCATCGCCCTGGGCTTTTTTTTGCTGATGACACGCTTTTTGTATGGGCAGGATCTGATCCTGTTGCCATGGTTGCTGCTAACCACCTTGATGCTGGCCTATGCCTTGCTACTCACCCAGGGAAACGCCACAGGCTCCGCATGGTTTATCCCCCGGTTATTCAAACAGACTGCACGCTATCTGATGTTGGCACTACCGGTGGGGCTGATATTTTTTCTGATATTCCCTCGCCTTAGCAGCCCGATTTGGGGCTCACCAGAGCTGTTTGGACAAGGCAAAACCGGGCTGGGAAACAGCATGCGCCCCGGCTCCATTGCCGAACTGTTTCTGGATGACAGCCCGGCCATGCGGGTGAATTTTCACCAGCCGCCTCCGGCCAGCGATCTTCTTTACTGGCGCGGCCCGGTTCTGGAAGAATTTGACGGCACCACCTGGCGCGCCCATGACTATATCCTGCCGCGAACGGCGTCCTCGCCAGCACAAGACCACAAAACAATCACTTACGATATTGAGCTGGAACCCCATGGGCACAATTTTCTTCCCATGCTTGACGTTCCCGTGCAGGCGCCCAAAGGCGCTTTTCTGATGCCGGACTGGCATGTCCAGCAGGATCACCCGGTGACACGGCTCAAACATTACCGGGGACAATCACAACTGGCCAACCCGCATTCTGACCATTTGACGCCATCCATGCGGCGACGATTATTATCCCTGCCCCACGGGCTGAACCCCCGCACCCGGGGCATGATGCAACGCTGGCGGGGCCAAACGCCCGATACCCGAATACTGATAAACCGCATTCTGCAATGGTTTCACCAGGAAAATTTTATTTACACATTTACCCCGCCACCCCTGCAAGGCGATAGCGTAGATCAGTTCCTGTTCGAAACCCGGGCCGGCTTTTGCGAGCATTATGCCTCCGCCTTTACGGTCATGATGCGTTTTGCCGGTGTACCGGCCCGCGTGGTCACCGGCTACCAGGGTGGCCTCAATAACCGCGACTACTGGCTGGTGCGACAATCCGATGCCCACGCATGGAGTGAAGTCTGGCTGGCCGGGCATGGCTGGTTACGGGTCGATCCAACCACTGCGGTGGCGCCTTCCCGGGTTGCATCCGGAGCCCAGTCCTGGCTGGCCGCTGGCCGTAACTGGTATGATTATGGCTGGGTTCGCGGTTTACGACTCTCTCTTGACACCTGGCGCTATCGCTGGAACCGCTGGATCCGCAATTACAACACCCAGGCTCAGAAAAATCTCTTGCGATCCCTTGGGCTGGATAGCGCGAACCCCGCCACATTTGCCTGGCTGATTGCCGTAACCCTGCTCGCAGGCGGTGTGGGAGTCCTGCTGTTTCTGGCTTGGACTCGCACCAGTCCCAAACAGCACCCGGCGGAAAAGATATTCACAGCCCTGCAAAAACAGCTTACCCGCCACGGCCTGCCGCGTACACGACATGAAGGGCCTTCCACCTACCTGCTGCGGGCGGCTCGACGCTGGCCCGGGCTAACCGGTCAGATACAGGCATTCAGGCGGTTATATGAAAAACACCGCTATGCACCGGAGTTACGTCACCTGTCAGAAGAAAATGCAACCTGGAAACACTTGCAATCCAAGGCGCGCGCATTACAGCTGGCCATTAAAAAAGAGCCACCCACTCCAGCGGATGGCCCTGAATAAAAGCCGATTTCAGAACTGGCTAGTATGACAGCCGCCGAACCTTTATAACCTTGGGTTTATCACAATCCACTTTGTAATCGGCGGTGCGCGAAACCGTGCCCCATGGCGACTTGACCACCAGTTTAACAAATCCGGTCATTTCATATTGATCCGCCTTGTGGCCTGGCTGTCCCTTGGATACGCCCGCCGCCAGCGAAATACCTCGTTTGGGGCGATCAACCGGCACTTGCCAATCCACCACTTTGTTTGTCCCAGGGTGATCGAACTTCATCTGATAGACGCCTGAACGCACCCCTTTATGATTCTCAAAGTAATAGTTCACCGTGCCTTTAACAGCGGATTGGATGGCACCGGAAAACTTCACTACACCCGGGCATTTGCCAATCAGCACCTTGGGCTGAGCCTCAAAGTGTGCGATGCGCACCGGATTGGCGATTACCGCTTTTGTCGGTTTGAATGCCGGCTTCTTGGCGCCCGGTTGACGCGGTGGTGTCTGAATGGTCAGCTCAAAGCGCTGCCCGCGATCACGGACTTTCAGCAATTTTTCTCCCGGCTTGAGTTTAAAGCCGACTTTGTGCGAAATCAGTTTCGCCATACTCTGCCTGACCTGAGGCTGGTTGAAAGAATGGCGCAACCGTTCAGCCGCCCGTTGCTTGACATAATCAATGGCCATGGACCGCATTTTTTGGCACGGCCCCTGGCTTAAGTCCGCACCAAGGGTCACTGGCACCGCGCCCATGGCGAATGATATCCAGCTGAGGGTTCGCAAACGTTTACAGAGTTTGGCCGGTATTTTGACATCCGCGCTAAAATCCATATCAGCGCTGCGCACTGGCGTATATCCCAGATAGTTCCCCACCACGGCCGAACGAAACTGCATGTGAAGGCGGGCATTATCCAGTTGAATATCACGCTTGCCGCGATATTCACAGTTATCCTTGCCGTTTAGTTTGCGGCGGGTGCACTTGCCCTTGATTTCATTGCCTTCGCTTTCAAACTCCAAGCGTGCCTGGACCCCGTTATCAGCGGCGCTGATACGCACTCTGTCCAATTCCAGCTCGTTAATGTAATAGTGCCAGAAACGCTTGGTTTTGATGACTGGTACTTTCAGAACCAGATAAAACCGCGGCACATCAAAAGTGACCTTTTCACCAGTGGGCAGGCGCAAATAGCTTTGTTGCCGATACCACTGGGATTTTTTCTTGCCGCCGTAATTGTCAATCACCAGATCCATGGTCTGGAAAATGTCATTGTAGGCCGCCACCACATCCGACTTTGGTATGTTGACAACACGTGTCCCGGCCGTTGCCTGCGGCTCGTACAAAAACAGCGCCGCCACAAAAAAAGACATGCATAACTTCCACATGATCAAACCCCCTAGAATATCAAGAACACACTCAGAGCCGGCCCCTACCGGCCCTTTCCTACTTGCGAACCAGTCACATTAGCCTGGCTTGCAAATTCATCGTAGCTTGTATGGCTTAACCCAAACTGAAGGGAAAACAGGTGATTTTGTGAAACAGTTATGCCCCAAGTGTCGCCAAAACAGGGTCTGGAGTCAAATCAGGCAAACAGTCTACGGTTGTGAGGCCTGGTGCTTTAGGGCGCGGCGATACTGCTGGTTAATATAGGACATCAGGTCATGCCCCAGGAAATAGGCATTGATGTGATCGACATAGAATTTGGCTTTCTTGACCTGGCCACGCGCCAGATAGGCATTCACCAGCGCCAGAATGGCCTCGGGCAGGTGCGGGTTATCCGGGCTTTTGCTCATGATATTTTTGATCAGAAAAACGGCCGAATTTTCGTAGCCATGGGCGGCAAATCTCGCTGCCAGCTTTAATAACAGGTCTTCAGGCAAATCAATTCTGCCCTGGGTGGTGGTGGTATAGACCATGTAATCATCATGCAGGCGTTCGCCGTCAGTGCCTTGTTGCAAGGCCAGGCTAAAATAGTGACTGGCCGCCTGATGATAATGTTTGTCAAAAGGGATGAACTGGCCGACCTCAAAACAGCGGCGGGCCAAAGACAGATCACTGCGATTCTTGCGACAAGCCCGAAGGAGCTTCTTCATGGCTCGTTTGAAGCGTCCCTTGTCAATCAGCTTGTCGATTTTTTCCGGGCCGGAAGCAAAAAACACCGCACAACACCTGACAATAACAGAGAATGGATTATATCATTCCCGCCTCGACCATTGAGAACTCTTTATTGTAGCCAATAACAAAATGATCCAGAACCCGGATATCCAGCGCATCCAGAACGCTGGCCAGGCGCCGGGTGATATCAATATCCTGCTGACTGGGCTCGCACACGCCTGAAGGATGGTTATGGGCGAAAACTACCGCCGCCGCATTGAAGTGCAAACAGTGCTCAGCCACGACCCGGGGATACACTGACGCCCCGTTAATGGTGCCCTGAAATAAGTCCCGGCAGGCAATCAGGCGATTCTTGTTATCCAGAAAAAGACAGCTGAACACCTCATGCTTGCGGCCGGAAAAATGCCCTCGCAAAAACCGTCTCACGGCTTCGGGGCTGGAAAAGCCTTCCGGCCGGTCAAGTTGCGCCCGGTGGTGCCGGTTCATTAATTCCGTCGCCGCTTGCAGCTGACAATATTTGGCTTTCCCCAGGCCTTTTATCTGACAAAAACTGTCACAATCGGCATCCAGTATGTTTTTAACGTTACCAAAATGCGCCATCAGATCTGCAGCCAGCTCCATGACCGTTCGCCCGGCTGTGCCAGTTCGCAGAAAAATGGCCAGCAATTCCGTGTCACTTAATACCTCAGCGCCATGGGCCAGCAATCGTTCACGCGGCCTTTCATGCCGGGGCCAGTGCTTTTCCGCCACAATCCGTACTCCAAAAAAGCAGTAGCTTACGCCCGACAGCACCGTCCAGACCATGGCCAAAAAACACAACTTTGTGTAAGAATTCGCCCTAAAAAATAAAATCTGTCGTTCCACCATGTGTGTTTACACCTGTCAGGGCATACGTTACCATTCCAAAAATATGTCACAAACCCGCCGCATGCACCGTTCTCCGGTGTTTGTTGCATGGTTTGTGTTCGACACTTTAGGGGTTCACGGATGTCCGCTATGAAAACCATCGATATCAAAATACTCGATCCACGGCTGGGGTCGGAATTTGACCTGCCCCGCCATGCCACTGACGGCTCTGCCGGCATTGACCTGCGCGCCTGTGTAGAGGCTCCGTTCACCATTGAGCCGGGGCGAACAGAATTAATCCCAACCGGCATGGCCATGCATATCGGCGACCCGTCCATCGCCGCCATGATTCTGCCGCGCTCCGGCCTGGGCCATCGCCATGGACTGGTACTGGGCAACTTGGTGGGTTTGATTGACAGCGACTACCAGGGGCAGCTTTATGTCTCTTGCTGGAACCGTGGGGATACTCCGTATACCATCGCTCCGGGAGAACGCATTGCCCAAATGGTCTTCGTGCCGGTGATTCAGGCGCGGCTGAATGTGGTTGAATCATTTGACCAGACATCCCGTGGCGATGGCGGTTTTGGTTCCTCCGGCACGCACTAGTAACCCGCTGAAAACAAGCAAATTACCGAAACTCTATGACGCAACCAGGCAGACATCATGAGTGAGCCCAAGGCATTACAAGGTGGGAATAAAGAAGGCGAACTAATTGCTAGCGTACTGTTTCTGATTGGCGCAGCAGGGGCTTTGGCGGTTGTCTTGTTCTTTTCCCATGCCTTGTGGAAACAGCTCAGTCAATACCGGCTGGAGGCCAAGCTAGAAAAAGGCACCAACTCCATCTACCAGCAGGTAGACAACAACCTCAAACAGGTGCGGCATACGCTGGATGTCGCCATCAATACCACATTTGGCTCACCGCCAGTCTATAACCCGGCCAGCAAAGCCCAACTGGAAAATCAGCTCAAACAACAACTGCCTGATGCCCTGCGGATCAAAATCATTGACCAACCACTGAGCAGCATCACGCCAAAGCCGGGGTTTCCGCACATCAACTTCGCCACGCTTGATATGCTGCGGGAAGCCGAGGAAAGCAGCAAAAATCCGTTGCCGGAAATTCATTTGTATGGCCAAAAAGCACAATACCTCAATTTTGTCCACGTTATCGACCCTGATCAAAAAATTTACCTGGTCAGCAGCTTCCCGGTCACCCCACTACTCAAAAACCTGGATAACACCGGTGCCGACGCAGGCCAAATCGTCCTCATGCAGAATGCCGGAAAATACAGCAATGTGTCACTGAGGCTGTGGGGCAAGGCTTCGGCGTCCAGTCATCAATCTCACTCACTCACGATTCCCGGAAGCTATTTCCAGGTGGGTTATCGTTACGACCGGGAAACAGGCCCTCTGATGGATTTACCCTGGTATTCGCTGCTGACCGGCACCCTGGCCGGATTGGTGGCCTTTGCAGGCCTGCTTGTGCTGCTTTGGCGTAAACACCAGAAACGCCTTGAGGCCCGCCATCAACATGACGACTATGTGCCGGTTAAAACCGCCGCACCCAGTGGTCCGCCGGGCACCCTGGTGGCCGATACCGAAAACAACCTGGACGATAACGCCACAGAAACGGGCGCACCCGGCTTGCCACCTGGCCCAGGCCCGTCCAGCGCAGCGCTGGATGCGGCCATTTTTCGCGCCTATGACATTCGTGGCATTGTGGATGAAAGTCTTACCGAAGACACTGTGCGTCTCATCGGCCAGGCCATTGGCAGCGAGTGCATCGACCGCGGCGGCCAGGAAATTGTGGTGGCCCGCGATGGCCGCATTTCCGGTCCCCGTCTGCAACAGGCCCTCATCGAAGGCATCAATGCCGCCGGTTGCGATGTCATCGACATTGGCGCTGTGCCCACCGGCGTATTGTACTTTGCCACCCATCATCTGGACACCGGTTCAGGCGTGATGGTCACCGGCAGCCACAATCCACCCAATTACAACGGACTGAAAACCATGTTAATGGGGGACACGTTGGCTGGAGAAGACATTACAGCCTTGTACCAGCGCATTATGGATGGCCGCTTGCACAGCGGCGCGGGTCAAACCCAGCGCATGGATATCATCGATGACTATATCGATTACGTCTCCTCCGATATTCAGTTGGAAAATTCACCCAGGGTAGTGGTGGATTGTGGCAATGGCATTGGCGGCGCCCTGGCGCCACAACTGCTGGAAGAGATTGGCTGCGAAGTGGTGCCCTTGCATTGCGAGGTGGATGGCAGCTTCCCCAATCACCATCCGGATCCCAGCGTACCGGAGAACCTTCAGGATTTGATTGCCACCATCAAGGCCGTAGACGCCGACATCGGTGTCGCCTTTGATGGCGATGCCGACCGCCTGGGCGTGGTCAGCAAGGATGGCGAAATTATTTATTCCGATCGCCTGTTGATGCTGTTTGCCCGTGACGTGCTCACCCGGCAACCCGGTTCGGCCATTATTTTTGATGTCAAATGCACCGGTCATTTACCCAAAATGATTGTCCAGCACGGTGGCATGCCCATTATGTGGAAAACCGGCCATTCCTTCATGAAAACCAAGCTGAAGGAAACCGGCGCGGCGCTGGCCGGTGAAATGAGCGGTCACTTTTTCTTCAAGGAACGCTGGTTCGGTTTCGATGACGGCATCTATGCCGCTGCCCGCTTGCTGGAAATCCTCGACCAGGAAGACCGCAGCGCCGAAGAGGTCTTTGCCGAGCTGCCCAAAGGTGTCAGCACACCGGAGCTGAAAGTGGAAATGAATGAAGGCGAGCATTACGCGTTCATGGAGGAATTTCAGCAAAAGGCCGAATTTCCCGATGCCCACATCACCACCATCGATGGCATTCGCGCCGATTTCAGTGACGGCTGGGGCCTAGTGCGCTGCTCCAACACCACCCCGTGCCTTGTTCTGCGCTTTGATGCCGACAGCGAGGAGAGCCTGAAACGCATCCAGGACGTCTTTCGCACTCAGTTGCTGAAAATAAAGCCGGATCTTGACTTGCCATTTTGAAGCCAGTCTCGGCTGCAGTTCACCTGACACCGGCATTTGCCTGGATTCACCGCTTGTGGCAGAATAAAACATAACCATTATCACTACATAGCGAGCACCCATGCTCCTCAGTCATCACTAAAAAGGGGAATCACATGAAAATCAAAACCATTGTGGCTGGTGCCATTGTCTTTTATCTGGTGCAAATGATTATCGGCATGCTCATTACCGGGCCATGGATTCACGAGGGCATTCTCGATAGCGCTTATCAGGCCACCAGCGCCTTTTGGCGCCCCGAGCTTCGCCAAAACCCGCCGGATATGGCGGCCCTGATGCCATACTGAATAACCGTTGGTCTCATCAGCGCATTTTTGCAAACGATGATTTTCATCTCCTTGCGGCCGGTTATGAAAGGCCCCGGGTGGCTGCAAGGGCTTAAATTTGGTCTGTTAATGTGGCTGATTGCCGCCATGATGATGGCCGCCTGGTCCGACGTTTTCAATCTGCCAGCCACAATCTGGCTATGGTGGGCCGTTGACATGTTGATTGGCTATGTTGTCGCCACCCCCGTACTGGGCATCGTGGTGGAAAAACTGAAGAAGTAGCCCAGTTTTTCATCCATCTTCACACAGAGGCTGCAGTACATCATGCAGCCTTTATTTTTTCTGTGCACCAGAAGCTTTCCCCGCAGGCTGATTGGCGATACCGTAAGGCACGTGACCGGCGGGCACCTTGTCACTGGCCGACAGGATATGGGTTAACTGGTCGTCGAAGAAGATATCGGCCTTAAATGCCTCCAGAAACTGGCCCTTTTCAAGCCCACCCAGAAACAGGGCCTCATCCAGACGAATATCCCACTGTCGCAATGTCAGAATCACCCGTTTGTGAGCCGGCGCGGAGCGGGCCGTGACCAAGGCCGTGCGAATGGGGCAGTCATCAGCCGGAAAAACCTTTTGCAGCCGATGCAGGGCTTTTAGAAAAGGTTTGAATGGGCCGTCAATCAAGGGTTCTTCCGCCAGTTTTTCTTCGTTCTTCTTGAACGCCTCCAGCCCGCTGGTTTTATAAATTTGCTCGGACTCATCGGAAAACAGCACCGCGTCACCATCAAAGGCGATCCGTACCTGCGGGCTCGGGTCGTTCACTTCTGCGGCCTGTGTTTTCAGATGGGCCGCAGCATAACCGGCCTCCAGGGCTTTTTCCACATCCTCGTTATGAGCCGATAAAAACAAATGCGCGCCAAAGGCGGCCAGATAACCGTAAGGCGATTCGCCATTGGTAAAGGCCGCGCGTGTAATGGGCAAACCATAATGCTTAATGGAGTTAAACACCCGCAATCCGGTATCGCCGGAATTGCGCGACACCAACACCACCTCCACCAAGCGCTGTCCGCTGTCCGGGTGACGAATATTCAGCAATTTTTCCACCAGCGTAAAAGCCACCCCCTTTGCTACAGGGGTATTTTCATTTTTTAGCTGATATGCACGATAGGCGTCTACGCCCTTGTCGAGAAAAATCCGGTGCGACTCACTCAAATCAAACAAGGTGCGGGAGGAGACCGCCACCACCAGCATGGGCTTGTCTGCAACCTGATCCTGACCTTTAATATTTTGTTTCGCCGTTTTCATTCGCTATCTGTGACTGTGGACACGATTAAACATCATTCAGTTATATCATGCCATCACAGCAATGCCACCGACAATTTGAGACGCACCTGAATTATGCCAACGTGATGACACCACGCGCCCATGACATGACCGTTATTATGCTTGATTTGTGACTGTGCTAGCAGTAAATTACTGCCCATGTATACACCCTTTGTGCACGTATCTGAAGCAACCCGCGCCACAGAGCGAACAGGCTGGCGCTGGTTGTTGTTATTCTGCGTTCTGGCGGTCTATGGCGCAGCCCCGATTCACCTGGCTCAACACAGCCAGGCAGACCAGGTCAGCTGTCCCTTGTGTGTCCTGGGTCATACCAACGCCATGCTGGATAACAGCG
>JALSHI010000007.1 GCA_026982315.1 Lysobacterales bacterium
CTGGCGGACTGGGAAGATCATCTGACCACAGCTTTTCCCGAAGTGCGGCTCAAGCAGTTTCTGGAAATGCGGGGTGCCGACGGTGGGCCCTGGCGCCGTATTTGCGCCTTGCCGGCATTGTGGGTGGGCCTGCTTTACGACGCTGATGCACTGGATCAGGCCTGGGAGCTGGTGCGACACTGGAGCCTGGAAGAACACCAGTATTTGCGCGACCAGGTGCCCCGTTATGGGCTGTGTACGCCCTTCCGGGATGGCATTGTGCGGGATTTGGCGCTGCGAGTGCTGGAGTTGTCACGGCAGGGGCTGGAAACCCGTAATTATCGCAATGACAAGGGAGAAGATGAAAGTAAATATCTGGATACCTTGCAAATCATCGCCGACACGGACACCACCCCGGCTGAGCGCAAAATCGGCAAGTACTATTCCGTGTGGGAAAAGGACTTAAGCCACTTGTTCAGGATTTTTGCTTACTGAAATACGCTGACAGGCAGGAAAACAGTGCTTTGGAGATGTTTTTGCCTGGAAAAGCTATTTCTGCCAGACAAACAAGCGCATGGGGGGGAAGTTTCGCACTTCTTTCTTTTTGAAAACCGGCGGGCCAAAAACCGGGTTGGCCAGGCGGCTGACATGGTCGCGCAACTGGTAAGCGACAAAGGTACCGCCCTCGCCCAAGCTGTCATAAATGGCTTGCACGATGGCCGCGCCGACGCCACCGGGCAATGTGGAAAAAGGAATGCCGGAAATCACCACATCGCAATCCGGCCAGCCGTTTTCCGCCAGAATATCGGGCAATCGTTCGGCGCTGTCATGGCACAAAACCAGTCGTGGATCAGAAATATCTTTTTGCAGGTGGAGAATAAACTGCTGGTTGATATCAATGGCGATTAACTGGCTGTCAGCCGGCATGGCGGCCAAAAATCCCCGCGTGGTGCCACCGGTGCCAGGCCCCAGCTCTACCGCGCGTTTCTTGTTGGCCAGCTGCGCCACTGTGGCAATGCGGCGAATCAGGTAACGCGAGCTGGGCAGGATATACCCGACCTCTTTGGGTTTGAGAACCGCGTTTTTGAAAAAAATGGCGGATTCTTTCAGGCTGGCGGCCTTGCTGGTGTTTTTTGGTGGCTTGGTCATGGGGTTGAGGTGGTTTGTTGCAGGAGAAAAGATACCACAGAATCCAGCGGCAGGTTTTGGCTTTGCAGGTTTTTTCTGGATTTCAATTCAACTTCGCCCTTGTCGAGGGAGCGGTCGCCGACAATCACCTGCCATGGAATTCCCAACAGTTCGGCATCGGCAAACATGGCCCCGGGCCGGATTTTGCGGTCATCCAGCAAGACATCCACACCGGCCTTTTGCAAGTCCTCATAAAGTTGATGGGCTGTGGCCTTGACACGTTCAGATTTGTGCAGATTCATGGGCAAAATCATGACCTGGAACGGCGCAATGGCCGTCGGCCAGATAATGCCTTTATCATCGTGGTTCTGTTCAATGGCCGCACCCACGATGCGGGATACGCCAATGCCATAACAACCCATTTTCATAGGCACGGATTTGCCGTTTTCATCCAGCACCACGGCGTTCATGGCCTTGGAGTATTTGTCACCCAGTTGGAAAATGTGCCCGACTTCAATACCGCGGGCGAATTTAAGCTGACCGCTGCCGTCCGGGCTGGGATCGCCTTCCACCACATTGCGAATATCGGCGGTCTCATCATAATGGGCGTCGCGTTCCCAGTTAACGCCTGTCAGATGTTTGCCGTCTTCATTGGCGCCGGTGACAAAGTCAGCCATGTTGGCGGCGCTGTGGTCGGCAATGATGCGGGCGTTCAAACCCGCCACGCCCACCGACCCGGGCGCGCAACCGGCGCAGGCCTTGACTTCGTCGGGAGTCAGGAAACGCAAGGGGGATTTTACCGCCGGCAAGTGATCCGCCTTGATTTCATTTAGATCATGGTCGCCACGCACAACCAGCGCCACCGGGCCGTCCTCACCCTCCACCAGCAAGGTTTTGAGAACGCGGTCTTTTTCTACGTCCAGTGCCTGGGCCACCTCATCAATGCTTTTGGCCCCGGGTGTATCGACGCACTTAAGCGGTTCGGTGGGGGCGGGCCGCGGCGTGGCCGGAGGCAGCGCTTCGGCCTTTTCGATATTGGCGGCATAATCGCTGCTGTCGGAATAGGCAATGGCGTCTTCACCGGAATCGGCAATCACGTGAAACTCCTGGGATCCACTGCCGCCAATGGCGCCGGAGTCGGCATCAACGGCCCGGTATTTCAGGCCAATGCGCTCGAATATCCGGCAATAGGCATCGTGCATGTCCTGATAGGTCTGTTTCAGGCTGGCCTCGTCAATGTGAAAGGAATAGGCGTCTTTCATCAGGAATTCACGTGCCCGCATGACGCCAAAGCGGGGCCGGATTTCATCCCGGAACTTGGTTTGTATCTGATAAAAATTGACCGGTAATTGCTTGTGGCTTTTGATTTCCTTGCGGGCGAAATCGGTAATCACTTCCTCGTGAGTGGGGCCGAAGCAATAGTCGCGGCCGGCGCGGTCGGTGATTTTCAGCAACTGACCGCCAAACTGTTCCCAGCGGCCGGTTTCCTGCCACAGCTCAGCAGGCTGCACAGCCGGCATCAGCATCTCCAGCGCGCCGGTTTTGTCCATTTCCTCACGGACGATTTTTTCCACTTTTCGCAATACTTTTAGGCCCAGCGGGGTCCAGGTGTACAGGCCTGCGCCAAGTTTGTTAATCAAACCGGCGCGCAGCATCAACTGGTGAGAGACAATTTCGGCGTCTGCGGGCGTTTCCTTACGGGTAACCAGGTGGAATCGGGAGGTTTTCATGGATGGGTTAAGTCTCGTTGCACAAGCCCTTTATAATAGCCGAAAACGCGGTTTAACCCCAAACGTTGAAAGCCTTTTATCCTGCCAAATATGGCGTTACCGGAAGATTCTGCCGTGTTCAGCCCAAAAGCCGTCACATTTATCATTACGGCTTCAGGCTGTATCGGCGTAATAAGCAATTTTGTCAATAGGAGCCACAAAAAGTATTGGCCGCCAGCGGATGCATGACTTCGGTGACGCCGTTATCGCGCTGGATGGTGACCTTCGGCGGGTTTTCCTGTATCTCTGCGGCTTCCGTGTGAATGGTTGTCAGGCCCCAGTCGGTGGAGCTGGCGATAAAAAAACCATTGCCGGTGTTGGGTCGGTAGACGGTCAGCTCGGCTTGCCCCTGCTGAGTAACCCGGCGGTTTTGGTCGCCGTTGTCATAGGTGAGCCAGACGGGAATGGCATGGCCATTGGCGTCCAGCACCAGTTGTTGCTGGCCATTGTTAATGGTTTTTTCGTAGGTAAAGTCGGCGCCGACGGTCATGGTGAAATCAGTCCTGCTGAGCACAAAGCCCAGCCGCCCTTCGCTGCTTTCACCGCCACTTTCCAGTCCGGCGGCCAAAGGCGAGCAGAAGTTTTCCCGCTTTTCCTGGCCGGGTAGCAGAGGCTGCAGTTCCAGGTCGCGCTGGCTGCCAAATAACGGCGAGTTGCGATAAGCGGTTTCATCGAATTGGTCGGGATTGGCCGCCAAGGATTGAGCTTCGGCCATGGCCGATTCGGTAAAGTCCAGCCGATAGCGCATGCGGTTGGCAATCAAATCGCCACTGGCATCACGCAGGCGGCTTTTGCGGGCCACGCCTATTACAGTCAGCGGCGTGCCATTGGCGCTCAAATCACCGGTGGGCAGATAAACAGGCAAGGAAAATTCATCGCCACTGGCGGGAATGGCCGCTTGCAGAATCAGCCACAATGGCGAGCCGTCCGGGGCATAGCTGAAAACGGCATCAAAAGCGATGGGCCGGTTGCCCGAGCCAATAACGGTTTTGCTCACAATGCCTTGCCGCGGATAATCCGGGTGATGCCAGATGTTGTCCGTCAACCAGGCGGGGAAGGCCGGGTTTTCGGCCACGGCGGCAGGTTTGGCGTGCAGATAGTAAACGTCCTGTTCGTTATTGAATGTGGCCGCCCAGGCCAGGTGAGCGCCATCGTTGGCGCCAATGATGTCGTAATAATCCCCCAGCTTTTGTTGTTGCGGATAGCCCAGGTATTGGTTAAACAACGGGCTGGCGGCGCGGTTGCGGGTAAAACTGCGGCCATTGTCGTAGGAACTGGCAAAAAACAACTGGGAGCGGATAACGGCCGGGTGCTGGGCAAGGGCGTTACGGGTATCGTTCCAGAGGATGTCGATGCGTCCGTCAGGCGCCACGGCCATGGTGCCAAACCATTGGGTGTTGTTGGCGTCAAGCGGATCGTCGTTAACGCGCACCGGTGGCTCGAAGCTGGCTCCGCCATTGGTGCTGCGCGCCAGCATCACATCCAGCGGATCGGGTCCGGGCGGGTCGACAGAGGCCAGCACGTAAACCGTGCCGCGCATGGGTGTGTTGCTGCGGTCCACGTCCACCCATATCTGCCCGGCCAGCCCAACGGGGTTAATGTTGGCGCCCAAAACTAAATCGCCGCCAAGATTAACGGGAGTGAGCTGGTTAAAGACCGGGTTACCCTGATTATCTCGTTGCGTGGATTTCAGCAGCCAGATTTGCTGGCTGTCTTGTCCATAAACCACGCCCACGGCGTAAATTTCTCCCTGATTTCCGACCGTAATGGTGCCAAAGACCGGTTGCGTGGGTAACAATAATGGTGGTTGGAAGACACTGCCATTGGCGGAATAGTTGAAGGTGCGCGGATAGTACTGATTGCCGGCGATGTTCCAGATATTGTAAATGGCGCCTTGATGGGCACCGCCTGTGTTGTCGATGGCAAACCACAGTTTGTCGCCGCCGTAGGCAAACACCGGGCCGCTCCAGCTTTGGCCGCCGTCGTCGGATATCCACAAGTCTTCGGTGAGCGTTTCATCAGACTGGTTGAGGTTAACCACTTTCAGGCTTTGGTAATAAAAGCGGCCATTGGCGTCCGCGCGCAGAACCGGGTCGGAACGGAATACGCCTGGCTCCAGCACGGTATTGCTGTGCCAGGTGCGGCCGCCATCATCGCTCCAGCCATTGCCGGCCTGGCGGAAAGAACTGTTGACGGTGTCAAACTGGCGCCAGCCAATGGCCATGCGGCTGGGGTCGGAGGGGTCCACGGCGATGGAGGGCTCATTGGCGGCGTCGCCGGGTATGTTTTGTCCGCCAGGCCCCACATTGACCTGGTAAGAGGTAAAAACCGACACACTGACAGTGGTCTTGGCGCTGGATGTCTTGTTGACGGCCAGTGGCGAGAGCCACACCGCGGTCAAGTCTATGGGCTTGCCTGTCCAGCTTTCCAGGGGTTGCCCGGAAGGCAGAGGGTTTTGGGCCAGGACGGGGGCCAGCCACAAGGCGCAGAATAGCCAACGAAATATATGGGGGACAAAAGCAGAACGCATGGCAATATCTTCGTTGCAGTGTGATAAAGCCAGAATACAGCGGCGTGTCGGGTTGTGCAATGGGTGGGCGTGTAGGAGACTGGCAGTGAGAGGAGGTTAATTTTCTGGCAGGGGAAAATCCCGTAACAACCGCTTGCGTTCTTTCCAGTCTGGCAATATGGCCGCTTGCAAGGCATAAAAGCGCGAGCCGTGGTTCATT
>JALSHI010000008.1 GCA_026982315.1 Lysobacterales bacterium
GGGGTGGGGGAAAAATTACAGCCGCTCGCCTTGCCGCGGCGGTTTTTTGTGCTGGTGATTCCCCGACAAGGATTGAGTACAGCCGAGGTTTTTGGGCACCCACAGTTGCCACGTGACAGCCAGCCGCTGCCACTGGAAAAGACGCTTAACCCGGCATATTGGCGCAATGATTGCCTGTTGGTGGCCCGGTGCTGTTGCCATAGCCTGGCTGTGAGTTGGGAGATTGTGGAGAAAATGCACAAGCAGATGGGGCTGGATGATTTTTCCCGTCCGCGGTTGTCTGGGACGGGCTCGGTTTTTTTTATGGCTTTTGAGCAGCAAGGCCAGGCTCTGGAATGTGCAGCGGCCTTGCGGCAACAACAGCAAACGCTGGGCGCCGACTTTCCGGCACAGGTGCAAGTGGCATCTTCCTGGCGGAAAAGGGATGCGTAATTTGATGAAAAAACGCAGCTAAGGGGGTTTTCAGGCTAATATTTGGTGCTATAATACGCGTCCTTCGCAATGCAGCGATATGTATTTGCGAAAAAGAATTCTTGGGATGTCGCCAAGTGGCTAAGGCACCAGGTTTTGATCCTGGCATTCGCAGGTTCGAGTCCTGCCATCCCAGCCATATTCTCACAATGCCCGCTTTGACAATGTCAGGCGGGCATTTTGTTATGGATGATTTTGGGTACAAGGGTACGCTTGAGGAGACTTTTGGGGAGATGAATCGGCTTTTTTGCCTTTGCAGACAAGCATTGCTTCCTAATTGCCTTGGCCTGAATTAAAATGTGCGCCAGCTGACAGACGGGCATATACCGGGGCAAAAAGGCATGGCTGATCGAAGCATCAAGTTGTTTTCAGGCAACGCCAATCCGCATCTGGCGCAAAAAATCGCCGATAATCTTGGCATGTCCCTGGGCAAAGCCCAGGTGGGCCGATTCAGTGACGGCGAAGTGGCGGTGGAAATTGCTGAGAATGTTCGCGGACAGGAAGTTTTTATCATTCAGCCCACATGCCGGCCAACGGCTGATAACTTTATGGAATTGATGGCCATGACCGATGCCATCAAGCGGGCGTCAGCCGCTTCCATTACCGCAGTAATACCCTATTTTGGCTATGCCAGACAAGATCGCCGGCCGCGATCGGCACGGGTGCCCATTACCGCCAAGGTTGCGGCCAAAATGATTAGCACAGTGGGCACTGACAGGGTGTTGACTGTGGATTTGCATGCCGATCAGATCCAGGGATTTTTTGATATTCCGGTGGACAATGTCTATGCCTCGCCGTTGACCCTGGCGGATATCTGGTGCAAATATGACAGCACCGATCTGGTAGTGGTGTCGCCGGATGTGGGCGGCGTGGTTCGGGCGCGCGCCATTGCCAAACGCGTGGGTGTGGATTTGGCCATTATTGACAAACGCCGGCCCAAGGCCAATGAAGCCACAGTGATGAATATCATCGGGGATGTGCAAGACAAGGTGTGCATTCTGGTGGATGACATGATTGATACCGGTGGCACCTTGTGCGCCGCCGCGGCGGCCTTGCTGAAACAGGGCGGCCGGGAAGTGGTGGCTTATTGTGTGCACCCGGTGCTTTCTGGCAAGGCGCTGGAAAACATTGAAAATTCGGCATTGAAGGAATTGGTGGTGACAGATACCATCCCGCTGACTGAAGCGGCCAGACAATGCAGTAAAATTCGTCAGCTATCCGTTGCGGAAATGCTGGCAGAAACGATTCGGCGCATTGCCAATCGTGAATCCGTCAGCTCCATGTATATCGATTAACATCGACAAAACGGGGCTGAAACATGCGTCAATGGTTGGTCGCGATCATTGACATAAACGCCCACACCGGGCACTAACTGACAGGAGATAGCCATGGCTATTTATAAACTGGATGCTGAACTTCGCGAAGACGTGGGGAAAGGAGCGAGCCGCCGCCTGCGTCGCGAAGGCAAAATACCCGCCATTATTTACGGGGCTGGACGTGATCCGCGCTCGATTGCCCTGCAACACCATAAAGTCGACAAATTGCTGGAAGACGATTCGTTTTTCTCCAGCATTATCGAGCTGAAAGCCGCAGGCGGCAAGCGCCAGAAAGTGATTCTGCGCGACTTGCAGCGTCATCCGGCCAAGCCCATTGTCATGCACATGGACTTTCAACGGGTGCGCGATGACGAGGAACTGCACATTTCCATTCCCATTCACTTCCTGAATGAGGAACAGTCACCGGCTGGCAAGACCACTGGCGTGGTCATTTCCCGCCAGCGGAATGAAGTGGAAGTGGTCTGTTTGCCCGAAAACCTTCCCGAAGCCATTGAGCTGGATCTCAGCACAATGGAAGTGGGCCAGAGTTTGCATTTGAGCGACCTGCCTTTGCCAGAGGGAGTGAAATTGGCGGCCTTTACCCATGGTGATGACGAAGCCCACGACGAGGTCGTGGTTTCCGCAGGCCATGTGCGCGGTGGCGCCAAGAGCAGTACCGAAGAAGCCGGCGAAGCGGCTGAAGAAGGCGAAGCCCCAGAAGAGTAACAGTCTGACTTTTTCGCCTCAGGAAGAAACAAAAAAACGCCTCTTAAGGGGCGTTTTTTTTGGAGTGCATTTTTTACCTCTGGCGTTTCGGATTAAGCCGCCTCAGAGTGCCTGGTAAGGCAGATGGGGGCATGGTGTTGTCGCTTTATTGACTGTGCAGCCAGGTGGTGGCCCGGGACAAATCGCCATGAACCAGCCAGGGCGTGATTTTGACGGCCCGTTCAATGGCCTGCTCAATGGCCACGCGGTCGTCGGCACCAGGCCGGCCCAGCACCCAGTTGAGGACTTCGTTCTTATGCCCGGGGTGACCGATGCCAATCCGCAGGCGAACGAAATCCCGGCTTCCGGTGGCGGCTATGATATCGCGCAAACCGTTGTGGCCGCCGTGACCACCGCCTTTTTTGAGTTTGATGGTTCCGGCAGGCAAGTCCAGGTCATCATGGGCCACCAGCATTTCTTCGACTTTTATTTTGTAATAGCGCAACAGTGCCGCCACGGCGCGGCCGGAATGATTCATATAGGTCAGGGGCTTTTGCAGCCAGACACGCTGTCCGTCGATATCGCCTGTGCCCACCAGCGACTGAAAACGGGCTTCGGGCTTCAGGCTGATGGCGTGTTGCGCGGCCAGGCGGTCAATATACCAGAAACCGACATTGTGACGAGTGGGCAAGTATTTATCATCGGGGTTCCCCAGGCCCACCAGCAGGCGGATGGGCGTTTTTTGTTGACTCATTCTGATAGTGCTCCTGGGTGTCGCTGGCCGCCATGCAGTGCTTCTCGAATCAACGGAGAAAAAGTATCGGTGTCCACCAGAAAGGCATCATGACCTTCGATGGAATCCACGATCTGAAGATGGGAGTCAATACCCGCTGCATTCAGGGTGGTGTGCAGTTCTTTTTGTTGATGCGGTGGAAACAGCAAATCAGTGCGGCAGCCAATGATATGCGCGCCATGCAGTCCACAGCCGACAAAGGGGTTGCCATTATCCTGGCTGTGTGCATGCGCGTCGAACCAGTCCATGGCCCGGGACAGATACAGGTAGCTGATGGGGTCGAACTGATGAACGAACTTGTTGGCATGGTGCTCCAGATAGCTTTCCACGGGAAACTCAATACCGAAAGGTTTGTTTGGCACCTGGCGTAATGAGCGCGGAAAGCGTTCGTCCCATTCCTCTGCTGAACGGTAGGAAAGCATGCCGATTTTACGCGCCAGTTTCATCCCTTCTGTGGGCCAGTTATCGGCGGAATAGTGCCCGTTTTTGAAGTTGACATCCTTGAGAATGGCCTCTCGTTGCAAGGAACGGATGGCGGTACTGAACGGCCGTGAGACCATGGCGGCGGCAATGTTGATCATATACCGGCTGGCGCCGGGGTTTTCCAGCACCAGCGCCTGAGCGGTCATGCCGCCCATGGATGGGCCAATGACGGCATGGAGCTGCTCAATACCCAGTGCATGCACCAGATCCATGCTGGCATTGGCGATATCTTCCAGGCATAAATCGGGAAAGGAAAACCGGTAGGGCTCTCCGCTATTCGGCATGGGGGAACAGGGGCCGGTAGAACCTTTGCAACTGCCCAGTGACGAAGCGCAAATCACAAACCACTGGTTGGTGTCTATGGCCTTGTTCGGGCCAATCATGGCCTCCCACCAGCCAGGCGTGTCCTGCGCATCATGAGAGGCCGCATGAGAATCCGCAGACAGGCCGGTGAGTATCAATATGGCATTGCTTTTGTCCGCATTGAGCCGCCCCCAGGTTTCATACGCCAGCGAGGCCTGATACAAGCGCCCGCCGCGATGCATGGAAAAAGGCGAGGGCAGGGAATGCAGGTGAATATGGGTGGCCATGCCGCGGATTATCCTCTTGTGGTGGCGAAATCAATATGCCAACGCCCCGGGAAATCCGGGGCGTTGGCAAGATTTTAGCCGGTTGCGGCCTGGAAGGGAACCCTGTCAGGTGGTGTTGCGGTAACGGCGAATCCAAATAGCCAGGGAAACGGTCACAATGGCGAAAGCCAGCCCGTAGTAAATGGCGGGATCTTTGAGTTCGTGCAGCATTTGTGCGGCAACGGCCAGAGGATCCTTGCCCAGTTGTCTGCTGTTAAACGAGAGAGCGCCTTTGGCATAAGGCAGCATGGCATGACCGACGCGGGTAAATATGGCAGAAAAGACCTCGCCGTTGGTAAAGCTCAGGGAAGTCAGAACGTTATACCAGTACCAGCCAAAGGCGGCCAGTAAGGGAATAAAAACCGCTTGCAGAAATGGCCGCCGCTTGGCCCAGGCGGACACCAGCAACAGCCAGCCGTAAATGGGCAAGGCCCATAAAAGCTGCATGATGGCCCCGGCTACCAATAACCCCCAGTTACCGGTCAGGTCAATGGGTTTCCAGATAGCGCTAATGGGGTCGCCGCCGTAAAGCAATACGATAATTGACACCAGCACCAGCACCAGCAGTTGGGCCAGGGCGGCAATGACGACAAAAAAAGCCGGCGCCAGAAAAATGGCGGTGAGCAACTTGGACAACACGGTTTGGGTGTCGGAGACAGGCAGGGATTTCCAGAACAGGATGCTGCCGTCTTTGCGGTCATCGTATAACGCGCCCAGCAGGTAGAAAAAAACCACAATAAACAGCACCATGAGAAACAGCAAGGAGATATTCATCAACACGCCGTTCCATATGGTGGCCAGCATATCCGGTGGCAACTCGGCCATTTTTTGAATGCCTTGTTTGAGCGTATATTCTATGCCCTGTATATGAACACTGGTGGCAATGGCGGTAATCCAGAAAATCAAAATGCCGGCTAGAAACACACTGCCAAGAATCATCGGGGTGCGGCGGAAAGCACCACGGTGTTCCCAATATTCACGTTTGAGCAATGCCGGGGTGGTTTTGATGGCCGTCTTCATTGTTGATCCTCCTTCAAAAGGGCCACAAACAAATCAGCAACGCCAGGGCGTTGAATCTCGCCCAGTGGTTCCAGCAGCTGTTTGTCTGATTGCCGGAAAAGCATAATGTGTTTGTTGAAAATGGTGCGCTCTGTCAATGGATTCATTTGCCGGGCTTGCTCCAGTTTGTCTGGATGAACCAGGACCTCAAAGTAGTTTTCCGTGATTTCATCCATGCTGGCGTCCAGGACAATTTCACCGTTTTTGATAAAGAGCAAATCAGTCAGAATATGCTCGACTTCCTCCACCTGGTGGGTGGTAATCAAAATGGTTCTTTGATGATCGAAGTAGTCATTCAGCAGATTGTCATAAAACTCCTTGCGAAACAGAATGTCCAGCCCCAAGGTGGGCTCATCCAGCACCAGCAACTTGGCGTCGATGGCCATGACCAGCGCCAGATGCAACTGAACCACCATGCCTTTGGACAGCTCGGACACCTTTTGCCGGGAGCGAATTTTGGTGCGATTGAGATGACGCAGGGCTTCCGTGCGCGAAAACCGTGGATGCACGGACTCGACAAAGTCCAGGACTTCGTTGACACGAATCCACTTCGGCAATACCGCCACATCGGCGATAAAGCTGATATCCTGCATGAGTTGATGCCTTTGTTTGAATGGATTTTTATCCAGTACGCTCAATTCCCCATCGTAACTGGTGAGCCCCAGTAAGGCTTTCAACAATGTGGTTTTTCCCGCTCCATTGGGGCCAATCAGGCCAACAATTCGCCCTGAGTGTATATCCAGATTGATGTTTTTCAGCGCCTCAAACCGGCCATATTTTTTGCCCAGGTTGCGTGCTTTGATGATGACGCTCATGTGATTCCCCTTTGTTAATGATCGTTTGGCAATATGCCATGGTCGCTTGACTGTGTCAGCTTTCCTTGTCCAGATCGGTGTTTTGCCGCAGTGCCTGCAGGGAGTCCAGCAGTGGTTCGATCTCGACACCCAGATTCTGGATACGCTGAAGGGTTTGCGGCCACTCGACCTCCAGAAACAGATTTTTTTCCCGCTGCTCCAGCAGCCGGCGGGCCTGGGGCATGACAAACATGCCCAGGCCACGTTTTTTTTCCACTAGGTTTTCCTCGGCCAGCGCCTGCCAGGCTTTGGATACGGTAATGGGATTTACCTGGTATTCCGCCGCCACTTGCCGCACCGAAGGCAACGCATCGCCGGCTTGTAAGTCGCCGGTCAGAATCCGGTTTTTGACCAGCTCTTTTAACTGCAGATAAATGGGCTGCTTGTCATTCCATTGAAATGACATGTTTATCCTCTGGCTTCAATCTTGGGCAATAACAGTGTCCAGATATCCCGAAATTCGGAAGTGGCCTGATTAACTTTCAGGGGGAGTTCGGCGGTGTCTGCGGCAATATCCAGATTTTCTGCGATATCTTCACGATCAAGGGCCATTAGGCTGGAAAGAACCAGGCTGAGAAGTAGCGGCGTTCCGAGCAGACCTGAAGCAATCAGGGACTGCTTGATAAAGCCGGCATGTGGCTGATTGCGGATGGAATGGTTGAGGATTTTCATGATGCCTCCCTTCGGGGATTTCTGTGTTTGTGTGTTATACATTACTACAACACAAGTTCGGAGTCAAGCGCCCAGTGGCATGGTGTATCTTTGGGAAGGTTGGGGCGGTTAGTCAGTGTTTTACCAGGGCAGCGAAAAAATCCGGCTCAGGGCGTTATTGAGTGGTGATGTTGGGCCAGTTGAGTATAAAACCCGTGAAGCTGTGCAACACGGTGATGCACGTCATCCCGGGAACCGTGATTGAGAATAATGTCATCGGCCAGTTGCAGGCGTTGCTCGTCGGAACACTGTGTGGCCAGCATGCTTTTTGCCAGCGGGGCATCAATGCCGTCGCGTTGTAACAGACGTTGGGTACGGAGCCTGGTGTCCGCGTGAACCACAAGAATGCGGTCAATCCAGTCCTTGGGAGCGCCCTCACACAGCAGGGGAATCACCGCCAGGACGTAAGGGGCGTCGGCTATTGCTGCCATGTACTGCATGCGCGCGCCGATGAGCGGGTGCACAATGGCGTTCAAGGTGGCCAGTTCTTCCGGGTTGGAAAAAACCCGCCGACGCATGGCTGTCCGGTCCAGATGGCCTTCGGCTGTCAGAATGCCCACGCCGAAAGCATCAATCAGTGCGTTCAGGCCATCACTGCCGGGGCGAACCACATCGCGGGCAATGATATCCGCATCAATCACAGGAACTCCGTGTTTAGAAAAGGCGTCAGAAACCAGTGTTTTTCCGGCAGCGATGCCGCCGGTCAGCGCCACCACCAGAGGTTTGGCTTTTTTTTCAGGCATACCGGTTCTAGAAGCCCGTGCTGTGCAGGTACCAGTCAAGCAGTTGGTCGCCGTACATCAAGGCAACCCAGGTGCCAATGGCCAGATAGGGCCCAAAAGGAATGGGCTGGCTTTTTTTCTGGCGCGCCAGCAGTATTTGGGCGATTCCGATAATGGCGCCGGCCACTGAGGAAATCACCAGCACCAGCAAGAGTGCCTTGGGCCCCAGCCAGGCGCCAGCGGCCGCCAGCAGTTTGAAATCGCCATAGCCCATGCCTTCCTTGCCGGTGAGCAAGCGAAACAGGTGAAAGACTGACCAGAGAATGAGATAACCCAGTACAGCGCCTATCACGGCTTCCCGCAGAGGCACAAAAAGGCCATTGAGGTTGACAACCAGCCCCAGCCACACCAGTGGCAGACTGAGCTGGTCGGGGATCAACATGGTGTCCATATCAATGAAAGCAATGGCGATGAGCCACCAGGTGAGTATCAGGGCCGCCAGAGACTGGGCGGACCAGCCGAATTTGAGTACCACCAGTGTGGAAAGAATGGCAGTGAGCAGTTCCACCATCCAGTAGCGGTGGGCGATTTTGCCCTGGCAGTTGGCACAGCGTCCGTGTAATGCGAGTTGACCGATTAAGGGGATATTGTGCCAGGGTTTCAGGCCGGCGCCGCAATGCGGACAGCGGGAACGTTCAAAAACGATCCCTGGCGGGGCTGGTTCATCAAATGGTTCACCCAGGTGTTCTTTGCAATCCCGGGTCCATTGATAATGCAGGCGCTTGGGATAGCGCAGAATGATGACATTCAAAAAACTGCCCACCAGCAGAGAAAACACAAAAGTGGTGATAGCCAGCGCGGTGGGGCTGGTTTGCAACAATGACAGAATTTCCATGCTTACATGACAGCCGCGAGTTTGAAGATGGGCAGGTACATGGCCACGACCATGACACCCACCAGGCCGCCGATGAGAACCATAACCAAGGGCTCAATCAGGCTGCTCATGGCATCCACACTGTTGGCGACTTCCTGTTCATAATACTCGGCGACTTTGTCGAGCATGGTGTCAAGATTACCAGACTCTTCGCCAATGGCGGTCATTTGCACCACCATATGCGGGAATCGGCCGGTCATTTTCATGGCTTGCTCGAGCTTTAATCCGTTGGACACATCATGTTTGATGCTTTTGACGGCATTGTAATACTCGATATTGCCTACTGCGCCACCCACGGTGTCCAGCCCTTCAACCAGTGGCACACCGGCCTTGAATGTGGTGGCCAATGTGCGGGCAAAGCGGGCGATGGCGGCTTTGTTGACAATTTCGCCAATAATGGGCATGCGCAGAATCATGCGATCGATAAAGTGAGCAAAGGCGCGTGAGCGTTTTTTCAGCAAAACCAGCCCGAAAATGATACCCACCACCACGAAAAAATAGAAAAAGAAATGCTCCTGAAGGGCGGCCGAGGCGGCCACCACCATTTTTGTCAGGGCGGGCAAATCAGCGCCGAAGTCCTTGAATATGGCTTCGAACTGGGGCACCACCTTGATGAGCAACAAGGCGGTGACCAGGACGGCCACCACCAATACCGCAATGGGGTAAAACATGGCCTTCTTGATTTTGCCCTTGATTTCTTCGGTGCGTTCCTTGTAAGTGGCGATGGTGTCCAGCAGCTCATCCAGTACGCCGGCTTTTTCCCCGGCCTTGACCAGATTACAATACAGTTCGTCAAAGTACATGGGGTGTTTTTCCAGCGCCTCACCCAGGCTGGAACCGGACTGGATATCGTTTTTGATATCGTTAATCAGCTTGGCCATGCGCGGGTTGCTTTGCCCGCTGGCGATGATTTCGAAGGCTTGCACCATGGGCACGCCGGACTCCAGCATGGTGGCCAATTGGCGGGAAAACAAGGCGATATCCTTGGCCTTGATGGGCTTTCCTGAACTGCCGAACAGGGGCTTGGGCTTTTTCGCCACCCGTTTGACCTGGATGCCCTGCCGCCGCAATTCGGCCCTGACAATGGCCGGATTCATGGCCTTTTGTTCGCCTTTGATTTTCTTTCCGGTTTTATCGGTGCCGGTCCAAACGAAAACGACAGGTTCGTTGAGTTTTTGTGCTTTGCTTGCCATGAGTTTACTCGACTGTAATTCGAAGGGCTTCTTCCAGGCTGGTTAAGCCGTTTTTGACTTTCAGCAGGGCGGCGTCCCGCAAATCGAGAATACCATCTGCTTTTGCCTGGTCGGCAATTTGCAAGGCGTTACCGCCGTCCAGGATAATTCGCTTGATGCTGTCATTCATGGGCATCACCTGATACACGCCCACGCGCCCCTTGTAGCCTTCATTGCATTTCCGGCATCCAACCGGGTCAAAGGCGTGCAGGTCGTCCAGTTCTTCTTGCTTGAATCCGGCCGCAAGAAAGGCGTCGCGGGATTTTTCTGAAGGTTGTTTGCAATCATGCAAACGGCGCGCCAGACGCTGGGCAATGACCAGAGAGACCGCCGAGGTGATATTAAATGGCGCCACGCCCATGTTAACCAGGCGGCTGATGGTTTCCGGGGCGCTGTTGGTGTGCAGGGTGGACAGCACCATATGGCCGGTTTGGGCCGCTTTAATCGCAATTTCCGCGGTTTCCAGATCGCGGATCTCACCCACCATGATGACGTCGGGATCCTGGCGCAGGAAAGAGCGCAAGGCCGCGGCAAACGTCATGCCCTGTTTGGCGTTTTGCTGCACCTGGTTGACGCCGGGCAGGCGAATTTCCACCGGATCTTCCACGGTGGAGATATTAATGCCATCAGTATTGAGAATGTTTAACGCCGTGTACAGAGAAACCGTTTTACCCGAACCGGTCGGGCCTGTGACCAGAACCATGCCATAGGGCTTCTTGATGGCATCCAGAAACAGGGCTTTCTGGTCTTCTTCGTAACCGAGTTTGTCAATACCCATTTTAGCCGCGGCGCTGTCCAGAATACGCATCACGATTTTTTCCCCAAACAGCGTAGGGCAGGTACTGACACGGAAGTCGATGGCCTGGGTTTTGGAAAGATTGAGTTTGACCCGGCCGTCCTGGGGTACGCGCTTTTCGGCAATATCCAGTCGGGCCATCACCTTGATGCGTGAAGCGATGCGCGGAGACCAGGTTTTTGGCGGCCTGACAATGGTTTTTAACATGCCGTCAATGCGGAACCGGATGCGGTAGGTGTTTTCGTAAGGCTCAAAATGGATATCCGAGGCGCCGCGCCGAAAGGCGTCAAGCAAAGTCTTGTTAATGAGCTGGACAACTGGTGTTTCATCGGCATCGTCGGTGGCTGATGATTCCTCTTCTTCGGACTCTTCTTCAAAATCCAGATCCGCCAGCCCTTCCTCTTCCAGCCCGGCCATGACCTCGTTGCTGGCCTGAAAAGCGTCATTGATGGCTGATTCCAGTGCATCCTGCTGAACCAGTACCGGGCTGACAGACAGGTTGGTATGAAAGCCGATATCGCGCAAAGAGTGGGAGTCAGTGGGGTCGGATACGGCCAGAAACAGTTTTTGGCCCCGTTTCCACAAAGGCAGCACGGTGTGTTTTTCGATCAGCTCCTGCTCTACCAGATTCAGGGGCAGTTGAGACAGATCCATGGCGGACACATCCAGCAAGGGAATGCCGTATTCCTGGGCGGCCGCATGCGCCAGTATTTCCGGGTCCACCACCTCATTTTCCACCAGATAGCGGAACAAGGGAATATTTTGTGTCTTGGAGGTTATTTGCGCCTCTTGGGCGGCCTCTCGGGTCAAAACCTCGTCCATCACCAGCCGGCGAAGGGTGCCTTCCATGATGATGTTTTTCTGTGCTTCAGCCATTATGCCCCTTAAATTCCCATTAAAATCCGTACTTTACCCGATTTTCTTAACAAAATGAACAAGAAAAGCCCCAGCGGCATCATCGTTGGGGTTAACGGCTTTATTATGCGGCAAGTACCAGGTCTTTTTTGAGAATGGCAACACATTCTTGCATGTGAGTAGCATAGACTGCCGCTGACAGGAGGAAAACATGAGCGCCACTCAAAAAGGTTCGTTGATTTGTATTGGAACAGGCATGATGCTCGGCGGGCATTTGACACCGCGGGCGCGATCAGCCATGCAGCATGCGGATGTGGTTTTTCTCGCGGTTTCGCATCCCGTGGTTGAAAAATGGCTGGAAAGCCTGCACCCGGATGTGCGCAGTCTGCAGGACTGTTATCAGCCGGGAGTGCCCCGGGACCATGCCTACCAGAAAATGGTTAATATGATTTTGCACGCCGTCGGGCAAGGCCAAAAGGTGTGCGCCGCATTTTATGGACATCCGGGTGTTTTTGCCTGTGTGGCCCATCGGGCCATTGATGCAGCCAGAAAAGCCGGTGTCCAGGCCACCATGGAGCCGGGAATTTCTGCGGCAGACTGCCTGTATGCGGATTTGGGGATTGATCCGGGTAAAACCGGTTGCCAGCATTACGAGGCCACACAGTTTTTGTTCTACCGCCGTATCGTGGATCCGGCGGCCTACTTGATTTTATGGCAGGTAGGAATCGTCGGCGACGCCACGCACGCGCGTCTTGTCACAGGAACCACAGAGCGTGAATGCCTGCTTAGAAAATTGCGGCGTGTCTATCCTGAAGACCATCCGTTGACGATTTACGAGGCGGCCACCTTGCCTTTGATCACCTGCCGGCAAGACACTGTGGCATTGAAAAATATCGTCACTGCCGATTTTAACCAGCATAGTACTTTGGTTATCCCCCCGATCGCAGTTTGTCAGCCGGACAATGAAATGCGACAAATGCTTGAAAAAGCCGGTGATACACAGCAGAATTGGCAGTAGTGGCGGTAGTCACGAATCACAGGGCGTGACGCTGCTGGCAATGCTGCATTCGATAACGATATTTCAAGAGGGGAACCATGAATAACACCAATACCATCCATTGGCTGCAATCTTTGGGCGAATTGGCGCACGTCGATTCAGGGCACATTCAATCTCTGGCTCGGGAATACCAGATTGATGGCGCTGTGGTTCGCGCCTTGCAGGCCGGCGATCATCAAGCACTGGCCGAATTTCTGGGTGCCCGTAAAACAGTCGTCGCTTTCCTTGTGCCCTCCCGGGAAGATGATGCTGAAGAAGACACGCCTGCAGAAGTCCCCGACTCGGATCCAGTGGAAGATTCGCCCCAGGATCAGCTCGCCGCCAACCAGCGTTAGCCTGTTGTCGGCGGGCAAGCGCCATTCTCGCGGCGCCCTGCCGCTGCTGCTGGCCTGTGGGCTGGTCTGTCATGGTCCTGTCCTGGCAGATCACAGGCAGGACCTGGAACTCCGGCTGAAGCAGATCGACGCCATGCGTACCGCTAACCCGGTTCTTTTTAACCGCGAAGTGGCCAAGCTGGCGCAGAGCGATATTGCATTGGCGCCCCACCAGGCAGAATTGCTGCGATATTTCCAGGCTTATCAGCTGGCCTACGCAGGGCGTATGGCTGAGGCCATCGACGCTTATCGACACCTTTTTGAAAACACAAGCGATGCGAACATCCGATACCGAAGCGCCTTGTCTCTGGTTAATTTGTTCACCTTTCAGCACCGATGGCTGGAGGGGTTCAAATATCTGGATCATATCTTTGAGCATGCCAGAGAAATCCAAAACGATAACCTTCGGCACGAAGGTTTACTGGTGGCGGCGATGTTTTACAACGCGCTCAATGAGAACGAGTCCGCGCTGGCAGCGCTGGATCAGATCAAAGAGCCCATGACTGCCCGCAACCGCTGTTTGAAAATGGGTGTTCGGATTCAGGTGCTGGTGCACATGCGCTCCAGTGATTTGACCGAGGATGACTTTGACCAGGCGGTTGATTTTTGTCGGAAGAGTCGCGAAGAACTGCTGGCCCTGATTATTCGCACCAAGCAGGCGACCAATGCGCTGCGACAGGGAAACTACCAGCAGGCGGAAAATCTGGTCAGACAACACCTGCCTGAAGGCGACAAGAAAAAATACCCGCGTTTTGTCATTGAATCCAACAGCATTCTGGCGCAAGCGTTATTAGCTCAAAAAAAGTACAGGGCAGCGGCTCGGGCCGCTCAGGCGGCCATTGATTCCAGTGGCGACAGTCAGGCTATAGAACCGGTACTGGCCGCCTACCAGGTCCTGTATCAGGTGATGCAACATGACAACAAACCCGAACAGGCTTTGCGGTACCTGCAACAGGTTCTAAGCCTGAAAGAACAGGAGTATCAGCAAAACAAAGCCAAGAGTCTGGCGGTGCAGATGGCGAAGTTCGAAATCCAGCAAAGAGACCTCGCCATCAGGACGCTGAATCAAAAAAATCAGATTCTGCAACTGCGCAAGAACCTGGATGAAGAAAGAATTCGTCGGGGGCGGTGGGTACTGGGCGGGGCTGGCAGTTTGATTGCTGTGTTATTGCTCTGGCTGTGGCAATCACGGCGCAGGCAACGGCAATTGCAGTTTCTCAGCGAACATGACTCACTCACAGGCATCAGTAACCGGCTGTGTTTTCGGCAAAAGGCAGAAGCGGCATTAAAGCAGTTGGCAGTCCAGCAAGAACCGGCTGGAATGATTCTTTTCGACATGGATGAGTTCAAAAAGATTAACGATACTTATGGGCATCAAGTGGGTGACGATGTCTTGCGGCGGGCCGCCCGGACATGCACGGAACAACTGCCGCCAGAGGCCATTGCGGGCCGGATTGGCGGCGAGGAATTCGCCATATTTTTGCCTGGCGCTTCTGTTGCCGATACCGCCACATTGGCCGAGTCCTGTCGTCGCGCCATGCAGCGCGCGCTTGTCCAGACACCTGACAAGACAATCTCCTTCAGCGCCAGCTTCGGGGTGACTGATACCCGCCTGAGTGGTTATGTTTTTCATCGCATACTGGCTGATGCGGACAAGGCCATGTACGCGGCCAAAGCCAGCGGTCGCAATCAGGTCAGGGTTCACGTCCCTTCAGACCAAGAGGGTTGTCCGAGTTACGACAGCCACGTGCAGGATGGGGACCCCTCGGCGCAATTTTAGCATTGCGCTGAGTGTGCCCAGTCTACCTCGGGTAACAGCAGTGGTTTGGGCTGGCGTTCATGGGCCTGGGGCAATAAAGCGCGAAAATCCTGCAATGCCAGTTCCACGGCGCCCATGCGACGCAAATGGGGCGAAGGCAATTGACAATCCAGCAGGCGATAGCCGCTGTGAACCAGAGTGTCGCACAGGGCTTTCAGGGCCAGCTTGGAACCATTGGTTTGGGTTGAGAACATGGACTCGCCAAAAAAAACCTGGCCCAGGGTGACGCCATAAATGCCGCCTGCCAACACCCCGTTAATCTCGACTTCCAGACAATGGGCATGACCTGATTCATGCAAGCGCCCATAAGCGCGCATCATTTCTGGCGTAATCCAGGTTTCAGGTTGTCCCGGGCGCGGTTGGGCGCACTGGCGCATCACGCCTTCAAAATCCCGGTCCAGGTAGGCGCGCCATTGATAGCGCCGTATGTCCCGGGCGAATCGGCGGGAAATGTGTAATTGCTTGGGAAAAATCACAGCCCGGGGCGAGGGGCACCACCACAGAATCGGCTCGCCCTGGCCAAACCACGGAAAAATCCCCCGGGCATAAGCCGCCAGCAGAGTCCGGGGTGACAGTGTGCCACCCCAGGCCAGCAAGCCGTTGGGTGAAGACAGGGCGTTGTCTACGGGCGGAAAGCGCCCGCCCAAGTCATCCAGATTGGGGACCATGAGCCCGCCCATTCTCATGAGTCATGGTAGCGGCTTACGCGATCAGCAGCCATCATCAGGCGTTGCGGCGGCCAGGTTTGCTCAAGCCAGAAAACGTTCGGCGTCCAGTGCCGCCATACAGCCGGTGCCTGCGGAAGTCACCGCCTGACGATAAATCCAGTCGCTGACGTCACCGGCGGCATAAACCCCTTCCACCGAAGTTGCGGTGGCATCGCCATGTTGGCCGCTTTTGACAATGATATAGCCGTTTTGCATGTCCAGCTGACCAGCGAAAATATCAGTGTTGGGTTTGTGGCCAATGGCAATAAAGACGCCTTTGACATCCAGTATTTTTTCACTGTTGTCTTCAACATGGCGAACCTTGAGGCCGGTCACTTCATTGCCATCACCGACAACTTCTTCCACCACATAGGGCGTGACCAGTTCAATCTTGCCTTCTTCCACCGCTTTCATCATGCGGTCAATCAGAATTTTTTCAGCACGAAATTCATTCCGCCGGTGAACCACGTAGACTTTGGAGGCGATATTGGCCAGATACAAGGCTTCTTCCACAGCGGTATTGCCGCCACCCACAACCGCAACAGGTTGACCCCGGAAAAAGAAACCGTCACAGGTGGCGCAGGCGGATACCCCTTTGCCCTTGTATTTTTCTTCCGATGGCAAGCCCAGATATTTGGCCGTGGCGCCGGTGGCGATAATCAGGGCATCACAGGTGTAGCTGCCCTGATCGCCGTTGAGGGTAAATGGGCGTTTTTTCAAATCCACTGAGTGAATGTGGTCAAAAATAATCCGGGTGCCGAACTCCTCCACATGTTTTTGCATGCGTTGCATCAGCTCTGGCCCCTGCACGCCGCCGGGTTCACCGGGCCAGTTTTCCACATCGGTGGTGGTCATTAGTTGACCGCCTGGCTGCATGCCAGTGATCTGCACCGGGTTCAGATTGGCCCGGGCTGCGTAAATGGCGGCGGTGTCTCCGGCGGGGCCAGAGCCGAGAATGATGAGTTTGTGATGTTGCGGGTTTTGTTCACTCATGGTTTTTCCTTGCGTTTTTTGGACTGCAGCCATTATAGGTGGCCTGAATGCTTAAGGCCATTGCGATTATTCGCAGATGTTGTTCGGTTTTTTTTATGATCTGCCAGGTTGGGTGTTGCAATGACGTATGCCGTTAATATGGGCAAATGTCAGTTTTTCCAATAGGCAGGGGTAAACAGCACGAAGACAGTAAACAACTCCAGGCGGCCGAAGATCATGGCCAGCGCCAGCGTCCATTTGCTGGCATCGGTCAAGTCGGCATAATGCGGCCCGGCTTTGCCCAGCGCCGGGCCGAGATTGGTCATACTGGCAATGGTGGCCGATGCGGCGGTCACCAGGTCTTCCCCGTAAGCAGCCAGCAAGAGCGTGAAAACGGTAAACAGCAAGGCAAACAAAACAAAGAATGCCGAAACCGAATCCAGCACGCGGTAATCCACAGTGCGCCCATTGAGCTTGATAATGAATTTGCCATGGGGATGAATGAGGCGATAAAGCTCTTTGAGACTGATTTTATACAGCAGGATCACGCGCACCACTTTCATGCCGCCGCCGGTGGATCCGGCGCAGCCGCCTACGGTGCTGGCAAGAATCAGCAACAGGGCAATGGCCGCTGGCCATAAATAGGTCGGTGCGGTACCAAAGCCGGTGGTAGTCACGAACGACACAGTGTGAAAAAGGCCATAACGGAATGCGGCGAACAGGGTCGGGTACGTGCCGGAAAGATACAGCGCCAGAGAAACAAAGGCCGCCAGTATGGCCAGAATGGCGATAAAGGTGCGAATCTCGCTATCCAGCAAATAGGCTTTGATGGTGGCGTGTTTCCAGGCCAGAAAGTGGGAGGCGAAATTAATCGCTGACACCGCCATAAAAAACACCGAGACCATTTCGATCAGAGGGCTGTTAAAGTACGCCAGTGAGGCATCGTGGGTGGAATAGCCCCCCGTGGACAAGGTGGCAAAGGCATGGCAGATGGCGTCAAACAGGCTCATGCCAGCCAGCCAGTAGGACAGTGTGCATAAAATGGTGATGCCCAGGTAAATGAACCACAGGGTTTTGGCGGTTTCGGTGATGCGCGGGGTCAGTTTTTGGTCTTTCATGGGGCCGGGGGTTTCGGCCTTGAACATCTGCATACCGCCAATGCGCAACATGGGTAGAATGGCAATGGCCAGCACGATAATGCCCATGCCTCCAAGCCAGTGTAGCTGGCTGCGAAAATATAACACCGAGTGAGGTAAGCCGTCGATTTGGGTGAGAATGGTTGCGCCGGTGGTGGTCAGGCCAGACACTGATTCAAATACGGCATCGGTGAAGGACAGGTTCAGGGCGTCACTGAAATACAGCGGAATGGCGCCGCTGAGCCCGAGTAATATCCAGGAAACAGCCACCACCAGAAAGCCTGCGCGAATTTTCAGATCGGTACCGGCCTGGTAATAGCGCACAAACAGTGTCGCCCCGGATAAAAACAGCACCAGGAAACCTTCCAGAAAGGGCTGTATATCACCATCGCCATAGTACCAGCCGACTAGTGCGGGGGGCAGCATGGTGAGGCTGGAAACCAGCAGTAACATGCCCATGATTTTGAAAATGACATGAGGGTTCATGGCGCTTCCGGTGGTCTCATAGGAATGTGGGGCTGACATGGAACAGGCGTTCAATGTCATTGATGTTGCGCTTGTCGGTGACAAACAGAATCACATGGTCGCCGCTTTCAATGACCACATCGCGGTGCGCCATAATGACCTTGTTGCCGCGCACAATGCCGCCAATAATGGTGCCTGGCGGCAGGTTGATTTCCTGTAACTCCCGGCCAATGACTTTGGAGGTGTTGTGATCGCCATGGACTTCCACTTCAATGGCCTCGGCGGCGCCTTCACGCAATGAATGAATACGCACCATATTGCCTTTGCGCACATGCGCCAGAATGCCGCCCATGGTGATTTCCTGGGGCGAGATGGCGATATCGATTTTTTCCTGCTCAATCAGCTGGGCATAGTTGTGCCGGTTAATGAGGGTGATGACCTTTTTGGCTCCCATTTTTTTGGCCAGCAACGCGGACAGCAGGTTGGCCTGGTCGTCATTGGTCAGGGCGCAGAAAATATCCGTCTGGTCGATATTTTCCTCTCGCAGAATTTCCTCATTCATGGCGTCGCCGACAATCACCAGCGCCTTGTCCAGTTCTTCAGCAATATGCTTGGCGCGTTTGTTATTGGCTTCAATGATTTTGACCGAGTGGGTGTCTTCCAGCTTACGGGCCAGATTGAAGCCAATATTGCCGCCACCGGCCAGAATAATCCGGCGGGTGGGCTCTTCGGTGGTATGCAGCAGGCGAATGATGTCGGGAATGTGTTTGCGCGCCGCCAGAAAAAAAACCAGATCATTGGGCTGAATGACGGTATCGCCTTCTGGCAGTACTGGCTTGTTGTCCCGGAAAATGGCGGCGATGCGGGTATCAACGCCTTCTGGCAGCAGGTCTTGCAGTTCACGGAGCTGGTGCCCCACCAGCGGGCTGTCTGCGTCTGCTTTTACGGCCACCAGACGCGCCGCGCCTTGGGCAAAGTCCATCACTTGCAAGGCGCCGGGGTATTCGATGAGCAAATGAATGTGATCTGTGACCAATTGCTCAGGGCTGATGGTGACATCGATAGGCATGTGGTGAGGCTGAAACAATTCGGGATAGTCCAGGTACTCGCTTTCCCGGATGCGCGCAATTTTTGTCGGGGTATGAAAAATACTATGGGCCACCTGGCAGGCCACCATATTGGTTTCATCGCTGTTGGTCAGCGCCACAATCATATCGGCGTCTTCGGCTCCGGCGCGAATCAGCACGCTGGGATAGGAGGCATTGCCCTGCACGGTACGCAAATCCAGCCGGTTTTGCATGTCTTCAAGTTTATAGACATCCTTGTCGATAACCGTAATGTCGTTGCCTTCATGGGATAAATGCTCGGCCACCGATGAACCCACCTGGCCACATCCCAGAATGATGATTTTCATGCTTTAGCTGTCTCCTGTGCGTTTGTCCGCGCCATTGCTGTCTTTTCGCGCCTGGACTGATTTCGGATTGATTTTCAGCGCGCGCAGCTTGCGGTACAGGTGTGTTCGCTCCATGCCCGCCACCTTGGCCAGCTCGCCGACGCTGCCGTCACAGGCCTGCAGCTGGTAGAGCAGATAATCCCGTTCAAAGGCTTCCCGGGCTTCCCGCAGGGGGAGGTCAAACCGGCACTGAATGGATGGTTGTTGCCGGTTTTGGGCGCCACGCAGATAGTTGTCCACTTGCTCCAGGGTGATTTCTCCGCTGTCGGCTTCCAGTTGTAATTGCCGTACCACATTTTTCAGCTCACGCACGTTGCCGGGCCAGTGGTAGTTGCGAAGCCGGTTTTGGGCCGCAATCGACATTTTCCGGTAGGGGGTTTTCTCCAGGTCAGGCAGGTGGTTGATGAAATGGCTAATCAGGTCTGGCACGTCTTCTGCCCGCTCCCGCAAGGGTGGCACCTGCAGGCGCACTTCACCCAGAACATCATACAAATCGCGGAAAAATTCGCCTGCGGCGGCCAGTTCCTGCAAGTCCCGCTGGCTGGTGGCCAACAGGTCAAAACGTATATTCTTGAATTGTTGACCGGCCAGTGGATACTGCTTGTGTTTCAGCAAAGACAGCCAGGCGCTTTGCTGTTTTTCGGTCAAGCAGTCGATATTGGTGAGAATCAGGCTGCCGCCATCGGCTTGTTCCAGCAGGCCGCCGGGAGCGAACAGCATGGTTTCAAAGTGGTTGTCGTCCAGGCTCAGCCCGTCCACCACGATGGCCGGCTGGCGATGACCATGCCGCTGGCTATGAAGCCATTGCGCCAGGGTGAGCTTGCCGGTGCCCGGCTCGCCCTGAAACAGCACATGGTTATGGGTTTTGGCCAGTTTTTTCAGGGCATCGCGCAGAGCGCGCATGGCCGGGCTGTTACCAATGGGCTCGATAGTGGCAGAGGGCGGGGTTTGGGCGGGGCTGCTGTTTTTCTGGCTGTTTTTTAACGCCTCCTCCACAGTTTGCAGCAGTTTTGCCAGTGAAATGGGCTTTTCGATAAAGTCGCAAGCGCCCAGCCGTGTGGCCTCAACAGCGGTTTCCACTGTGCCATGGCCGGACATCATGACAATGGCGCCTGGGCGGGCGCCGGGATTGCGGCTTTCATGCAGCCAGCGTTTCATGAGGCTGATGCCGTCGATATCCGGCATCCAGATATCCAGCAGGATCAGGTCAGGACGCCGCTGCTGGACGGCCTTGTCGGCACTGGCGCCATCGGCGGCCGTGGCCACCTGATAGCCTTCGTCACTGAGAATTTCTGAAATCAGTTCCCGGATATCGGGCTCATCATCCACGACCAGAATATATGCTGCGTTCATTTGGGTATTTTAGCCTGCCTGAACCAGAAAGGGAAAGGCGGCAGATGGAGTGTTTTTCCCGGACAGCGCGGGCCAACTACGGACGCATCAGGCTGGCGAGCAAAAAACCGGTTAAAAAGCCGGCAATGTGGGCAGACCAGGCTACCTGATAGTTGTGGGAGTTGAGTTGCAAGGCAAACTGGGTTACCAGCCAAATGAGAATAAAAATGACAATCGGGATGCGTGCTTTTTGCAAATAGAGGCCCACAGGGATAAGCACATGCAGGCGCTTTTGTGGAAAAAGCCGCAGCCAGGCGCCCAGCAGGCCGGAAATGGCGCCACTGGCGCCCAGCAGAAAATGGCTGGAGTCATGCAGCGCCAGTAATGAGGCCAAATTGCCCACCAGACCGGAAAGCAGAAACACAACAGTCAGCCACAGGCTGCTGGTATGCCGTTCCAGGTGAATGCCCAGTGGTAAAAAAATCACCATATTGCCCAGCCAGTGAAACCAATTGGCATGCAGGAACAGTGCGGTGAGCAAACGGTGCCATTCGCGCAAGGCAAGATAATCCATCCGCGAAAAGTCCTGTGGCAATATGGCCAGTTGCGCGAACAGTTGCCACTGCGGACGCGTTTGGGCCAGCCAGATCAGGGTAAAGCTGGCCAGCACAAAGGCCAGCGTAAACTTCGGCAGTGGTTTGTTGCGGGTGGTGGCGAATCTCAGGGCCACGAGACTGTCCGCTATTGTCGCGTGGGAAGCAGGAACATCTCTCCGTCGGCTTCTATCAGCGCCCCATCGGGGAGAATGTCCTTGACGGTGATATGGCTGCCTTCCAGGCTGTCGCCAATGCCCAGATCCTCGCCGTTTATCACCACCAGCCGGTGCTTCGGGTTCTGGTCGTAAACATGGATATTGAGTTTTAGCGCCGGTAGTTGTTTACGCATGGCCAAGGGTAACTGGTAGAGATAGCGGTATTGCTGCCGCGGGAAGCCATTCTTGCGTTCGGCTTGATGCGGTGGAGTGTCACGCAGGTCTTTTTTGCGCCCACCGCTAGCGATTGCCTGCCGGTTATGCCCGGACGCGACAGGATGGATGGCCTCATCCACTGTGCTTGACTTGTCTGTACCATTGGCTGGCGCATTTTCTGTTGTGGCCATCACATCCGGTTGGCTGTTTTGTGTTTGAGGCGTTTTTTGTGCCGTTAACGCTTGTGGCCTGTCTGTCTGTTCCCGCCTGGCTTTCAGCGCGGCGCGGTTCTGGTTGGGATCCGGCCGTGGTAACGCGCGTTCATCCGGAAAAGAACGGTTTTGCGTGGTCAGTGGATTTGTGGTTTGAGTCGGGTACGTGTCGGCCGACTGGGCTGGTGGTTGCCGGGTGGCTGTGGCCATATTCATCCCCGGCAAGGCGGCTGGCGGCTCAGAGGAGGCTGAATTGGTCCATAACTGCTGTAATTGGGCCGAAAAAAGCCAGGCCAACAAGGCAAGCAAGACGATAACCCCCGCCAACAGACGCAAAGCCCGTTTGCGACGATCGGGAGAGTCATTACGGTGTGCGCCAAAGCGCCAGTTTTGCTGACCGCCAACGGCGTTGGTGGCTCGTTGTTGCTGGGATTTGTTCAGTGATTCCAGAATGGATGACATGGCTTATTCTCCGGTTTGGCCATGAGTGTGGTTGCCGGTCTCCGGCGCAACTGCCTGGAGCGTGGGGCCGGTATAGGCTTTCAGGCTCAAGGCCATGGCGGTTTCCGGGCCAATGATACCATCCGCCAGCAGGCCATGGCGGGCCTGAAACCGCTTCAGCCAGTCAATGAACTGGGTCTCGTTGTTCAATGGCAACTCGCTGATTTGACGCGCCAGTCGATGCGCCCAGGTGGTAACCTCGCTTGACCCGGGCGCTGGCAAGGTTTTCTGCAATAATGCCGCAGGCATGGGCCAGAGCACATAATACGTGCCCAGCCAGTGTCGTTCAAGCCAGGACTTGTTGACCGAAACAGGCTGCTCTGTGCTGTCCTTAAGGATAAATTGGCCCTGCGGGTTGGTTTTTTCCAGCACCACAAGAGCATCCGGATCCGTGGTTTGGAGCACAACCGGCCGGTTTAGCCGCAAGATTTGGGTCAGATTGCCTTGACGCCGTAAACAGGCCATGCCGGTGGCTTCTGCTGGCGGGCATTGCATGGCATCCCAACCGCTGGCATGGCTGCCCCACAAGGCGGCATACTGGCGCCACGCCTGTAAGGTGTCTGGCCATTGAAAAGGGGAAGAGGCGGTGGCTTGTGCCGGTGGCTGAGTCAGTGCTGTGGCAGAGGTGGTCTGGCTTGCATGTTCAGGTGTTGCGGGCAACCAGTACCAGGCGGCCACAGCCAGGCCTGTGGCCAGAATGGTCGCTATGGCCATGTAACCTGCGCTGCGCGGGCGCTTGTTGGATATGGCAGGGTCCAGCACTTCAGCGGCGGCCTGTTTCACATATTTGCGGGTAACGCGTGTGTTATTGGCATTCCAGGCCACCAGCAAGGCGCGATCGGCCAGGGTGTTAATCACACGTGGAATACCGCCTGCGTGTCGGTGGATGGCTTTGGCCGCGCCTGGGCTAAACGGGTTGCGCTTGGCGCCAGCCACCTGGCAGCGGTGGGCCAGATAAGCGGCAGTGTCATCGGCGTCGAGTTCACGCAAATGATACCGGGCGGTAATGCGCTGGGCCAGTTGACGCAGGTCATTACGCCGCAGGGTGTCGCGCAATTCTGGCTGGCCAATCAGTATCACCTGCAACAGCTTGTGGGTGTCGGTTTCCAGGTTGGTGAGCAACCGCAGTTGCTCCAGGGTTTCCGGCGGCAGATTTTGCGCCTCGTCAATCAATACCACTGTGTTTTGGCCTTCGGCCCAGGTTTTCAGCAGGTAGTCGTTGAGGCGTTCAACCATCCAGTTGAGTTGGCCGCGGGTGCCGCGCAGGGGGATACCCAGTTCCCGCAATATGCTTTCCAGCAGTTCCACCGGTGAGAGTCGCGGGTTCAATATCAGGGCGATCTTGACCGTAGACTCCCCGGGTTGCGCCGCCTGTTCGAGCAGCAGGCGGCTTATGGTGGTTTTGCCGGTGCCCACTTCGCCGGTGAGCAGGACAAAACCGGCGCCGCCACCACGCTGGATGCCATAGACCAGGTGCGCCAGGGATTCCTCGTGCTGGGAACTCAGATAGACAAAGCGGTGATCCGGGGTGATGGAAAACGGTGCCTGGTCAAATCCGAAGTGGCGCAGGTACATGGCTCAGGCTGTTTGTGTGGTCGTGGTTTTCATGGTTCTTCGGACAGCTCCAGCAATTCAGCGTTCCCGCCCACCGCGGCAATGTTGTTGGTGATCGTTTTTTCGGTGGAAAACGCGTGCAGGTATTGCGGACCACCGGCTTTTGGCCCGGTGCCGGATAGCCCCATGCCGCCAAATGGCTGTACGCCCACCACGGCGCCAATGGTATTGCGGTTAATATAGCAGTTACCGGCCTGAATGCGGCTGACAATATATTCGATGGTTTCATCAATGCGGCTGTGGATGCCGAAAGTCAGGCCATAGCCAGTGGCGTTGATTTCATCAATCACCTTGTCCAGTTCATTGGCGCGGAAGCGAACAATGTGCAGAAACGGCCCGAATACCTCGCGCTCGAGTAGGGAAATGGAAGGAATTTCCGCCACGTGGGGCGGGAAGAATGTGCCATTGGCCGGTGGCGTTTCCAGCTTTTTCAGAATAGTGGCTTCTTTTTCCATACGCCGCGCGTGGTTTTGCAGGGTGACTCTGGCCGCCTCGTCGATCAGTGGCCCTATATCTGTTGACACGTATTGGGGGTGGTCGTTACGCAACTCTGCCATAGCGCCTGCCAGCATGGTTAACACCTTGTTGGCAATGTCTTCCTGGATATACAGCACCCGGGCGGCCGAGCAGCGCTGTCCGGCGGAGGTGAAGGCCGAGGCGATAATATCCTTGACCAGCTGTTCCGGCAAGGCAGATGAATCGGCGATAAAACAGTTCTGCCCGCCGGTTTCAGCGATAAACCGGGCGATGGACCCGGGGCGCGCCGCCAGGGTTTTGTTGATGATTTGCGCGGTTTCTGTGCTGCCGGTAAAGGCCACTCCGGCAATGTCCGGGCTGGCGGTCAATGGCGCGCCCACACTGGCGCCGTCACCGGGAATTACCTGCAAAACATCTTCAGGGATACCGGCGGCATGGAACAGCCGCGCGGTTTCGTGGGCAATCAAAGGCGTTTGTTCGGCAGGCTTGGCGATAACCGTGTTGCCTGTGACCAGCGCCGCGGCGATTTGTCCGGTGTAAATGGCCAGCGGAAAGTTCCAGGGGCTAATACAGACAAAGACACCGCGGCCCTGATTGTAGAGATAATTGCTTTCGCCGGTGGGGCCGGGCATTTTGATGCCGGTGGCCAGATGTTGTTCGGCCTGTTGGGCGTAGTAACGGCAAAAATCCACGGCTTCGCGCACTTCGGCAATGCAGTCTGGAATGTTTTTGCCGGCTTCCTGCTGGGCCAGATACATTAACTTGCCCCGGTTTTCTTCCAGCAAATCGGCCATTTTTCGTAAAATTTTGGCGCGTTTGGCCACAGGTGTATCGCGCCAACCTGGGAAAGCCCTGGCGGCGTTTTTCAATGCGGCATCCACAATTTCTGCGTTGCCATCGAAGCATTCCCCCACGATTTTGTCGCGATCAGCCGGGCAGGTGATGGGGCGGGGAGACAGCTTCTCCGTGTTGGCGTCAGGCACCAGCGGGCGAGCGATAAAGCGGCTTTCGTCATGCTGATGAATTTCTTTGTCCAAGGCCGCTATTTCGCTCAGCGAGCCCAGATTGACGCCGCGTGAATTGATGCGTTCGGGGCCGAAAATATCGGCCGGCACGGGAATGCGCGGATGACGGTGGTTGCTGTGAGCGCGGGCTGTGGCAATCGGATCCTGGGTGATTTCTTCCAGGCTCAGTTCCAGGTCGGTCAGGCGGTTGACAAAGCTGGTGTTGGCGCCGTTTTCCAGCAAGCGGCGCACCAGGTAGGGCAGCAGGTCCTCGTGGCTGCCCACCGGCGCATAAATGCGCGACGGCGTATTTAGCCCATCAGGGCTGATAACTTCCCGGTGCAGCGCCTGGCCCATGCCGTGCAGGCGTTGAAACTCGAAGCCGCCGGTATCGCCGGCCATGGTCTTGACCGCGGCGATGGTGTTGGCGTTATGGGTGGCGAACTGGGGGTAAAACAGGTCACGGCGACGCAGCAGCGTGCTGGCGCAAGCCAGATAGGACACGTCTGTATTGACTTTGCGGGTGAACACTGGGTAGTCATCCAGTCCTTGTTCCTGCGCGCGCTTGATTTCCGTATCCCAATAAGCCCCCTTGACCAGCCGAACCGGAATTTTTCGCCCGTGTTTGCGCGCCAGTTTCGCCAGCCAGTCAATGACATGAATGCCGCGTTTTTGGTAAGCCTGCACCACCAGGCCAAAGCCGTGATAGTCAGCCAGTTGGGCATAGACTTTTTCGAAAATCAGCAAAGACATTTCCAGCCGGTCGGCTTCTTCGGCGTCGATGGTGACGGCCACGTTTTTTTCTTTGGCCTGTTGCGCCAGTTGCAGCACCCGCGGGGCCAGTTCGACCAGCACCCGGTCTGCCTGTGTGGATTCGTAACGCGGGTGCAGGGCCGACAGCTTGATGGAAATGCTGGCGGCGTCTTCCATGTTACGGCGTGTGTTGGCCGTGGCGATGGCGTCGATGGCGTGCTGGTAGGCGGCAAAATAGCGGTCGGCATCCGCCTGGGTCAGGGCCGCCTCACCCAGCATGTCGAAGGAATAGCGGTATTCCCGGTAACCTTTTTTGCCGGCACGTTTTAATGCCTCCTCGATGGTGCGCCCCATGACAAACTGCCGCCCCATGATTTTCATGGCCTGGTAAATGCCCATGCGCACCACCGGTTCGCCGGTGCGGTTGATGAGTTTTTCCAGAACGCGCTGAAAGCCGCGGCTGTCTGCGTCTACGTCGATAATTTTCCCCGTGAGCATCAAGCCCCAGGTGGACGCGTTCACGAACAGCGACTGGCTTTTGCCCAGGTGCGACTCCCAGTCCGCATCCAGCAGTTTGTCTTTAATCAGCTTTTCGGCGGTGTCCTTGTCGGGAATTCTCAACAGCGCCTCCGCCAGACACATCAGCACAATACCCTCCTTGCTGGAGAGGTCGTACTCCTTCATAAAGGCGTCGATGCCATCCATCTGGTCAATCTGGTCTCGCACCTTTTGCACCAGGGACATGGCCAGCTCGCGGGTTTTTTGGGCATCTGGCCCATGGGCCTCCAGGATAGCCAGCAAGGCATTCACCGCATGGTGTTCATCATCCAGATAGTGGGCATTTAGGGCCAGTGGAGACAAGTCTTGCGAATTCTTGAACATGGCACACTCGTTGTCAGACCAAAAGAGCGCCCATTATAAAGACGCTCCGGGCAATAAGGAAGCACAGCCGTAAACAGAGATTTTCGGGGAGATTATGTGACGGCCGTAGCAAATACATAAAAAAATATATTAACCACATTGAAATACACTGCCCATTAATGGTTGATTAATCCTTGTTGGCAGAAATAGCCAGCGAAAACACTTTTCCTTCCACACACAACTTAACGGTGATTTTTATGTTAAAGGAAGCAAGAAAACCATGCATTTGTCAGTCTATTGCTTTATCTATTGCTTTATTTGTGCTTGGCTTCTGCCAGTTGGCAGTGGCGATGTCCAATGGAAAATCGGCCATCAGGGCGGATTTTGAAGCGTTATCAGGCGCCAGTCAGCATCAGTCATTTATTGTCTATTATCGATCGGCTTCTCGCGCTGGTGATATTAAGGCGTTTGCGCGTCAGAAACTGTCTCAAATTGAACAAAACACGGGCTTTGCGCTGGAATTTTCCCGGGCAATTTTTACAGGTGGGTGGCTGATTCATACTCGAGCGCCACTATCAAGTGAAGAAGCCAAAACTCTGTTTCAGGCGTTTTTGCAACAGCCAGATATGGAGTTTATTGAACCGGACCGTGTTTTCAAGCCGCTCATGGTCCCCAATGATCCGCGTTACGGTCAGCAGTGGCATTATTTTGAGCCAACAGGGGGTGTCAATTTGCCCGCAGCCTGGGGCATGGTGAATGGCACAGGTGTTACCGTTGCGGTTATCGATACAGGGATTACCAATCATCCAGATCTAGCGGCCAATATTGTAGGGGGGTATGACTTTATTCATCAGCCTGACAGCACTCTTCCAGGAGACTTTGTTGACCCCAGAGACGGGGACGGTCCGGATCCGAACCCCCGTGATGAGGGTGACTGGACACGCGGTAACGACTGTACCCCGTCCTCGGACGGCACAAAGCCCCAAGGGGGAAGCGCTAATCCAGCACCAGGCATTATGCCCGGTCCAGGTGGATTCGTAAAATCTTCCTGGCATGGCACGCATGTGGCCGGCACAATAGCCGCCATTGCCAATAATGGTGTGGGTGTTACCGGCGTGGCGCCTGGTGCGAAGATTTTGCCAGTCCGTGTTTTGGGCAAGTGTGGCGGCCGGTTGCTGGACGTTGTGCAAGGCATATCATGGGCGGCCGGTGGAACTGCGTTTGCGGATGACGGATCAGTCATTCCCAATCCGCATCCGGCGCAGGTACTTAACTTGAGTTTTGGGATGGGCAGTCCCAGTGCTTGCTTGCCGCAAAGCACTTTGCAACGGGCCATTAATTCCGCCAGAGATCAGGGTGCTGTTGTGGTTGTGGCGGCAGGCAATAACTCGAGCCTGGCCAACTATCCACCGGCCAATTGTCAGGGTGTCATCACGGTGGCGGCCACGGATCGCGAGGGCAATCTGGCGGCCTATTCCAATTTTGGGCCCAATATCACCGTTTCCGCCCCCGGCGGTGAAATTTTTGCGACCCTGGCCAATGGGGTTTTATCCACCCATAACAATGGCTCTACCACGCCATCCACGCCTGCTTATCATTATCTGGGTGGCACCAGCATGGCCGCACCCCATGTAAGCGGCATAGTGGCCCTGATGCTGGAGGCCGATCCTTCCCTGACAGCCGATCAGGTGGCGACTGTACTGCAAAATAACGCCCGTCCGCTGCCGGGTACATGTATTGTGAACTGTGGTGCGGGTATCGTGGATGCGGGAGCCACAATTGCATCTTTGCTGAACGCGCCCGTTCCCGATGCCTATGAGGAAGACGACACTGCGGCTCAATGGAAGGCGTACACAGGCACTCCACAAGACCATAATTTTGCTGATGACGCTGTGGATTGGGTGGCGACTTATAACTTTGGAAACAACCGTCGGGTTTATGAAGCAGATAACTTGGGAATTAAGGCAAATGCTTGTATTTCTGTTTATCTGATGAGCCAAAGTGGTGGGATATCATCTTTGTTGGCGCAAGATTGCGACAGTAATGGCGATGGTCGGTCACGTCTGGTTCTGGATCAGCCGCCTGGCGGGTATTTGGTAAGAATCAATAACGAGGGCGGTTTTTCAGGAAGTCTTTCTGACTATACATTCAGCATAACAAACACGCCGATTAACGCGCCAGTGGACTCATATGAACCGGATGACACAGCAGCACAATGGAGTGCTTATACCGGGGTCGTGCAGAATCATAATTTTGCAGATGATACCGTTGACTGGATAGCATCCTGGAACAGCAACATGAATCGGCGCACTTATGAAACATTTAATGTGGGCCAGTATGTATCGACGTGCATCACAGTTTATTCGATGGATGCCAACAATAATCCGGGCACGATTTTAGGTCATGATTGTGGAAGCAGTGGTAATGGCCGTTCCCGGGTTGTTTTGGACCAACCAGTTGGTGGCTATTTGATTAAGGTTCGTAATGCAAATGGTGTAACCGGTGTTGGAACCGATTATTCTTTTCGAATTATCAATCAGCCGCTTTAAGCGTTTGTTGGTAAATTGAACTGGTGTGCAAAGGCGGCTAACAGCCTATGGCTATAGGCCGCCTTTCTGATTTTGAATTTGGTCGAATAGGTTGGGCTTGGTCAATTTCGTGCGGGCCAGAAAGCCCAGGCAGGCGGTTCCAAGTACGCCGAAGCCGTATTTGATTGAACGGGGCAGGTTGATGGAGCTGGCTTCAGGAAAGTATTTG
>JALSHI010000009.1 GCA_026982315.1 Lysobacterales bacterium
GCAGAAATATGCCGGATTTGGAGACGGGATCGAGAAAGGTGGCGTTTTTGTCCCGCCAGATGTCGGCGGGCAGCAGATCGAGGATGTCATTGACCAGTTTGGGCGGGGTAAACACCTCGTCGCTGCTGAGGTTGGCGAGGCAGGTCAGTACATCCGGGTTGTGGTTTTGCTTCATGTCTGGCTCAATCAAGATCGGCAACCTTCATAAAATGCACCGGCGGATAGTCTTTGACCGGCCTTGGGATAAAAACATCCTCACCCAAATCAGAAAACAAGGGCAATTCGCTCAATGAGGCATGGGAAACCAGTTCATCAAAGACAAAATCCCGTCGCTTGATGAGCGTGCTGTTCACAGGGGACCACTCGGCGAATACAATGGGGGCCGGAGGGGTGCCGGGGGTTTTCATGGTTAGCGCATCGCCCCACAAGATATTCAGTGTAAGCACATGGTAAACCGCTTCCAGAAATTTCTGTTTTGTTTGTGTTTTGTATAGCGCCTGATAGCTTTCTTGCAGTAATTGAAAAAGCCGGTTGCGGCAGATTTCGATATTGTCCGCCAGAATGTCTATGCCATAGAGGCTGGACACCGCCAAAAACGCATAGCGCTCAAAATCCCGCTGATTGCGCCTGTAGCGCTGCTCTACAACCTTCAGCTTTCTTGCCAGTATCTCGATAAGAAAGTTGCCGGTGCCGCAGGCCGGCTCCAAAAAGCGGGACTCGATGCGCTCGGTTTCCTGCCGAACCAAATCCAGCATGGCATTGACTTCTTGTTTGCGGGTATAGACCTCGCCATGATCGGCCACCCGTTTTTTTGATACGACTTGACTATTCATGGCTGCCTGCTTGGGTTATCACACTGATCCGGAACTGCTTCAAGTGTTACGAACAAAAGGCTAGTTTACACCCCCCGTCCGAATAAATATATTGGTTTTGTGCGCCTGATATGGCAAACCAACCCGGTTATTTTTGTCCATGGCTTTGAAAACTGAGGCGCTTGTGGCATAACCAACCTGGCAAGAAAAACCACCCTGACAAACTGGAGTCTGCAACCATGCGTCGATTCATCGCCTTATGTTTTCTAACCGCCATCGCCTTTACCAGCCTCGCCGGTGACCGCATTACCGGCCAGCCTTTCGCGACCCGTTCCGAGGTGCTGGCCCGAAACGGCATGGCCGCCACCAGCCAGCCGCTGGCCACCCAGGTGGCGCTGGACATTCTCAAGCAGGGCGGCAACGCCATTGACGCGGCCATCGCCGCCAATGCTGTTTTGGGCCTGGTGGAGCCCACCGGCAATGGCATTGGTGGCGATATTTTTGCTATTGTCTGGGATGCCAAAAGTCAAAAACTGTATGGGCTGAACGGTTCCGGCCGCAGCCCTGAAAGCTTGACGCTGGCGTGGTTTCGCAAAAACGGTTATGGCAAAATTCCCGCCCACGGCCCGCTGCCGGTATCGGTGCCCGGCACGGTGGATGGCTGGTTTATGCTGCATGCGCGCTTTGGCCATCTGCCCATGCAGGACATACTGGCCCCGGCCATTCGTTATGCCCGCGAAGGCGCGCCCATTACCGAGCTGATTGCCTATTACTGGCAGCGCTCCGTACCCATCCTGGGCAAATATCCCGGCTTTTTGGAGCAGTTCACCATTGATGGCCGGGCGCCGAAGGCCGGGGACATATGGAAAAATCCCAACCTGGCCAGTACCCTGGAAAAAATCGCCAGCGGCGGCCGCGATGCGTTTTACCGCGGTGAAATCGCCGCGACCATGGCCCGCTATGTGCAGGCCCAGGGTGGGTTTTTGAGTGAAGCCGACCTGGCCGCGCACCACGGCGAATGGGTGGAACCTGTGTCCACCAATTATCGCGGCTACGATATCTGGGAGCTGCCTCCCAATGGCCAGGGCATCGCCGCCTTGCAGATTCTGAATATTCTGGAAGGCTTTGACCTGAAAAAATACGGCTTTGGCAGCCCGGAACACGTGCATCTGTTTACCGAGGCCAAAAAGCTGGCTTTTGAAGACCGTGCCCGCTATTACGCCGACCCGGGCTTTGCCAAAATCCCGGTCGCCACCTTGATATCCAAAGAATATGCCGCCAAACGGCGGGCGCTGATCGACATGAACAAGGCGGCGGCCAGTTACCCGCCGGGGCTGGCTGAAACCCTGAGCCCGGCCCTGGAACACGGCGACACCATTTATCTGACCACCGCCGACAAGGACGGCAATATGGTGTCGCTGATCCAGAGCAATTACCGTGGCATGGGTTCGGGCATGGCCCCGCCGGGGCTGGGATTTATTCTTCAGGATCGCGGTGAATTGTTTGACCTGACCCCCGGCCGGGCCAATAGCTATGCGCCAGGCAAGCGCCCTTTTCACACCATTATTCCGGCGTTTATTACCAAAAATGGGCGGCCCTGGATGAGCTTTGGCCTGATGGGCGGGGCCATGCAGCCCCAGGGGCACGCGCAAATCGTTATCAATATGGTGGATTTCGGCATGAACGCTCAAGAGGCCGGAGATGCGCCGCGCATCCACCATCGCGGTTCGTCGCAGCCCACTGGTGAGCGCATGACCGATGGTGGCGAGTTGAACCTGGAAAGCGGTTTTGCCTACGCCACGGTGCGCGCGCTGATGCAAAAGGGCCATAAAATCGCCTGGGCATTGGGGCCTTACGGCGGCTATCAGGCCATTGTGCGCGATGCCAATGGCGTTTATCACGGCGCATCGGAATCCCGCAAGGATGGCCAGGCCGCCGGTTTTTGACCCCAAAAGTAAAGAATAATGGCATTTTCTGGACAAATCATCGGTGCAGGTCTATGCTCAAAATGCAGATTGGCGGCATTGCGCCTGTCCAGTCTGTCTTGTTTAACCTAAGGGGAAATATCATGAGTGTCGCCAAAGTCACCGAAATCATCGCCTCCAGCGATAAAAGTTTTGATCATGCCGTGGAAAAAGGCATTGCCCGCGCCAGCAAAACCCTCAAGGGCATTACCGGCGCCTGGGTGGAAAGCATGAAAGTCACTGTCAAGGACGGCCGGGTGGACTCCTACCGGGTGGCCATGAAAGTAACTTTTGTTCTCAAAGACTAAATCAACCCATGACAAGGGAGGAAAATACCATGAGTGTTGCCAAAGTGACCGAAATTATCGCATCCAGCAACAAGAGCTTCGACCATGCCGTGGAAAAGGGCATCAAACGGGCCTCCAAGACCCTGAAAAACGTCAAAGGTGCCTGGGTGGAAAGCATGAAGGTCACCGTCACAGACGGCAAGATTGACGACTGGCGCGTGGTGCTGAAAGTCACCTTTGTGCTGGACGATTGAATCACACCATTGTGGCCACAAAAAAGCCCCTCTCAACTGGGGCTTTTTTGTGTCCGCAGGCGACAATCGTGAAAGATTGCCCTGGTAGCGCTCAGTCGCCCACCTGCGCCTCGGCAACGCGCTGAATCTCCCGCGCCAGTGCCAGGTCCTTGTTGGTAATGCCACCGGCTTCGTGGGTATACAGGCTGATATCGACGGTTTTATAGCTGTTGCGCCAGTCTGGATGGTGACCGGCGCGCTCAGCCAGTAGGGCTACCTGGGTCATAAAGCCGAAGGCCTGGACAAAGTCCCCAAAAACAAAACGCCGGTGTAACCCTTGCGGCTCACAGGCCCAGCCTGGCAGCGAGGTCAGCGCCTGGCTGATGTGCTGTTCAGTCAATACGGTCATGGTCTGGCTCCTTTTGTGGTGGCGCCGCTGTTTTCGGCAGAGAGTCATACAGCGCTTGCGCCGCTTTCAGGTCCTGCTTGAGTTCATGCGCATGGCTCGCCGGACGCACCGTGGCGTAATGCTTGACAATAGTACCGTCTGGGTCGATAAGAAAAGTTTGCCGCTTTGCATAGGAAACGGGGCCGAACCCCCCGGCTGTACCATATTGTTCGGCCACTATGCCTTGAGTGTCAGCCAGCAAGGGAAAATTAAGCCGGTATTTTTGTACAAACGCCTTGTGTGAGGCCACATCATCCATGGAAACACCGAGCACTTGCGCGCCCATGGACCGGAATGTGTCCATGTTGTCGCGGAAACTTTGGCCCTCAACGGTACACCCGGGCGTGTCGTCCTTGGGGTAAAAGTACAAAACCACCCACTGCCCCCGATAGTCACTTAAGTGATGAATTTTGCCGTGCTGGTCCGGCAAGGCAAAATCCGGCGCCAGACTGCCAACGCCCGGGGTGACGGCCCAACACAGGGTGGCAACCATGCAGGTGGTTATCAGCGTAATGAAGCGGATAGGTTTGGCATAACTAGGCATGAGATTCCTCCTTGGGACTCGCAGACAGAATGGGTGAATCTTGCAGACTTTTTTCCGGCGCTGATTCATCAACCGAAGACGCCGATAATGTTTCAGGTACATGCAAGGCAATGATTTTCCAGCCCTTGCCCAAACGCGGCATGGCCTCCGGGGAAGAAAACACCTCCAGGCGCTTGCCTTTGGGAGAAACCGCAAATAACGGTATGGCCTTGCCGTCATATTGCTCCAGAAAATGGTCGATGGTAAAGGCTTCCGTTAATGGTGTGGCCCTGATTTCAGCGCCTTTGGCCAGCAACCCCGCCAGCTTGGCGTAAGTCATATCCGGGCCAAACAGCGGCAAACCGCGTTTGTCGTGAGCGATGCCATGCTTGGAGCCTTTTTTGCGCTGCTCTTCCGGCAAAGACAGGGTGTAGACATTTTTACGGCCAAACTCACTTTGATATTTTAAAGCCGAAAGGGCGTTCAAGTCATTATTGGTGGACAAGCCCAGCATGCGGCCTGTTCCCACCAGGTCCAGATGGCGGTCGGCATGTTCGGAAACCGGATTGCCATAAAAGGTTTTTAACCCTTCCATGCGCGCTTGCCGGACATAAGGCCAGTGGCCATCGGCCAGAATCGCGTCAAACCCTTGTTCTTCCAGGGCTTTGGCAATGGCCCGGGCCACAGGATTGGCGCTATTGATTAACACCCCTCGGGGCTCCGGGTCGGCCACACCCAACCAGCGCGCCAGCGGCCGGGCCGTGGCGCTTTGCAACACCACAGTACCGATAATGACCATAAAGGTGAGTGAAACCAGCAATGGCGCCTGACTGTAGCCGGCCTGTTCAAGGCGCAGGGCGAACAGCGCGGATACCGCAGCGGCGACAATGCCGCGTGGCGCAATCCAGGCCAAAATCGCCCGCTCTGACGGACTCAGGCTGGATCCCAAGGTGGAAACCGCCACCTTGGCCGGGCGCGCAATCAACTGAATGACCATAAACAGGGCGATGGCCTTCCAGCCCAATTGTTTTAATTGTTCCAGATCCATGCGGGCAGCCAACAGGATAAACAAACCGGAAATCAACAGCACGCTGAGGGACTCCTTGAAATCAAGAATTTCATCCATGAGCAAATCTTTTTTGTTCGCCAGCCACATCCCCATAATGGTCACTGCCAGCAAACCGGATTCTTCCACCAAAGCATTGGCAAAGGCGAACACACCAAATACCAGCGTCAGGGTAAACACATTGTGGAGAAACTCCGGCAACCAGTGCTTGCGCAAAACAATCGCCAAAAACTGCCCGGCCGCCAACCCCAACAAAACGCCGGCGGCAATAATGGCGGTAAAGCTGGCCAGTATGTGCCCCAGGCTGCCGTCCCCTGCCTGACTGGAAATAATAAAATCGTAAACCAGCACCGCAAACAAGGCGCCCAATGGGTCAATAACAATGCCTTCCCACTTGAGAATATTGGCCACGGTTTTGTTCAAACGCACCGTGCGCAGCATGGGCACCACCACGGTGGGGCCGGTGACCACCACCAAAGCGCCAAACAGAAAACTTAAATCCCAGTTAAAGCCGATAAGATAGTGGGTGGCCACAGCAATAATGACCCAGGTCACCACCAGCCCCACCGTGACCAGCCGCCGCACCACCTTCGCCACGCCCTTGATTTCGTAAAAATGCAATGTCAAACTGCCTTCAAACAAAATCACGGCCACCGCCAGGGAAACCATGGGGAACAACAGGGGACCAAACAGCTCGTCGGGATTCAGCCAGCCGGTCACCGGACCAAGAACGATGCCCGCGAGCAATAAAAACAGTATGGCTGGCAGCTTGACCCACCAGGAAAACCACTGGATAAAGGAACCAATCAGGCCAATAGCGGCCAAAACAATCATGATGTGTTCGTTCATGCGTCCATAACTTTTTGAATATGCGTTCAGTTTACCCGAAGCCATGCCCTGATGACGGCAAAAAATCACCCGTGCACAAATTCCACTCCGCCATTGCAAGCCTTGGTCTGTTCTTGTGGCTGCTGTTTTTCCAAACGGCTTCCCTGGCGGCCGCCGATAGCGCTTTGCAACAACCGGACATCCGGTATCTGCTCCATGTGGTGGAAACCAGCAATTGCCTGTTTATGCGTAACGGCTCCCCCCATAACGGGGTCGAGGCCGCGGCGCATATGCGCAAAAAAGGCCGCTATTTTGCCCACTCCATTCACAATGTCGAGGATTTTATTCGTCTGGCGGCCAGCAAGAGCCTGATTTCGGGAAAACCTTATCGGGTGCGCTGTCCACATCAACCGGAAACAACCACGGCGGCGTGGCTACACAAAATGTTGACGCATCGGCCAGAAGCCCTGTAAAACTTTGATAGAATTCGCAATAGCTTTTTTCTCGGAACAGTCTGACTGACCACCTGTAACCCTGTATCAGCCTGGCCCTGCCGGGCATGTGAGGACACCACCCATGAGCACCGATGCCAAACTGGTTTTAATCACCTGCGAAACCCAAACCGAGGCCCGGGAGCTGGCTTATCTAACCGTGGAGCAGTCCCTGGCCGCCTGCGCCCAGGTTTTACCGGGGCTGGACTCGGTGTATCGCTGGCAGGGGGAAATAAAGGTTCAGCCCGAGACGTTATTGCTACTGAAAACCAACGCCGCCGCCATTGATGCGCTGAAGGCGTTTATCAAGGAAAAGCACAGCTACAACGTTCCTGAATTTCTGGTTTTTGACGCATCTGACGGCCTCAGTGCCTACCTGCAATGGATAAATGACAATGTGGAATAAAATCGCACGCGCCACCGGTGTTTGCCTGGTGGCTTTTCTGGCTCTGAATGTTTTTTGGGTCACCCGCGTATCGGCAAATGTGAATGAAGACGATTTGTTGCCTGTGGACGAAGCTTTTCAGCTTGCCGTCACGTCCGTTAACGATAAACAGGCCACCCTTGGCTTTCGCATCGCCGACGGCTATTATCTTTATCGCCACGCATTCAAATTTCGACCGGCCGACAGCCACACAACCGTGGGCGAGGCGCAGATTCCCGAAGGCCATAAAAAAACCGACGAGTTTTTTGGCGAGGTGGAAACCTATCGCAAGGCCGTGGACATTATCCTGCCGGTGCAAAGCCGCACAGGCCAGGCCCGGGTTGAAGTCAAATATCAGGGTTGCGCCGATGCCGGTGTGTGCTATCCGCCACAAAAAAAGGTGCTCACCTTCACGCTGCCGGCTACCCGTGACCAAAATCAGACCACAATGGCTTTGCCCGCCAGCAAACCAGCATCACAACGGCTACCGGGCCAGTCCCCTTTTGGCGCTTCCAATAACATCCCGCCCCCTGACAAGGCCTTTATCGTTGAGGCCATTGCCATGGATGATGACACCGTGTCCCTGCGCTTTCGCATGGCGCCAAATATTTATCTGTACCGGGACAAAATCGACATTCGCTCAGGTGACCCGACCATCAGCATCAGCGCCGTTCAGCGCCCCCCGGGGAAACCCCAGGCAGATGATCATTTTGGCGAGGTTTCCGTCTACTATGACCAGGTGGAAATTCCCGTCAAACTGATTCGGAACACAACCGCGGCCACCACACTGCCCTTGCATGTGGCCTTTCAGGGCTGTGTCAAGGATGGCATTTGCTACCCGCCCATGGAGCGCACCCTGTCGGTGCCCTTGCCCGCTGGAACTGGCGAGCAAAAGACCGCTGCTGACGCCAGCGCCCAAAAACAGGGCTCAACCGGCCAGGACATTTCCCGCCCCCCCGACTCTGCTGTCAGTGTCAATACGACCGGTGAGCTGTCCGAGCAGGACAACATTATCAAAAACCTGAAAAGCCGTTCGGCGATTTATACCATTCTGTCCTTTTTCGGCTTTGGCCTGTTACTGGCGTTGACCCCGTGCGTGTTTCCCATGATTCCGATTCTCTCCGGCCTGATCGCCGGTCAGGGGAAAATCACCACCTCGCGCGCCTTTGTATTATCACTGGCTTATGTGGTGGCCATGGCCCTGACCTATACCGCCGCGGGTGTGGTAGCCGGTTTGCTGGGCGCCAATATCCAGGCCGCTTTTCAAAAACCCTGGATTATCATCCTGTTCAGTGGCATTTTCGTCGCGCTGGCGTTTTCCATGTTTGGCTATTACGAACTGCAATTGCCGGCCAGTTGGCAAAACAAGCTCTCAACGCTCAGCAACAAGCAAAAAGGCGGCAGTCTGGCTGGTGTGATTGTCATGGGCTTCCTGTCCGCATTGATAGTCGGCCCCTGCGTGGCGCCGCCCCTGGCCGCCGCGGTGCTGTTTATTTCCCGCTCCGGGGACGCCCTCATCGGCGGTCTGGCCCTGTTCGCCATGGGCCTGGGCATGGGCGCGCCGCTCCTTGTTATCGGCACGTCCCAAGGTAAATTTATGCCCCGCTCCGGTGGCTGGATGAATGTGGTCAAAGCCTTCTTTGGCCTGTTGCTGCTGGGCATGGCGGTCTGGTTTTTGTCCCGCATTCTGCCTGAAGCCGTGATTTTATTCCTGTGGGGCTTGCTCTTACTGGCCGCCGCCATTCTGTGGACCGGCTATGCCAAAGACAACGGCATTTCGCCCACTGCAGCACGCTTCTTTGACTTTCTGAAAATCATTCTGCTGGTGCTGGGCATTGCCATGCTTATCGGCGCCCTGATGGGCAACGGCGACCCGCTCAAACCCCTGGCAGGCCTGCAGGCGGGTCATGCTGGATCGGAAAAAAAGCAGTCAGTCAGTTTCCGGCCCATACAATCTGGCGATGAGCTGGACGCGGTTCTGGCCCAAAGCACTAAACCAGTCATGCTGGATTTTTATGCAGACTGGTGTACAGAGTGCAAGCGCATGGAAAAAACCACCTTCCATGACCCTGCCGTCATCCGAGAGTTAGGCGATTTTATGGCGCTTAAGGCTGATGTCACCGAACAAACCGCCCAGCACAAAGCCCTGATGCAGCGATTTGGCGTTATTGGGCCACCGGCCACGCTGTTTTTTGACCGCCATGGCCGTTTGTTGAACCGCTATAACTTTTTTGGCTACAAAGACGCCGACGAACTGACGCAAACCCTGCGCCAGGTAAAACAGGTCGAATAAGGCAAGTTTGAGCGTTTTCTTGGACATTAGCCGCGCTTTCGTGCAAAATACCTTCTTTTGCCGGCACGTTTCATGCATAAAGTACTTTTGCTCAATGGCCCGAATCTGAATTTACTGGGCCGTCGAGAACCGGAAATCTATGGCCATAGCACCCTGGCTGACATTGAAAGCCGCGCCCGCCGCCTTGGACATGAGCTGGGGTTGACCGTGGATTGCCTGCAAAGCAATGCTGAACATCGCCTGATCGAGCGCATCCACCACACCCTGGATGATGGCACCGAATTCATCGTCTTTAACCCTGCCGCCTTTACGCATACCAGCGTGGCGTTGCGCGATGCGCTGCTGGCTGTACAAACGCCTTTTGTCGAAGTCCACCTGTCCGATTTGAGCCAGCGCGAAAAATGGCGCCAGCATTCCTGGTTTTCCGACATTGCCGCCACCGTTATCAGCGGCCAGGGCGCTGCCGGATACGATCAGGCGCTACGTTTTGTCGCCAGCCGCCTTAATCGGTCAGCGGACACTTCAGTCTAATCACAATTATTCACTCACCACAGGGGACACCTATGGACATTCGCAAAATAAAAAAACTCATTGAACTGCTGGAAGCCTCATCGCTGACGGAAATGGAAATTCACGAAGGCGAGGAATCTGTCCGCCTGAGCCGCAACACCCAAGCCGCACCGCCTGCGGCAGCACCCATTCCAGTGGCCCCGGCCCCTGTGGCCAGCACACCGCCTGCAGCGGCCAGCGCCAGCACACCGCCTGCCAGCCCGGAAGAGGACGACGGCCATGTGGTGCGAAGCCCCATGGTGGGCACCTTTTATGCCGCCAGCTCTCCTGAGGCCGAACCTTTTGTCAAGGTCGGACAAAAAGTCAAACCCGGAGACGTTCTGTGCATTATCGAGGCCATGAAAATGTTTAACCAGATTGAAAGCGAGGTGGAAGGCATGGTCACGCGCATCCTGGCTGAAAATGGCCAGCCCGTGGAGTTTGACGAACCGCTGTTTATCATCCAGCAGGTGTAGCCATGTTTTCTAAAATCGTTATTGCCAACCGCGGCGAAATCGCCCTGCGTATTCTGCGCGCCTGTCATACCCTGGGCATAAAAACCGTGGCCGTGCACTCCACCGTGGACCGTAACCAGAAGCACGTCGGCATGGCTGATGAAGCGGTGTGCATCGGCCCGCCACCGGCGCTGGAAAGCTATCTGGACATTCCCAAAATCATCGCCGCGGCGGAAGTCACCGATGCCGAGGCCATTCACCCGGGCTATGGGTTCCTGGCTGAAAACGCCGATTTTGCCGAGCGGGTGGAAAAATCCGGCTTTACCTTTATCGGCCCGCGCGCCGACACCATCCGCCTCATGGGGGACAAAGTCGCCGCCATTGAAGCCATGCGCGCCGCAGGCGTACCCTGTGTTCCGGGTTCCGACGGCCCCTTGGGTGACGACCCCCAGGAAAACCTGCGTATTGCGCGCAAAATCGGTTACCCGGTGATTATCAAGGCCGCCGCCGGAGGTGGTGGCCGGGGCATGCGCGTGGTGCACACCGAAGCGGCCCTCAACAACGCCATTAACATGACGCGCACTGAAGCGGCCGCCGCCTTTGGCGATGGCACCGTCTATATGGAAAAATTCCTGGAAAATCCGCGCCATATTGAAATTCAGGTGTTATCGGACAAGCATGGCAACGCCATTCACCTGGGTGAACGTGATTGCTCCATGCAACGGCGCCACCAGAAAGTGCTGGAAGAAGCCCCGGCACCAGGCATCACGCCTGAACAAAGGGAGGAAATCGGCGCTGTGTGCGTGGCCGCTTGCCAACGCATTGGCTATGAAGGTGCCGGAACTTTCGAGTTTCTCTACGACAACGGCGAGTTTTATTTTATTGAGATGAACACCCGTATTCAGGTGGAGCATCCAGTCACCGAAACCATCACCGGCGTGGACCTGATTAAACAGCAACTGCGCATTGCCGCAGGCGAGCCACTGGGCATCCGGCAGGAAGACATCCGCTTTTCCGGCCACGCCATCGAGTGTCGGCTGAATGCCGAAGACCCGGAAACCTTTATGCCCTGTCCAGGCACTGTGGATATTTTCCATGCGCCCGGCGGTCCAGGCGTGCGGGTGGACAGCCATTTGTACGATGGTTACCGGATTCCCCCCAATTACGATTCCATGATTGGGAAAATCATCGTCCATGGCGAAGACCGCACCACCGCCATTCGGCGCATGCGCCTGGCCCTGGCCGAAACCGTATGCTCTGGCATTAAAACCAATATCCCCCTGCAGCAACGCATTCTTCACGATCGCGGCTTTGTGGCTGGCGGCCAGAATATCCATTACCTGGAAAAAACGCTGAAAAAACAAAGCCATTAGTCTTTCTGGAACAATGCACGAAAACCGGCGACAAGGACGTCTTGTCTTTTTATGACCACTTTTGAGCTACGCACCCAATGCCCCGTTCACCAGGCTGAGGCCATGGAAAACGCCCTGTTTGAACTCGGCGCCTTGTCGGTCACGTTCGCCGATGCCGAAGACCAGGCCATACTGGAGCCTGGCGTGGGTCAAATGCCTCTCTGGAACCAGATTAAGGTTGCCGGTTTATTTTCCAGTGACACACCGGCGGAGCCGCTCACACTCGCATTCAAGCGGCTGTTTCCTGACGCTCCGGTACACTGCGAAACCCTGCCTGACCAGGCCTGGGAACGGACTTGGCTGGCACATTTCAAGCCGCTGCGTTTTGGCCGGCAAACCTGGGTGGTACCCAGCGGCTTCTCACCGCCGGAGCCCGACGCGGTGAACCTGATGCTGGACCCGGGCCTGGCTTTTGGCACCGGCACCCATGACACCACGGCTTTGTGCCTGGAGTGGATTGACGCCCATGACATGCGCGGCCGCCGCGTGATGGATTTTGGTTGTGGCTCGGGCATTTTGGCCATTGCCACCTTGCTTCACGGCGCGGATGAGGCCTGGTGTACCGATATTGACCCACAGGCCATTGAAGCCACCTGCGCCAATGCCGAAAAAAACGGGGTGGCCGAACGCATTCGCATTATTGAGGCCGACAAAGTGACGAATGCCCCTGCGGTGGATATCCTCATGGCCAATATTCTGGCCGAACCCCTGATTGCCCTGGCGCCACAGTTTGCCACACTGGTTCAGCCGGGCGGTCATCTGATCCTGTCAGGTATTCTCCGGGAGCAAGCCGATGAAGTTCGGCAGGCTTACGCCACGGACTTTATTGACATTCAAACCAGATTTACCGAAGATTGGGCCTTGCTGAGCGCTCGTCGAAAACCAGAGAATCCATCGTGACAACCCCGCTTTATACCCAGTGTCGTGGATGTGGTGAAATCTTCGCCATCAACACCGAAACGCTCACCTGTGCCTATGGCCGGGTTCGCTGCTGCGTGTGCGGTACCGTTTTCAATGCGCTGGACACTCTCAGCGATCGCCTTGGTGATGGCGACTTACCACTGCATGACACAGAAAACGCCCCTCCCTTGCTGCAACATCCGGAAGAAGCGGAACCAGCCCAGCCACCCCATACCGCTGCGCCAGCCTTGGCCAGTGAAACCCGGTGTGACGCCATCGCCACTCCCGACAACTCGGCACAGTCACAACATTCGCCTGTGACCAATGAGGAGCTGCTTTCGTCCATTGCATCGGCACCTGCCGCCACACAACCCGCAACGACCAGCGCCGTTGCCTCTGACACCGATGAGGATGAAGCGCTGCCGGTCTTTGAAACCATCACAAAACCAGCGCCCTCTGGTTCCTGGTCCACTGCCTGGACATTGGCAACCCTGGTCTTGCTGGGCGCTTTTTTTTGGCAAACCACCGAAGGCATCCGCCATGGAATTATCACGTTGCCAGATGCGCCCTGGAGCCATTGGTTGTGTGACAAACTGGAATGCAGCGCTGAGCAAGCCACGCCAGTGGCACTGGATCACATTGCTTCTATTTCCAGCAACATTCGCCCGCATCCAGGGCGCGAAGACGCGTTGGTCGTTTCAACCACGTTTATGAATACCGCGAAAAAGGCCATGCCTTTTCCCGCCTTGCAAGTCACCTTGTCAGACCTGAATGGCAAAACAGTGGCCATGCGCCGGTTTTTGCCCCGGGAATACCTGCCTGCCAACTTGCAAAATGGCCAGATGCTGCCACAAACCCTGATTCCGGTGAGTCTGGAAATTCTCCGCCCCAACGCGCAGGCCAACGCATTCCAGATTGACTTCAGCCAACCCGGTGGAGCCTCGGAACATGACTGATAAAACGCCCATTCCCTTGCGCCGCCACACCCGCGAAAGCGTGCGCGCTTATCTGGAAGCCATTAACCACCACCACAATGGTCAGCTCTATGATCTGGTCATTGCAGAAGTTGAACGGGGTATGATCAAAGAAGTGCTTATCTGGTGCAATGGCAACAAAACACGCGCCTGCGAAGCCCTGGGCATTACCCGCACCACCTTGCGCAACAAAATCCGCAAACTGTCCATTGAATACTAAACACGGCAGGGTCGTGTGGTTATTTTCACCACCTTAACGGCTTAAAACCCGTTTGTCCCTTTGCCGTCTGGCATATAATAGCCGCCTGTGCCGCCTGTGCGGCTTTCTTCATCCAACTGCCAATCCAGCAAAACCATGACAACCATTAATCGCATTCCCATTCGCCGCGCCCTGATTAGCGTTTCCGACAAAACCGGCCTGGAAGCATTGGCCACCGCCCTGACTGAACAAGGGGCGGAAATCCTTTCCACCGGCGGCACCGCCCGGTTGTTGAGAGAAAAAGGTTTTGAAATCACCGATGTGGCTGAATATACCGGTTTTCCGGAAATGATGGATGGCCGCCTGAAAACCCTGCACCCCAAAATCCATGGTGCCTTGCTGGGCCGGGCCGAGGTCGATAACGAGGCCATGCAAGCCGCTGGTATCGAGGCCATTGACCTGCTGGTGGTGAACCTGTATCCGTTTGAAAAAACCATCCAGCAAGACAATGTGTCTCTGGCCCAAGCCATTGAAAATATCGACATTGGCGGGCCGGCCATGATTCGCGCCGCGGCCAAGAACCACGACCGTGTCACAGTGCTGGTGGAGCCATCGGACTATCCGGAGTTTATTGAAGAAATCAGCACCTACGGCGGCGTTTCTCATGCCAACCGCCACATTCTGGCCGCCAAAGCCTTTGCCCATACCGCCCGTTATGACGGCGTCATCGCCAATTTTCTCAGCGCCACCACCGACACCGGCGACCGCAGTGATTTTCCCCGCTTTTACACCCTGCAAATGGAACACCGCTCGGAATTGCGCTACGGGGAAAACCCGCACCAGAAGGCCGCCTTTTATATCGATCACAACCCGCCGACTGGCACCATGGGCTCGACCCGCCTGCTCCAGGGCAAGGCCCTGTCCTACAACAATATCGCCGATGCCGACGCGGCCCTGGAGTGCGTCAAGGAATTCAACGATGTGCCAGCCTGTGTCATTGTCAAGCACGCCAACCCCTGTGGCGTGGCGCTGGAACGCAACCTGGAGCTGGCTTACCTGAAAGCCTTTGCCACCGACCCCACCTCGGCCTTCGGCGGCATTATCGCCTTTAACGGCATCGTGGACGCCAAAACGGCTGAAACCATTTTGGAAAAACAGTTTGCGGAAGTGGTGGTTGCTCCGGAATTCGACCCCCAGGCCCTGAAAGTGTTTGCCGCCAAGAAAAATCTGCGCGTACTGGAATCCGGCTGGTGGGACAATGTTAACCAGCCATGGACCTTTTACAAGCGGGTGCATGGGGGCCTGCTGATTCAGGACGCAGATACCCTGACCCTGGACCCCAACGAGCTGAAAGTGGTCACCAAACGCCAGCCTGATGACGATGAACTGATTGATTTGCAGTTTGCCTGGAAAGTGGCCAAATGGGTTAAATCCAATGCCATCGTGTATGCCCGCGACCAGCAAACCATTGGCATTGGCGCCGGCCAGATGAGCCGGGTTATCAGCGCCCGCATCGCCGCTATCAAAGCCCAGGACGCCAATTTGCGGGTGAAAGGATCGGTCATGGCTTCCGATGCCTTTTTTCCCTTTCGGGACGGCATCGACCAGGCCGCAGCCGCTGGTGTCCGCGCCGTGATTCAGCCCGGCGGTTCCATTCGTGACGAGGAAGTCATCGAGGCGGCCAACGAACATGACATGGCCATGGTGTTTACCGGTATCCGTCATTTCAATCACTGATTAGCACGAGAAACTCATGGACAAACAACACAATACCGTTCTGGTCGTAGGCTCAGGCGGGCGCGAGCATGCACTGGCCTGGCGGTTGGCGCAATCCCCCACCGTTGGGCGGGTTTTTGTCGCCCCGGGCAATGGCGGCACCGCCTGCGAAACCGGCATGGACAATGTTGATATCGCCGTTGACGAACACACCGGCCTGATTGATTTCTGCCAAAAGAAAGGCGTTGATCTGGTGGTGGTTGGCCCGGAACAGCCGCTGGTCAATGGCCTGGTGGATGCCATGCAGGCCGCCGGCATCCACTGCTTTGGCCCCAGCGCCAAGGCGGCCCGCCTGGAAGGTTCCAAGGCGTTCAGCAAACATTTTCTGCAAAAATACGGCATTCCCACCGCCGACTACGCGGTTTTTAGCGACACGGATGCGGCCAAGGCGTATGTGCGCAAACAAACATTGCCTGTGGTCATCAAGGCCGACGGACTGGCCGCTGGCAAAGGCGTCATTATTGCCCACAACCTGACCGAGGCCGACTCGGCCATCGACAACATGTTGCAGGGCAACGCCTTTGGCGAGGCCGGTCACCGCATTGTGATTGAGGAGTTTCTGGAAGGCGAGGAAGCCTCGTTTATTGTCATGGCCGATGGCGAGCATTTTTTGCCCATGGCCACCAGCCAGGACCACAAGGCCCGCGATGACGGCGACACCGGCCCCAATACCGGCGGCATGGGGGCCTACTCTCCCGCCCCGGTGGTGAGCGAGGCGGTGTACAACAACACCATTGAGCGCATTATCAAACCCACATTAAAAGGCATGGCCGCCGAAGGCGCGCCATTTACCGGCTTCCTCTACGCCGGCCTGATGATCGACAAAGCCGGCAACCCCAAGGTGCTGGAGTTTAACGTGCGCTTCGGCGATCCGGAAACCCAGCCCATCATGCTGCGCTTGCAAAGTCCGCTGGACCAGCTCTGTCTGGCCGCGCTCAACACACAGCTGCACACGGCCACAGCCCAGTGGGACAAACGACCTGCCATGGGCGTGGTCATGGCAGAAAAGGGCTACCCGCAAGCCTATCCCAGCGGACATGCCATCACGGGCCTGGATACGGTGCAAAACAAGACTGACATCAAGGTTTTTCATGCTGGCACTGCCTGCGAAAATGGCCGCATCATCACCAGCGGCGGCCGGGTATTGTGCGTGTGCGCCATGGCCGATGACTTGCCTCAGGCCCAGCAAAAAGCCTATCAGGCAGTGGCCGCCATCCATTGGGGCAATGAATATTTCCGCACCGATATTGGCCACAAGGCCATTCGTTCTCCCTAAGATCTTGTGGCCAACGGCGGATAAAGCGGACTCAGCTCACGACAAATGAGCATCTGCGGACACGTTATTCTTCCAGCAGCTCAAAGTCTTCTTTGGTGACACCGCAATCCGGGCAGGTCCAGGTGTCGGGAATGTCTTCAAAACGGGTGCCTGGAGCGATGCCGTCATCGGGGTCGCCCAGGGCTTCGTCGTAGATATAGCCGCAGACCACGCAAATGTATTTTCTGTAAGGGGCTTGTGTTTCGCTCATGGGTTAAAATCCAGTGTGGGTGAACAAGGAAAAATCAGTGAATTCATCGGCAATCGCGGGATTATATGTGATAACCACGCCGCCGCAAAGAGGCCAGCCTCTGGCTGCCTGGCTCGCCCGGTGCGAGGCCGCCATGGCAGGTGGCGCAACCTGCTTCCAGTATCGCGATAAAACCGCCAGCGCCAGTGAGCGCCTGCGTCGCGCATCGGCCTTGTTGGAGCGATGCCAGGCGCGCAAAGTTCCTCTTATTATCAATGACGATGTTGCACTGGCCAAATCCATTGGCGCCACGGGTGTTCATGTGGGGCGGGATGACTCATCCATCGGCCATGCCCGCCGTGTATTGGGGCCTGCGGCCATTGTTGGCGCTTCCTGCTACAATGACTTGGCTGCCGCTCTGGACGCCCAGGCCCACGGCGCCAGCTATGTGGCCTTTGGCGCCGCTTTTGCCTCTCCCACCAAGCCGGGAGCCGTACCCGCGCCGCTTTCTCTGTATGCAGAAGCCGCGCGCCTGCTGACCGTGCCGGTGGTGGCCATTGGCGGTATCACCGCAGCCAATGCGGGCGTGTTGGCGCAAGCCGGCGTGGATGCCATTGCCGTGATTTCCGCGGTCATGCAGGCAGATGACCCCGAACAAGCCGCAGCAAACATATTGGCGGCTTTTCGCGCCACAGGCTAGGCCGATAATGACCGCGAACGATCGGGTCATGGGCTTTTTTTATCCACAAGGCCCAGCTCGGCCCGAATCCGCGCCAGTTGTTCCCCGCCATATCCTGGGGTTTGCCTTTTCTTGCCGGAGGTTGTGAGCCCCTGGCACAGCGCCTCTGGCAACTCACCCAGAAAGCGGCTGGGACCGCTTTTGGTGATGGCATCCGGCGAAAACCGTTGGCGGCGTTTTTTTACCCAGGAAATCACCAGTTCCCGTTCGGCTCGGGTCATGCCCACATACATGAGCCGCCGCTCCTCATCCACGCTGTTTTCTTCCAATGCGCTGCGATGTGGCAAAATGCCTTCTTCAACGCCAATCATATAGACTCGGTGAAACTCCAGCCCCTTGGCCGCGTGCAGCGTCATCAAGCGCACGGCATCGGCTCCGCTGTCATCCTTTTCGCGCGCGCCCAGCAGGGTGATTTGGGCCGCCATTTCCATAAGCTGGCCACCACAGCTTTGGCTTATTGTTTGCATCCATTCAAGAAAATCTTCCACCAGTTGCGCCTTGCGCTTTTTCCCTGCGGCATCCCGCGCGGATTGCAGCAGCCATGAACGGTAATCGGTCTCGCGAATCAGTGCCGCAATCAGGCGAGCACCGTCTTCGTGAGCCAGCTTTGCCCGATAACGCGTTATCATGTCGGCAAAATGCTGCAAGGTGGCGGCTGGCCGCGGGGGCAGCATGCCGGTAATTTCCGGCTTTTGGCAGGCCTTCAGCAGGCTCATATGCTGCTTTTCGGCCAACTGCGCCAAACGCGACAAGGTGGAGGCGCCAATTCCCCGGCGTGGCACATTCACCACGCGCAAAAACGCCGAATTGTCACTAGGGTTACACAACAACCGCACATAGGCCATCAGGTCGCGAATTTCGCTAAAGTCAAAAAAAGACCGGCCGCCGCTGATCTGATAGGGAATATTCTTGACCCGCAAGGCCTGCTCCATCACCCGGGCCTGGTGATTGCTGCGATACAGCACTGCAAAGTCTCCCCAGCGATTTTTCTTTAACATAACCCGGCGAAGCATTTCCTCGGCGATTTTTTCCGCTTCCTGCTCCGGCGTGTCATAACGCCTGATGATAATGGGCTGACCTTCGCCCAGGGTACTCCACAGTTTTTTCTCGAAGGCATGCGGATTGTTGCGAATAACGGCATTGGCCGCCTGCAGAATGGTGCCGGTGGAGCGGTAATTTTGTTCCAGCTTAATGACCTGTAGTTCGGGAAAATCCTTTTTCAACAGGCTGAGATTTTCCGGCTGCGCGCCCCGCCAGCCATAAATGGACTGGTCGTCATCCCCCACCGCCATCAGCATCCGGTGCATGCCTGTCAGGAGTTTGAGCAACTGATACTGGCTGGCGTTGGTGTCCTGATATTCGTCTACCAGCACATAGCGCATGCGTGCCTGCCAGCGCAACAAGGCATCACTGTTATCACGAAACAATTTCAGCGGCTGCAAAATCAGGTCATCAAAATCCAGGGCGTTGTAGTCCAGCAACTGCTGCCGGTACTGGCGATACACCTCCACATGCAAGGGATTGGGCGTGTGCACGTTTTCTGGCTCCAGACCGGCGTTTTTCCAAGCGGAAATCTGCCACTGCAACTGGTTTAACTGTTCCTTGCCAAAACCCGCAGGCAGCAAATCCTGTAAAACCTGGCGGGTTTCGGCGGCGTCAAAAATACTGAACCCGTGGCGATAAGGCAGGTTTGCCAGTTCTTCGCGGATGATTCGCAAGCCCAGAGAATGAAAGGTCGAAATGTTTGGCCGTTGGTCGGCCGGCAACCGCACCCGCTTACCCGCCCGCTGGGTCATTTCGCGCGCAGCCTTGTTGGTAAAGGTAATGGCCGTAATATGGGCCGGGTTCATGCCTTGCCTGTCAATGAGGTAAGCGATTTTTTCCGTAATCACCCGGGTCTTACCGCAGCCGGCGCCCGCCAGTACCAGCAAAGGGCCTTGCAGGTAAGTGACCGCGGCCTGTTGTGCCTGATTGAGCAATTGACTTCCTCTTGATGACCCAAGTAACGTAAAATTCCCGCACTTTACCTGTCACAGCGGAAAATAGCGGCAGAAAGTCGCGAATTTTAACAGACCATGTCACATTATCCGGAAATCATCGCCACAGAGATTAACGCCACCGCGGCACAAACCGCCGCGGCCATCCAGTTGCTGGATAGCGGCGCCACGGTGCCGTTTATCGCCCGCTACCGCAAAGAGGCCACCGGCGGCCTGGACGACACCCAGCTCCGTTACCTGGAAACACGCCTGGGCTATCTGCGCGAGCTGGACGAACGCAAACAGGCCATTCTCAAAGCTATTGAGGATCAGGGGCAACTCACCGCGGCCTTGCGTGCCGCCATTGAAACAGCCGATAGCAAAACACGTCTGGAAGACCTGTATTTGCCTTACCGAAAAAAACGCCGCACCAAGGCCCAAATCGCCCGCGAAGCCGGTCTGGACGCATTGCTGAAGGCCGTTATCGCGCAGGCAGACCAGGACCCGCTCCAACTGGCCACCGACTTTGTGCAACCAGAGAAAGGCTATGCCAGCCCTGAGGCTGCCTTGGAAGGCGCCTGCCATATCGCCCTGGAACAACTGGCCGAAGATGCCGATCTGGTCAATGATTTGCGTGAATGGTTATGGAGTAACGGCCACATTTATTCCCGCGTAATCACCGGGCAGGAAGAAGCCGCCGCCAAGTATCGCGACTATTTCGACCACCATGAGCCAGTATGCTCGATTCCCTCTCACCGGCTGCTGGCCTTGTTACGCGGCCGCAATGAGGGCTTTTTGCAGGTGCACATTGAATGGCCCGAGGCCGATGAAGCGCCGGAACACCCGGCCATCGAAAAACTCCGCGCTCACACACGCTGGCCGGTGGATTCCTCGCCCTGGCTGCAGCGGACACTGGCGCTGGCCTGGCGTGGCAAATTGTCGGTTCGACTTAATCTGCAACTGCTGAATCGCGCCCGGGAAGCAGCGGAGACGGAAGCCATTGGCGTGTTTTCCCGCAATCTGAAAAATGTGCTGCTGACGCCACCGGCCGGTAGCCAGGTAACCCTGGGGCTGGACCCGGGCTTTCGCACCGGCGTCAAAGCCATTGTGGTTGATGGCACGGGTTGCTTGCTGGAAACGGCCGTGATTTACCCGCACCCGCCACAACGCCAGTGGGACAGCGCCAAACACACTCTGGAAAAACTCTGTCTCAAGCACAATGTGCGCCTTATTGCCATTGGCAATGGCACGGCTTCACGGGAAACCGATGCACTGGTTGCTGAATTGCTGCGTCAAAACCCGGCACTAAGCGCGCAAAAAGTTGTTATCAGCGAAGCAGGGGCTTCTGTGTATTCAGCGTCTGAAACGGCTGCTGAGGAATTTCCTGATCTGGATGTCGCTTTTCGTGGCGCGGTATCCATTGCCCGGCGTTTGCAAGATCCGTTGGCCGAGCTGGTCAAAATCGACCCCAAAGCCATTGGTGTGGGGCAGTATCAGCACGATGTCAACCCGTCCCGACTGGCCCGGGCGCTGGAGAACTGCGTAGAGGACTGCGTGAATGCCGTGGGTGTGGATGTGAATACCGCCTCGGCACAGCTATTGCGCCACGTGTCGGGTATCACGCCTTCCGTGGCCCAGGCCATCGTGGCCTATCGCAACCAGCACGGCCCGTTCCCGCATCGCCAGGCGCTCAAACAGGTTCCCCGGCTTGGCGAAAAAATGTTTGAACAATGCGCCGGGTTTCTGCGGATTCGCGGCGGCGCACAGCCCCTGGACGAGTCGGCGGTACATCCGGAAGCTTACCCGCTGGTGGAAAACATACTCAACCACCTTCATGGCGATATCCGGGACATTATTGGCCAGGCAGAAAAACTGGCCGGGCTGAATCCGGCTGACTTTGTCAACCAGCAGTTTGGCCTGGCCACGGTCAAAGACGTGATTAACGAGCTGAAAAAACCCGGCCGTGACCCGCGTGGCGAATTTCGCATGGCCCGCTTCCATGAGTCGGTTCACACCCTGGAAGACCTGAAGCCCGGGATGATTCTGGAAGGACAGGTCACCAATGTGGTGGCTTTTGGCGCCTTTGTGGATATTGGCGTTCACCAGGATGGACTGGTGCATATCTCACAACTGGCCAACCGTTTTATCACCGATCCGGCCGAGGTGGTCAAGGCTGGCGATATTCTCCGTGTCAAGGTGCTGGCGGTCGATAGCGATCGCAAACGCATTGCCCTGACCGCCCGCCTGAACGAGCCGGCGGATGGGCAAACAGACGGAAAACCAGAAGCCTCTGACGCCACCACTGGCCGGCGAAACCGGCCAGCCACAAAGCCATCAGCACGCATGAACCAAAAAGCGACGCGCGGCAGCCTGGCCGAGGCTTTCAAAGCCGCCAGAAACAAGCGCCGCTAAAGTCAGCCCACCCTGGGGATTTTATACCGGATTTTTTCAGCAGACACTGAAAAAATCCGGATAAGTCGTTGATATTACAAGCGCTCTGAAAATTTTATACACATTTTTCAAAGCAATCTTCTCCAAACCAACAACACCCTGAAAAGCCGTGAGGAAAAACGCGGGCAAATGCCCTATGTTATTGATATAAAAAGACTTTTAGTTTTTGGTTAAAAACTAACCAATCCAGACAAAACCGCCAGTTAACGGGTTTTTTACAGCCGTCAACGGCAGTTATACACAAAGTTATCCACAGCTTGTGTGGAAAACCCTTAACAGTCGTTGAGTACTGCCTTCTCCAACTTGCCAGCGCCCATTTTGGCTTTACTGAAAGATAAAAACCCCTCGCCAGCATATCAGCCTTGTTTGGGTATAATGTCCCTATGAACAAGCATGCTATAGCGGTGTTATCGCTGATTTTTCTTCTCACGCTGGCAGCCTGTCAGCAGGAAAAGGAAGTATCGCCTGCGACAACAAGTATCCCCCGCATTGATAACCTGCAAAAATGGGCCGAGGATGCTTGTCAAAAACAACGGGTACTGACCGTGCTGGTGTCCCGGGCAGATTGCCCCTGGTGCAAAAAGCTCATGCAACAAGTGCTGATACCGGATGTGAAAAGCGGGCAGTTCAACCAGCAATGGCTACTGGGCGAGCTTCGCATTGATGCCGGTGAAACCGTACAGGATTTTTCCGGCAAAAAGGTTGCCGCTGCCACGCTGGCTAAATCCTGGCGTGCGGAATTGACACCCACCGTCTTGTTCCTGAACCGGCGCGGGGAAGAAATTGCGCCCCGCATTACCGGCTTGAAGCTGGTAGACTTCTACGACGATTATCTGGCAAAATCACTGCGGCAGGGCCTTGAAAACCCGGCCCAGTGTTCCTAGATAAAGGGAGCAAGGCTCATGATGACTCCCTTTCCAAAAATACCATTTCACTGACCGAGGATAGCGCGATGAATGTAAACAGAATGGTGATGATGTTCGCCGGACTTTTTATTTTGCTGAGTTTAATCCTGGCCCATGTATCCGGCCAGGTGGATCTGACCAAACCGAGCTGGCTGTGGTTTGCCGCCTTTGTCGGCTTTAACCTGTTCCAGTCCAGCTTTACAGGCTTTTGTCCCCTGGCCAAAATCCTCAAAGCTCTGGGCGTAAAAGAATAAACGCTCTGACTAAAGCCTCTCTCCTGAGTTCGGCAGGGCGTCGTGATGACGCCCTTATTTTGACAGCGGATTATTGACCTTGAAGTTTGCTTCAGGGTTTATAATCCTGCCATGCGTATTGGACAACTGGCAAAAAAAAGCGGCGTTTCCAGCGAAACCCTGCGCTATTACGAAAGCGAAGGATTGCTGCCCAAGCCTCATCGCCTGGCCAATGGCTATCGGGACTACCCCGAAGAGACCATTCAGCGCATTCAGTTTATTCAACATGCCAAGGCGGTGGGTTTTACGCTTCGGGAGATTCAGGACTTGCTTTCCATCCATGTGGACAGGGACCGGCACACCTGCGAGGAGGTGAAAAACCTGACCCGGCAAAAACTGAACGAAATTGATCACAAGCTGGCGCAACTGAAAGCCATCCGCGAGGCCTTGCAGCTCATTCATGCCCGCTGCTGTGGCGGCAGCGAATCGGCCGCTCACTGCTCCATCCTGAGCGCCCTGGAGTCATCCCAACAACCCTTGCAACCTTCAGACACGAAAACCCATGACTGATTTTTTACAGGCATTTTTGCAATTATTACTGGAAGCCTCGCCCTGGCTGGTGATTGGCCTGTTTATTGGCGGGCTGTTCAAAACCCTGTTGCCCACGCGCTTTTTGCATAGGCATCTTACCAAAAATAACACCGGCGCTATTGTCAAGGCCGCCGCTCTGGGCGCGCCCTTGCCTCTGTGTTCCTGTGGCGTCATTCCCGCGGCTCTGGGCTTGCGCCGGGCCGGGGCGAGCAAGTCCGCCACCACGTCCTTTCTGGTGTCAACACCAGAAACCGGGGTGGACTCGGTTTTTATCACTTATGCGCTTATGGGCCCCTTTATGGCTGTGGTTCGCCCTGTGGCCGCCTTGTTTTCGGCCCTGACCGCCGGCTCGCTGGTGAACTGGTTCGATAATGAAGCTCCTGTTACGCCCTCTGCAACAACCAACACCAAAAAGGGCCATTCCCAAGCTGATATTCCATTATCCTGCTGTGATCAGACGGCATCTGCCGATACCTCCCACACACATCAGGCGCAAAGGGAAAAACCGTTCCAGGAAAGCAAAGCCTGCCAGACAGTTCCATTGGTCAGTGCCCAAGCCGAACCCCCAGCCTGTTGCGCCAGTGACGAGACTGATAGCCATGCAGAATCCGGTTTCTGGCGCAAAGCCTGGGACGGCGTTCACTACGCATTTACCGATCTGCTGGACAATATCGCCGGCTGGTTGTTTATCGGCATTATTTTCGCCGCCGCTGTCAAAGCCTTTGTTCCGGATGGTTTTCTGACCCAGTGGGGCAGTGGCTGGCTGGCCATGCTGGTTATGTTGGCAGCAGGCATTCCCATGTATGTGTGCGCCTCGGCTTCCACTCCCATTGCCACGGGGTTTTTGCTGGCTGGCGTGTCTCCCGGCGCGGTTTTGGTGTACTTGCTGGCTGGCCCTGCCACCAACATGGCCACTTTGGGGGTGATTAACAAGGAAATGGGTCGCCGCACCTTGTGGCCCTACTTGTTGGGCATTACCGCCTCGGCACTGGCCGCCGGATGGCTGGTGGATTTTCTGGTGGCTCGCTGGAATATTGATATTTCCCAGCAGTTGCACGCCAGTGGCACACATATGCCGCTGGCTATTCAAGTGCTGTCAACTCTGTTGTTGCTTGGTCTGGCCTTGCGCGGACTGTGGAAAAAGGTTTCTCCAGGTGAAAAAAGCTGTTGTGCCAGTTAGTTAATAACGCACCTTAAGCGGCCGCCCAATAGTTTTGGTAAATCACCAGGCCCCAGGTAAAAACCACCAGCAGTTGCGATAAAAAAACCGCCGCCGACCCCATGTCCTTGGCCCGCCCCGCCAACGCATGACGCTGTTCACCCACCACCAGGTCCACAACCGCTTCAATGGCTGAATTCAGCACTTCCACCACCAGAACCAACACCATGCTACCAATAAGCATCCACAGTTGCCAGAGACTTTCCGCCAGCCAGAAAGCCAGCGGAACGAGCAGAATAAACAGATAAAACTCAAGCCGAAACGATGCTTCATAGCGAAAGCAGGCACGTAGGCCGGCCCAAGACCATTTGGCCGCAGCCAGAATTTGCCGGGGGCCCCTGGGAATATCACTGGGCATCAGTTATCACCCTGCCATACGATATTTGGCTGACGCACCGCCTTGACATCATCCAGCCGGCGAACTGGCGCTTTTAATGGCGCGGCCTTCAATGGTGCCACATCTTTCTTGGCCTGTTCCAGTATGGCTTGCATGGCCTTCACAAAGCGGTCCATGGTTTGCTTCGACTCGGTTTCCGTGGGCTCAATCAACAAGCACTCACTCACCAGCAGGGGAAAGTAAATGGTGGGCGCATGCATATCAAAATCCAGCAGGGCCTTGGCCAGGTCCGTCGCCGTCAAACCCAGTTCTTTCGCTTGTTTTTTCAGGGTAATGATAAACTCGTGGCTGGCTCGGCGCTGGGGGAAAGCCGCATCGAAACCCACCCGTTGCAGCTCTTTTAGCAGATAGTTGGCATTGAGCGTGGCAAACTCCGCCACTCGCTGCATACCCTCAGCCCCCAAGAGTAATGCATAAATATAGGCGCGCAAATTGACCCCTGCATTACCAGCAAAAGCAGACAGACGGCCAATGGTTTTGGGGGCCTTGTCCTTATCCACAAAATGGTAGCCATTTTCATCCTTGCCCACATAAGGCACTGGCATATAGGGCAGCAGACGGGTGTTGACACCAATGGCGCCGGAGCCCGGACCACCACCGCCATGGGGTGTGGAAAAGGTTTTATGCAGATTCATATGGATGACATCAAAACCCATATCACCGGGTTTGACCTTGCCCAAAATGGCGTTCAGATTGGCCCCGTCGTAATACAGCAAGCCACCGGCTTCATGGACCATATCCGCAATTTGTTTGATTTTCGGCTCAAAAACACCCAGCGTGGACGGATTGGTGAGCATGATGCCCGCGGTTTTCGGCCCCAGCGCCGATTGCAATGCTGCCAAGTCGATGTTGCCATGATCATCCGTGGGAATTTCCCTGACTTTGTAGCCACACATAATGGCTGTGGCCGGATTGGTGCCGTGGGCGGCATCCGGCACAATAATCTCGCACCGTTCGGTATCGCCTCTGTCTTCGTGGTAAGCCCGAATCATGGCCACGCCGGCAAATTCTCCCTGGGCGCCGGCCATGGGTGTTAGCGAAACGCCTTTCATGCCTGTCACATCCTGAAGAATTTCCTGCAAATGGTACATGCAGGACAAATATCCCTGGGACAGGCTCTCATCAGCCAGGGGATGTCGGGCCAGAAACTCATCACGCATGGCCAGCGAATTACACACCCGCGGATTGTATTTCATGGTGCACGATCCCAAAGGATAAAACTGGGTATCAATGGAAAAGTTTTTCTGGCTCAAACGCGTGTAATGGCGCACCACATCCAGTTCGGAGGCTTCGGGCAAGCCAGTGGTGGTTGTGCGGCGTAAAGCCGGTGGAATCTGTTGAGCCACCTCAGGGTTTTCACGCGCAGGAATCTGGGCCTGGCTGACGCGCCCGGGACGCGATTTTTCAAAAATAAGCATGGCGATTCACGATATGGAAAGTGGCTGATTTTACCAGCTTGCGCCACCAGACGCATCACCTCATCATGCCCAGCTACACCTGTTCGTGATTGGTACAACAAGCCCCAAAAGGCAAAAAACAGCGGAAACCGAGCACAATCAAACCATCCCTGTCTATTTTAAGTGCATAAAAAGCATTAATGCCCGTGTTACACCTCATGTCTAATAACAATTTTGATGTTTTTTTGGAAAAGAATATTGACTTTTTGCAGCCGGGGGGGGGTATTCTGCTTGCGCTTTTCACACACATGGAGTAAAAATATGTTTCGTTTTTTCAAGTATATGATCCCGCTAATGCTTGCTGGTCTTTTATCTGGATGCAATTTTCCTAAAGAAGTTACGCTTAACTGTAAAGTTACTGGTCTTGGTATAAAGTGCACGATTGTGGCAAAAGCCTCGCAAGTTATCACCACCCCTGTCACCGTGGACGCCTCCCGGGCCCGGATTGACCTGTCACAATCGACCATTGCGCTGACCAGTAATACCGGCACTTTCTCAGTGCTGATCAAAAACAGCAATGGCGCCATTATGGCTTCAAAGGTCTTTGCCTGGCACCGCTCCGGTGACTCTTTGCTGCCCTCCAATCCAGGGCAGGTCAGCCAATGGCTCAATACCCACTTGGCTGTCGGCAACCACGTTGAATTTGAGCTTTCAGGCGTAGAAGCTGACGGCAAACCGGGCAATAACACCGCCGTGGCCATTCTGGAATACGATGGCGACACCGCCGGGGCCAGCGCCAGTTTCTATATGAATGCCGCTGACGCCAATGGGTTTTAAATTTATGAGTGACACTGTTTTCTACCTGGCCGCGCGATTCTTCGCGTGGCCAGTTTTTGTGCTGGGCTTTTGGCTTTCTTTTCCGACGCACGCTGTTAATGTAAAAAAACTGGAGAAGACCCGCCCGCCCGGCTCCATGCTCTCTGTTCTAGCTTATAAAAGAAACAGGTACTGGACCCAATCCATCAACGGCAGTGGTCCCGTGATGACGCCTGACGAAAACCCCATTCCACTGGCACAGTTTCAAGACGGGCAAGTCTCACTGGTGATCTCGGCGGATCCGGCCAGCCTTGCGGCCGTCAAATCCATGCCCGGCCGGCTTCAGTACCTGCCTGGCCTGCCGGCCCAGATCAACCGCGCCTTGTCCTGGCTGGGCATCGAACCTTTTCCCCTGACCATCGAGGTGGTGCTGCTGGCGGTGCCGGGGCGCTCCATCTCCTACGAGACCCCTAAAAGGAAGGCCGTCCCACCCATTGAGTTACGCTATTACATTAATCTTGATGAAGAGGAAGTCAAAAAGTTTGCATCATATATGGGAATAATTCTTGTCGAGACACTACCACATGAGCTGTTTCATTTTATCGCCAAGTGGAAAAAATTCCCTACCATAAGAAGTGAGCTGCGAAGTGAGACTTATGCCCATTTATTTGGTAAATGCGCCGCATATCCGTTGATTCAGGATATCAGAGGCATCCCCTCCAATCTGGATGAACATGACCAGACAGCCTTTATCTACCCAGAAAAAGACTTAAAGACCCTAAGAAAGCGCTTGAAATCAGCCCGGCTTAATGGCTACAAACTGCCTAAAAGCGTGACGGCTGGGGCAATCAGCAGATATTACTTTCAGGCGGTGGCAAAAAACTATACGGGTAAAAACATCCAGTCAGACCGCATTCCTGTCTTCTGCGAAAAGCTGTTCCGTGAGCGTAATTTTTCCTGGCCCATTGAAAAGAAACCGCCACCCTGGTTTGCAGAGTTCATTGCCCAAAAAGGCCCGGAAAACACGCCTGCAGCAGCCCAAAAATCATCCACGGCGGTATCTGAGTAAACCGCTATCACAGGTGTCTTTTGCCCGACAAACTTGTTTTTCTCCGTCATTCCGGGCGAGCGTGAGCGAGACCCGGAGTCCATCCCTCAAGTGGCACGGCACAGCCAACAGGCACAACTTCATTGAGTGCTACCAGCTGCCGCCTCGGTAAGCCCTGGG
>JALSHI010000010.1 GCA_026982315.1 Lysobacterales bacterium
AGGCGCCTTTCAGGCGTGGATGCCGGTCTATGCGCAGCTCGCCGCCATAGGCTTCGACAATATCAGCCACAATGGACAAACCAATACCGTGGCCGGTGATTTTTTCGTCGCCGCGCACACCGCGTTGCAACAGGCTCTGGCGCTTTTCTTCGGCGATTCCCGGGCCATCGTCGGCCACTTCGATGCGTAAACCGGTGCGGCGGCGGCCAGGATGTGTCAGGGTGCGGATACGCAGGCTGACATGCTGATCACACCATTTGTAGGCATTTTCCAGCAGATTGCCCAGCAGTTCCATCAAATCGCCGCGCTCGCCAAAGAACTCCGCCCCCGGGGCCACCTGCATGTCCAGTGTGACTCTCTTGTCGCGGTAAACCTTATCCAGTGTTCGAACGATTTGCTGGACTTTATCAATGACCGGCACGCCAGTGCTGAAGGTGCGGTGCCCGGCCACAGCCGCGCGTTGCAGTTGGTAGGCGACAATATCGTCCATGTTATGCACTTGCTCGGCCAGCAGTGTCTTGTCTGGTGCTGATGGTTTTTCCAGCTCGGCGTGGACTACAGCCAGAGGGGTTTTCAGGCTGTGGGCCAGATCGCCCAGGGTTTTTCGTTGCCGTTCCAGGTTGGTGCGTTCATTACGAATCAAGTCGTTGACGCTTTGCGTCAGGCCGGATAATTCACTGGGGTAATCATCGCCCAGGGTTTCACGGCGGCCGGTTTCCAGTTGCTGGACATCTTCGGTCAGGCGCTTGAGCGGGCGCAGTGACCACCCAAGAATCAGGCCTTGAACGCCGATCAGAATTACGCTGGCGAATAACAGCCAGATCCACAGGTTTTTGCGGAATTTGTCCAGCTCGTGAAAATAGCTGCTGGCGTCCTCGGTAATGCTGAGGGTAAAAGGAATTTCTTCGCCATTTTCGGTTTCCCACACCAGCCCGCGTCGCAGACGGAAAGCTGGTGCGTTATCCGGGCCGGTGATTTGTTCAAACTGGGTCTGACCGGTTGGCAGGGGTGTGTTTTCCGGCAGTGTGACACCCAACAGGGAAGGTGAGCGCCAATGTTGCGTGGTACTGACTAACTCGGCATACAGGCCGGATGCCGGGCGTGACAGGCGTGGTTCCGGCAGATTTTCGGTCAGGCGAAAATGCCCGCTGGCATCAGGCTCGAGGGTGCTGAGCAGTCCGTACAGGTAGCTTTCCAGCCGCTCTTCCACCAGGTCGCGGGTTTTCTCACTAAAGGCTTCGTGCATGACCAGGCCAATGGCGGCCAGGGCCAGGGCCAAGGCCACTGTCGCGGTGGCCAGTAGTCGTGTGGTCAGGGAAATTCGGCCAAGACGCCCTCTCACGTCTGGCTCTTTGCTTCCGGGTTTTTGGGGCAGTTCAAACGGTAACCGCGGCCGCGTAGGGTCTCAATGGGCTTGCGTTGGCCATCGGGGTCGAGCTTCTTTCGCAAGCGGCCAATAAACACTTCAATGACATTGCTGTCGCGGTCGTAATCCTGGTGGTAAATGTGCTCGGTGAGGGTGGTTTTTGATATGACCTGGCCTGGATGCAGCATCAAATACTCCAGCACCTTGTATTCGTAAGAGGTCAGTTCAATGCTTTGACCGGCCACATGCACTTCCTGGCTGCTGGTGTTGAGGCTGATATCGCCACAGGTCAATTCCGGTGTGGTAAAGCCGGCCGAGCGCCGCACCAGCGCCTTGATGCGGGCCAGCAATTCGGGAAAGTGGAAGGGCTTGACCAGATAGTCATCGGCCCCGGCTTCCAGGCCCATGACTTTATCCTGCCAGCTGCCACGGGCGGTCAGCACCAGAATGGGATAGGCGTGATTTTCCTCACGCAAGGTCTGGATAACTTCCATGCCAGAGATTTTTGGCAGCCCCAGATCGATGACGGCCACATCTGGCGGGTACTCACGGCCAAGAAACAGGCCGTCTTCCCCATTGTCGGCGGCATCCACGACAAAGCCCTCATCACTGAGGCGTTTTTCCAGGGTCTGGCGCAGATTATTGTCATCTTCGATCAGCAGCACGCGCATAATGCTTTTCCTCCTCAGGTGGCCGAAGGCGGTTTTGCTGGTGATTTACCGGTAGTCATGCTCGTCATCATCCCGTTTTTGGGGTGGATAGGGGTTGCGTGCGGGAGACCGCGCTCCGGCAGGAGGCGCCGGTGGGCGCTGGCGGGCTGGCAGACGCATATTTTTCACACGGCCGTCAGGGGTCAGCACGCGAATTTTGTGATAGCGGCTTTTGTTACCCTGATGGGTCTTGGCCGAGAGGATTTGTCCCCGGGTATGGTGTTTCACAGAGCGGATGGCCTCTTCCAGTTCCTGACCGCGCTGGCGATCTTTGGTATCACGCGCCATGGCCGGTGCCAGTGCCATCATCAGGACAAGGCACAGGCCAGCAACAGACCGCCACCGGGACAGGTTTGCTCCGCGAGCGGTAAAATGAAGGTGCGTTTTTTTCATGCTGGCTAGTATATGTGCAGGTGTGTGAATAGCGGCTGAACTGGGTTCAATAAATAATATGGTCCAGGCGGTTCAGTTGCTCACGCATGGCGTCAATCGTGGTCTTGTAGTTTTCGGTATTAAAAATGGCCGAGCCAGCCACAAAGGTATCCGCGCCAGCTTCCCTGATCTGGCGGATATTATCGATTTTAACGCCACCATCCACTTCCAGCCGAATATCAAGGTTCGCTTCGTTAATGCGGCGGCGAATATCAGTGACTTTTTTCAGCATGGCGGGGATGAATTTTTGCCCGCCAAAGCCGGGGTTCACAGACATGACCAGAATCATATCGAGTTTGTCCATGACGTAATCGAGCACATCCAGCGGGGTGGCCGGGTTCAGCGCCAGGCCCGCCTGACAGCCGTGTTCGCGAATCAGCGACAAGGTGCGATCCACATGTTTGCTGGCCTCCGGGTGAAAAGTAATCATGCTGGCGCCGGCTTTGGCAAAATCGGGAATAAGCCGGTCCACCGGTTCCACCATCAAGTGTACATCAATGGGCGCGGTAATGCCGTATTCGCGCAAAGCCTGTAAAACGCCAGGCCCAATGGTCAGATTGGGAACGTAGTGGTTATCCATGACGTCAAAATGCACCCAGTCGGCCCCGGCGTCCAGCACAGCCTGGGTATCCTCGCCCAAACGGGCGAAATCGGCAGAAAGAATGGATGGGGCAATAACGTAATTATTCACAGGGCTACTCCTGAGTCAGTCAAGGGGAAGGCATGAGTCGTGTATGGCATCTGTAGTTTGTCATCGAGTCGGGCGCTTGTCAATTTGCCCGCATTGATACCATGGAAAGTGAGTATCGGTGGTAAAATGCCTGTCCGATTCTGTTTTCGAGAAAATCATGCAAAGACCTTCCCAACGCGCATTTGACCAAATGCGGCCGGTGACCATTCAGCGCCATTTTACCAAGCATGCCGAGGGTTCGGTATTGATCGCCTGTGGCGATACCCGGGTGATTTGCACAGCCAGTGTGGAAGAACGTGTGCCTGCCTGGTTGCGGGGCAAGGGGCAAGGCTGGGTAACGGCCGAATATGGCATGTTGCCCCGTTCTACAGACAGCCGCATGGGGCGTGAGTCAGCCCGGGGCAAACAAAGCGGACGTACCCAGGAAATCCAGCGGTTGATAGGCCGTTCCTTGCGCTCTGTGGTGGATCTGGAAGCCCTTGGCGAGCGTGTGATTACCCTCGATTGCGATGTTATCCAGGCCGATGGCGGCACGCGCACCGCTTCCATCAGCGGCGCATATGTGGCTTTGGTGGATGCCATTAATCATTTGCTGAAAACCGGTCAAATCAAGAAAAACCCGATTATTGGCGCTCTGGCGGCGGTTTCTGTGGGCATTTATCGGGGGCAGCCGGTGCTGGATCTGGATTATGCCGAAGACTCTGAAGCGGAAACGGACATGAATGTGGTCATGAACTCCGGTGGGGCGTTTGTGGAAGTCCAGGGCACCGCCGAAGGACATGCCTTCCATCGCCGCGAGCTGGACTGCATGCTGGATTTGGCCGAAAAAGGCATTGCGGAGCTACTGGCCATTCAGCAAGCGGCGTTGAAAAACTAAAAATCAATATGGTGGCGCTAGGAAAAAACAGAACCGAGCAGGATCATCCTTGTTGGCGACGATTCACTCATGAACCAGAGCAAACAACAGCACATGATAAAAAACCTGATTCTTGCCAGTGGCAATACCGGCAAGCTGCGTGAACTACAGGCCGTATTGAGTCCTTTGGGTATTCAATTACAAGCCCAGCCGGCCACACCGGCATTTGCTGTGGCGGAAACCGGCAGCACTTTTGTGGAAAACGCCATCATTAAAGCCCGGCATACGGCCAGGCTCACCGGGGCGCCGGTGCTGGCGGATGATTCCGGCTTGATTGTGGATGCGCTTGATGGCCAGCCGGGGGTGCATACCTCGCGGTTTGCCGGTGAAAACGCCAGTTCGGCAGACAATATTGCCTTGTTGCTGGAAAAGCTTCGGGGGATTCCCCATGCGCAACGAACAGCCCGGTTTGCCAGTGTCATTGTGTTGCTGCGACATGTTGATGACCCCTTGCCATTGATCGCCTCGGGCTTGTGGGAAGGGCGCATTTCAGAAGAGCCAGCCGGTCAGGGCGGCTTTGGGTATGACCCGATGTTTTTTGTACCGGAATTTGCGTGTACCGCCGCCGAGCTGGATCCGGCCATTAAGCACCGGGTGTCGCATCGCGGAAAAGCCATTAGCGCCTTGCTGGAACAGTTGCATTTGCCGTCTGCAGAGCCAGTCGGCCAGTCGCCAGACGCGTGAGTGTTTCCGCAGCCATTACGGCCACTGAGCCGCTCATGCCGCCGCCTTTGAGCCTGTATGTGCACTTTCCCTGGTGTGTGCGCAAGTGCCCCTATTGTGATTTTAACTCCCACGCCCTGAAAGGCTCCCTGGACGAAACGGCTTATGTGGATGCCCTGTTGGCGGATTTGTCCCAGGATGTGCCTTCGGTGTGGGGACGCACAGTACACAGCATTTTTCTTGGCGGCGGCACTCCCAGCCTGTTTTCCGGCCAAGCCATGCAGCGATTGTTATCGGGTATTCGGGCGTTACTGCCCGTGGCGCCGGGAGCGGAAGTAACCCTTGAGGTGAATCCGGGCACTGGCGAGTTCGATAATTTTGTGGGTTACCGGCAGGCGGGCATTAACCGCCTGTCTTTTGGCATTCAGTCGCTGGATGACGCCCAACTGAAAACCCTGGGGCGAATCCACAACGCAGCCCAGGCGTGTGAAGCGGTGCGACAGGCTCGCGACGTCGGTTTCGACAATATTAACCTCGATATTATGTTCGGTTTGCCCGCTCAGGATGCCCAGGCGGCCCGTGCCGATCTGGCGGCATTGCTGGTGCTGGAGCCTGAGCATGTATCGGCCTATCAGCTCACGCTGGAACCAAACACCCTGTTTGCGGTCAAGCCGCCTGCCGGGTTGCCGGATGCAGACACCCTGGAAGTCCTGTACGAGCAAACGCATGACCAGTTAGCCGCAGCCGGTTACCGCCAGTATGAGGTGTCTGCCTATGCCCGCCCCGATCGAAAATCCCGCCATAACCTGAACTACTGGCGCTTTGGCGACTATCTGGGCATTGGCGCAGGCGCCCATGGAAAAATCACCGATGGTGCGGCGCAGACCATCACCCGCACCATCAAGCAAAGACATCCGCGGATTTACCAACAAACCGCGGCGGACCATCGCCGGTTGCAAAAAATCGAACAGGTTTCGCCAGCGGACCGTGTTTTTGAGTATCTGTTAAACAGATTGCGTTTGCAGGAAGCCTTTACGCTTGGTCATTTTGAACAGACCACCGGCGTGTCACGGCGGGTATTGCTGGAGGTTCTGCAGCCGGCGTTTGACTGGCAGGCCATCGTGCGCGAGGGTGATGCGCTGCGCTTGACTGCGCGCGGTTTTTGCTTGAGTGACGAAGTGGTGAAGTTGGCGCTGCCGGACGGAAACTAGTGCTTGGTGACAAAATCCGGGTAGGCTTCCAGACCACACTCAGCAATATCCAGCCCGTTGATTTCATCTTCAACACTGACACGCAGGCCCAGTAACCGGCCCAGCAGCCACCACAAGCCCAGGCTGGTGACAAAAACAAAGGTAAAAATCGCCCCGATACCCAATAATTGCGCCAGTGCTGTGGCCGCCGGGTTGCTCAGTAGCACTGCCAGCAAACCCCATATGCCATTAATGCCATGGACGGACAAGGCCCCCACCGGATCATCCAGGTGCATTCTGCTGTCTATCCAGACAATGGTAAAAAACACCAGCGCGCCGGCGATCAAACCAATAAAAGCCGTCAGTAGCGGTGATGGGCTGACCGGGTCGGCGGTAATGGCCACCAGGCCGGCCAAAGCGCCATTGAGGGCCATGGTTAAATCCGGCTTGCCAAAACGCCACTGGGAAATAAGCAAGGCGGAAACCACACCGGCTGCGGCGGCCATATTGGTGTTGACGTAAATTTTCGCCACATTGTTGGCATGCTCGATACCGGTGATGTTTAGCTCGGAACCACCGTTAAAGCCAAACCAGCCAAGCCACAAAATGAAAGTGCCCAGAGCCGCCAATGGCATATTGTGTCCGGGCATGGCGCGCACCTGACCGGCCGGTCCGTATTTTCCCGTACGCGGCCCCAGCATCAGAACCGCCGCCAGAGCTGCAGCGGCACCGGCCAGATGTACCACACCGGAACCGGCGAAATCCACAAAGCCGGTCTGCTTGAGAAAGCCGCCGCCCCACATCCAGTAGCCCTGCAATGGATAAATCAACGCGGTAAAGATGACGGCAAAAGCCAGAAAGGCAAACAGTTTCATGCGCTCGGCCACTGCGCCGGACACGATCGACATGGCTGTGGCCACAAACACCACCTGAAAGAAAAAGTCCGCATAACGGGAATAGTCACCGCCAGTGACAATCGAGGCTTCTCCCAACTGATTCTGCCAGTGAGGAAAAGGCAGCCAGGCGTTGCCACCGGCGGCATACATGATGTCATAACCGGTGAAAAGAAACATTACGCAGGCCACGGAGTACAAGGCGATATTCTTGGTGAGGATCTCGACGGTATTGCGGGCGCGCACCAGGCCCGCTTCCAGCATGGAAAAGCCGGCGGCCATCCACATGACCAGCGCGCCGGACACAAGCAGATACAGGGTATTCAGGGAAAAGGAGAAAGTTGTGGCTTCCATACGCGCTTCCATTGGTGGTTGATGCCGTATGGACCCATAGCCTAAGTAAAGTTTGCCTTTTTGTAAATAAGCGAGCAGCATTTCTTCTATCATAAGAGAGGGTTATTGACGGGTCCATGGGCACACCAGCCCATAAACCGGGCTGCTTGCTGTTTGTTTCGGCGTGGTGACAAAAACTGGCTTTGACGACTTTTTATCTGCGATTTCTGTCCGGGCATCGGCACGGGGTCAAGCCGTCCTTATGGTATGATTGCGTACAGAAACGCTTTTTGGAAAGTGACAACAATATGAATGAATTGCGTCTGGTTTTACTGCTGATTGGCGTCCTGATAATTGGCGGCATTTACTATTTTGGCACGCGTAAAAAGCCAGAAGGCGCTGTGGCGGCGGACTCACCCGAAGGGGCTCCCGGCCACCAGGAGCCCAACAAAAAAGACCCTGTCCTGGGCGGCTTGTTTGAGCATGAAGAACCTTCGGGTGAAATGTCTGCGGCGTCCACATCGGCCGGGAGCGGCCAGGCTGGTGTTTCTATTTATCCGCCTCAGCCGGAAAAAATCGTCACCCTCTATATCCATGCCCGGGGGGACAAATTGCTTAGTTGGCATGCCATCAAGGATGCGGCGGAAAAAGCCGGTCTGGAATATGGCAAGGATAACCTGTATTACCGTTATCGTGACAATGGCACCAGTAAGGACATGATGTTTCTGGTGGCCAATATGCTCAAGCCGGGCATTTTTACCCCCGACACCCAAACCCGCGGTCTGGTGCTGATTATGACGCTGCCCGGGCCGGTTTCCGCACTGGACTCGTGGGACACCCTGCTGCCGGTGGGGCAACGACTGGCGGAATTGCTGGGCGGCACCTTGACAGACGAGCACCATAACCCCATGTCCCGGCAGCAAATCGCCTTTCTGCGTGAACAAATGCGTGAATTTGACCGCCAGCATGCCATGGACTAAGGGCTAAAACCTTTAGCCTGTTGTGGTGGTTTTTAAGTGCTCTGACCCTTCATATGGATGGTAGCCATGGTTGACCCGACAATTCGCCAGCGCGTGGAAGAATTGCGCAATACGCTCAATGAACACGCCTATCGCTATTACGTACTGGATGAGCCGGTCATTAGCGATGCGGAGTATGACCGACTGTATCGGGAGCTGGAACAACTGGAAAAACAATACCCGGAGCTCATATCACCGGATTCGCCCACCCAGCGTGTGGGCGATCAACCATTGGAAGGTTTCAAGCAGGTTCAGCATGAAATTCCCATGTTGTCCCTGGGTAATGTGTTTGATGAGGATGAACTGCGGGCCTGGGACAAACGGGTTCGAGACTTGACCGGTCTGGATGTGGTGGAATATTCCGCCGAACCCAAGCTGGACGGCCTGGCTGTGAGTCTGTTGTATGAGAATGGCCGCCTGACACGGGCGGCCACCCGCGGGGACGGACGCACTGGAGAAGACGTCACCGCCAACGTCCGCACCATCAAGGCCATCCCCTTGCGGTTGCGTACTGACAACCCACCTGCGCGGCTGGAAGTGCGTGGCGAAGTGTTGATGCCCCGCAGTGGCTTTGAGGCCTACAACGCCTGGGCGCGTGAACACGGCGAAAAAACTTTCGCCAACCCACGCAATGCCGCTGCCGGTAGCTTGCGCCAGCTCGATCCGCGCAAAACCGCAGGCCGACCATTGACTTTTTTTGCCTATTCCATGGGCGTGGCCGAGGGCGTTCCGCCATTCAAAAAACACAGCGATGTGCTGGAATGGTTCAAAACCCTGGGTATTCCCGTCAATCCCCTGGACAAGGTGGTTCAGGGCTATGAAGGCATGCGGGACTATTACCGCTGGATGCAGTCGATTCGTGATGAGCTCGACTACGATATTGACGGCGTGGTTTTCAAGGTCAATGATCTTGCCTTGCAGGAGAAACTGGGCTTTGCCACCAAATCGCCCCGTTGGGCCATTGCCCATAAGTTCCCCGCAGAGGAGGCCACCACCCGGGTTCGCAGTATTGATGTCCAGGTGGGGCGCACCGGCAGCATCACGCCGGTGGCGCGCCTGGAGCCGGTCACAGTCGGCGGGGTGACCATTACCAACGCCACCTTGCATAACGAAGATGAAGTCCGCCGCAAGGATGTGCGTGTTGGCGATACTGTCGTGGTTCGGCGTGCCGGGGATGTGATCCCCGAAGTGGTGCGGGTGGTGAAAGAAAAACGTCCCCCGAACGCCCAACCGTTTCAGATGCCCCAGCGCTGCCCGGTATGTGATTCCGTTCTGGAACGGCCAGAAGGCGAAGCAGTGACCCGTTGCCCGGCAGGTCTGTCCTGCGATGCCCAGTTCAAGGAAGCCTTAAAACATTTTGTTTCGCGCAAGGCCATGGATATTGAAGGACTGGGTGAAAAACTCATAGAACAGTTGGTGGATGCCGGTTTGCTGAAGAATCCCGCCGATATTTATCGCCTGCGGCAGGAACAATTGGCTGGGTTGGAGCGTATGGGGCAAAAATCCGCCGACAATGTTTTGCGCGCGATTGAAAAAAGTAAACGCACCACCTTGCCCCGTTTCTTGTATGCACTGGGTATTCGTGAGGTGGGCGAGGCCACCGCGAATAATCTGGCACAGCATTTCAAAAGCCTGGAGACCATTCAAAATGCCAGTCTTGAAGAATTGCAGCAGGTGCCGGATGTGGGCCCGGTGGTGGCCGAGCATATTTATCATTTCTTTCGCAATCCCAAAAACCAGCGCGTGATTGAGGATTTGCTGGCCCAGGGCATTCACTGGCCGGAAATTCCTGATGATGCCCACCGCCCGCAGCCGTTGGCTGGAGAGAACATCGTCCTCACCGGCTCTTTGCAATCCATGAGCCGCAGTCAGGCCAAGGCGGCCTTGCAGTCACTGGGCGCCAAAGTGACCAGCTCGGTTTCCAAAAATACGCAGCGGGTGATTGCCGGGGAAAAGGCCGGTTCCAAGCTGGTCCGGGCTGAAGAGCTGGGCGTGCCGGTGGTCGATGAAAACTGGCTGCTCGACTTGTTGGATCAATACGGCGTGACACCGGAAGGCTAACCGCTGGCAGTGAGAATGGTCTTGCCGGTGGGAAAGCCGCCGGGGCGTGCGCTGTGCTATTGGGGCTTGCTAGCCGGAATCCACAAGGTGACTGTTTCCCGTGGCAGGCAGATGCGGTCGCTGCAGGCTTGTACGCGCAGCGTGACAGGAAAACCATCCTCGCTGGCCTGTTTCAGCGTGACTGGTAGCTCGACTGTGCCCGACCAGGTTTTTAACGGGATTTGCTGGAAGGCGGTGGTCAGATTGTCAGAGACCGGCCAGTCCACGGTGTGAATGGCCACTGGCCACCCGGATGCTACGGACAGGCGAAAATCCTGCTGGCTGTTATCGTCATGCGCGCTCAGGTGCCAGCCGGGATCTGTCTGTAATGCAAGTGAGAACCGGCTTTTCCCTCGGCGATGCCCCTGGATGCGGAGATGGCCGCCGGTGGCATGGGCCAGCGGCGAGATTTCCCCGTTTTCCATCCAGTGATGCGCCAGTAACGTCGAGGCATGGCTCAGTGGCGCGGTGCTCACCTGGCCTGCGACAGCCTGCAAGGCGGCGAAATATTTTTGCCGGTATGCGACGGTGCCGGTACGTCGCCATAATTGGGCCAGCGCCTGAAGCATCAGAGCCTGGCCTGATGGCGTGGCGGCATCTGCCGCCTGATGGGTTTGGGGTCGCCAGGGCGTGGCCGCATCAGGCAGGCTATCGTAAAACGCGCCGTTTTTGTCTTGCAGTGCCTCGGGGATTTCATCATAGAGTTGCTTGGCCTGTTGCAGCCACTGGCGTTCACCACTGGCATCGTATATGGCCAGCATGGCCAGAATGAGTTGGGCATGATCTTCCAGCGTGGCTGGCAATGCGCCGGGTTTTCCGTCCAGGGAGCTGCGTAGCAAGGCAGGCATGGTTTGTGGGCGCCGGTGCACGCGCCATACATAATCAGCGGCTTTTTGGGCCGCTTCCAGAAAATCGGGCCGATTCAGCGCCACAGCGCCATTGGCCAGTGCGCGAATGGCGTGGGCATTCCATGCGGTAATGATTTTTTTGTCCAGCAGGGGCCGTGGCCGCTGATTGCGCGCCGTCAGCAGGTGGGCGTTGATGGTATCCAGTTGTGACAACAATTCCGGCCAGTTGAGCCCTGATTGTGCTGCCAGTTGCGGCAGTGATTGTCTTCGATGCAGCACATGGCGTCCGGCCACGGGGCCTGCGCCTTGAATCGGATAGATGCGCGTGGCCAGCTTTCGGGTGTTGTTAGGCAAATCCGCCAGCGCCTGCTGAAATTCGGACACCGTCCAGGTGAAATAAAATCCTTCCTCCATTTTTCCTGCAGGCGTGCGGCTGTCCGCGTCACTGGCGCTGTAGAACACCCCCTGCGGGTTGCGCATATCGCGCAACAGATACTCCAGAATACGAATGGCTGTGCGTCGGTCTTCCCTGTGCCCGTGTTGCAACCAGCCCCGGGCATACACTTCAGCCAGTTGCGCCTGGTTGTAGAGCATCTTTTCAAAATGTGGCACGCGCCAGGCTGGATCTGTGGCATAACGGTGAAAACCACCGCCTGCCTGGTCATTGATGCCGCCTTGCTGCATGGCCGAGAGCGTATTTGCCAGCGCCTGGGCGATATTGGCATCGCCGCTTCGGGCCCACATGTCCTGTAAAAATGCCAGCCAGGTTTCCTGCGGAAATTTTGGGGCAGTGCCAAAGCCGCCCTGCAGTTCATCGTGCATTTGCAACAGTTGATCCACAGCCGCGTGACTGGCGTCAGGGGAAACCGTGCGGGCGGCGCGCTCTCCAGCATGGTAGCGGGCAATGGCCCGATGCAGTTGTTCAGCCTGTTGCCGCAAAGCGTCCGGTTGCTTCTGCCAGAGTCCAGACACACGCTGCAATAGCTGAATAAACGCGGCCTTCGGGTAATAGGTGCCGCCAAAAAACGGCTTGCCTTCAGGGGTCAGAAAAACCGACATGGGCCAGCCACCGTGGCCACTGAGCAGTTGCACAGCCGTCATGTAATAGTCATCCACAGCCGGGCGTTCCTCGCGGTCCACCTTGATGGGGATAAAATGCTCATTTAACCACTGGGCCACTGTCGGATCCTCGAAGCTTTCTTCCTCCATCACATGGCACCAATGGCAGGTGGCATAGCCCACAGACAGAAAAACCAGCTTGTTTTTGGCCCGGGCTTCGGCCAGCGCCGCGGGCGACCAGGAGCGCCAGTTGACCGGATTATGGGCATGCTGCAGCAAATAGGGCGAGCTTTCCAGAATCAGCGCATTGATATATTGTGGACGGCCATCGGGGCGCAGGTGGCGGGTGCGGGGAACATAGCCAGGCCCTTTGTCGCGAAAGGCGCGCCAGAGGCGTTCCTGAGTGATGGGGGAGGCGGTATCGGTGGGCATGGTGGTTTCTCCGGCAAGGCTTGCAGTGACCACAAACAGCGCAATGGCTTGCAGCCAGCGGTATAAAAAGCCAGTGGTCTTCATGGCCTCATTATAGCTTTAACCTGCCATTCCGGTGAGCCCCTGATTTCCTGCCCGGTGGCACGGTATCACGGCCCGTGATGGTTTTGTTTCTGAGCAGTGAGCAATACAAAAAAGCCCCGCGGTCACGGGGCTTTTTGATACGTTAACACAGGCTTACAGAGCCTCGATAATGCCGGCCGCCCCCATGCCGGTGCCGATACACATGGTAACCATGCCGTATTTGCCGCCGGTGCGTCGCAAGCCGTGCAAGGTGGTGGCGGTGAGTTTGGCGCCGGTGGTGCCCAGGGGATGCCCCAGCGCGATGGCGCCTCCAAGCGGGTTGACTTTTTCCGGGTCCAGACCGGTGTCTTTGAGGACAGCCAGGGATTGGGCGGCAAAGGCTTCATTAAGCTCAATCCAGTCCAGGTCGTCTTGTTTCAGCCCAGCCAGTTCCAGCGCTTTTGGAATGGCTTTGATGGGGCCGATGCCCATGATTTCCGGGGGCACGCCGGCCACGGCAAATGTGCGGAATTTGCCAATAGGCGTCAGGTTGTATTTTTTCAGCATGTCTTCGTTGACCAGCAATACGGCCGCGGCGCCATCGGACATTTGCGAGGAATTACCGGCGGTGACGCTGCCGGTGGCCTTGAAAACCGGCCGCAGTTTGCTTAAGGCTTCCAGACTGGTGTCGCGGCGCGGACCTTCATCGGTATCCACAGTGCGGGTTTTGATAATGGTGGCCGCATGCTCTGTATCCGGCAGGCGCGATTCGATGGTGTAGGGGACGATCTCATCCGCAAACTGCCCGGAGTCAATGGCGCGAATGGCCTTTTGATGGCTGTTGTAGGCGAATTCGTCCTGGGCTTCGCGAGAAATATCCCATTGCTCGGCGACTTTTTCAGCGGTGATACCCATGCCATAGGCAATACCCAGGTGTTCCTCGTTTTCGAAGACCTTGGGGTTCATGGCCACTTTGTGGCCCATCATGGGCACCATGCTCATGCTTTCCGTGCCGCCGGCGATGGCGGCGTTGATCTGGCCACTGGCAATGGCATTGGCGGCAATGGCGATGGACTGCAGGCCGGAGGAGCAAAAACGGTTGATGGTTTGACCGGGCACAGTTTCTGGCAAACCGGCCAGCAACAGGGCGATGCGGGCCACATTCATGCCCTGTTCGGCTTCGGGCATGGCGCAACCAATGACCACATCGCCGATTTCGTGCGGATCAAGTTGCGGGTTTCTGGCCATAATTTCCCGCAGCGTATGGGCCAGTAGATCATCCGGCCGGGTTTTGCTGAACATGCCACGCGGGGCTTTGCCCACCGGGGTACGGATGGTTTCGACAATGTAAACGTCTTGTGATGTTTGACTCATGGTAGTTTCCTAGTAATGGGTTCAGTTACGCAGTGGTTTGCCGGTTTTCAGGGTGTACTCGATGCGCTCCAGGGTTTTGGGCATCTGGATAAGCGCCATAAAGTTTTTACGCTCCAGATCCAGCAGGTATTGCTCGCTGACCAGGGAGTCGGCATCCACATCACCACCGGCCAGAACGAAGCCGATGCGTTTGGCGATCTCATAATCGTGTTCGGAGATAAATTCTCCAGCCAGCATATTGGCCAGAATCATTTCAAAATTAGCGATGGCCGGACGGCCAGCCACGCGGATTTTTTTGTCCTCAGGGGGGGCGTGATAGGCCGCTTCGTACAGGAAGCGGGCCTTTTCCTTGGCCACATAGAGGATTTCGTGCGGGTGGAAAATAATGCGTGCGTCTTCTTTGAGCAGACCCCACTTTCTGGCTTCCAGCGCGCTACCGGCCACCTTGGCCAGGGCCACCAGCTTGAAGTAATGTTCCAGATCCGGGTAGAGGTCTCTGTTTTCATTTTTGTCAGATACGCGGCGGGCGATTTCTTTCAGGCCGCCACCGGCGGGCAAAAGACCAACACCGGCTTCAACCAGCCCGATATAGGTTTCAAAAGCGTTGATTGAAGCGGTGGCGTGCATGGTGAATTCACAGCCGCCGCCCAGGGTCATGCCTCGGGTGGCGATAACGCTTGGCACGCTGCAAAAACGCAATGCCTGGGATGTTTGCTGAAAGGTGTTGACCAGCGCTTCCACTTCCGCAATGCGGCCTTGGCGGATGGCTTCTGCGGCCGGAGCCAGATTGGCGCCCAGGCTGAAGGGTTCGTCCGGTTGCCAGATGACCAGCCCCTTGAAAGACTCGCCGGCAATGGCGCTGGCTTTTTGCAAACCTTCCAGCACCCCGTCGGTGATAATGTGCTTTTTGGTTTTGAAACTGCCAATGGCGATATCGTCTCCCATGTGCCACAGGCGGAAGTCGTCATTTTCAAACACGGTTTCGCCGTATTGATGACGTTCCACAAACAGGGGATCGGGGAATAATTGCCGGCGGTAAACGGGGTTGTCCGGACGAGGCACAAAGCGGTCTTCTTCCGGTGAGTAGGATCCTTCCGGCGTATGTGGGCCGGGGATTTTTTTGACCCACTCCGGCAGGGGCGCGTTGGCCATGGTCTGGCCGGCCTGAATATCTGCCGCAATCCATTCGGCAACAGGCTGCCAACCGGACATTTGCCAGGTTTCCAGTGGCCCGTGTGCCCAGCCAAAGCCCCAGCGAATGGCAAAGTCCAGATCGCGGGCGTTGTGGGCAATGGCCGCCAGGTGGTAACTGCTGTAGTGAAACACTTCGCGGAACATTTCCCACAGGAATCGGGCTTGCGGTTTCTCGCTTTCGCGCAGGCGGCGCATTTTTTCCTGCGGATCGCGGGTTTTGAGGATATCCAGCACTTCCGGGTCGACTTGCGGATCGCTCAGGCGGTATTCGCCGCTGTCAATATCCAGCACATGAATGGCTTTGCCGACTTTTTTGTAGATACCCTGGCGGGTTTTCTGACCCAAAGCACCCTTTTCTACCAGCACATGCAACCATTGTGGCAAGTTAAAGTAGGGGTGCCAGGGGTCATCAGGCAAGGCCCGCTGCATGGTTAGCACCACATGTATCAATGTGTCCAGCCCAACCACATCAGCGGTGCGATAGGTAGCGCTTTTGGGGCGGCCAATCAGGGTGCCGGTCAAGGCGTCCACTGTTTCCAGAGGAATGCCGTACTTCATGCCATAGTGCATGGTGGCCAGCATGGAAAAGACGCCTATGCGGTTGGCAATAAAATTGGGGGTGTCCTTGGCCCTGATGACGCCCTTGCCCAGTTGCGTCGTCAGAAAGGCCTCCATGGCGTCCATAATGGCCGGGTCGGTTTTGTCGCTGGGGATGAGTTCCACCAGATGCATATAACGTGGCGGGTTAAAAAAGTGCACGCCACAAAAGTTGTCGCGCAGGCTTTCGGGCAAAACCGAGTCCAGTTCGTTGATGCTCAGCCCCGAGGTGTTGGAGCCGATAATGGCGTGTTCGCTGATGTGCGGGGAGATGGTGCGATACAAGCTTTCCTTGATATCCAGACGCTCGGCCACCGCCTCGATAATCAGATCGGCTTCAGCCAAACGGGGCAAGTCATCCTCGTAATTGGCCGGCTCGATATATTTTGTCACTGAAGCATGTCCCAGTGGCGGGGGCTTCAGTTTGCCCAGTTGTTTAATGGCCTTGAGTACAATGCCGTTTTTATCGCCTTTTTTGGCTGGCAGGTCGAACAGAATGACAGGGTAGTGGGCGTTGGCGAAGTGAGCGGCGATTTGCGCGCCCATGACGCCGGCTCCCAGGACGGCAACTTTTTTTATCGGGTGTTTTGCGTTCATGATGGTTTCCCAAAGTGGTTGGTTAATTTGATTTTCTGAATGGCCTTGTAGGCGTCACGCAGGCTTTCGGCTTGCTCAACGGAGATCACGCCAGCCGCCAGGCTGCGGTCAATCAGGACTTGAAAATTATCAGTGGTCAAGGCTGTCCCGGTGGCGTTGCGAACCGCATTTTCCGCCACCTGAGCCGCTTGTAGTCGGGCTGAGGCTTCGATGATCTGTTGCAACAGGGCCGAGTTATGAACTTCCTCATTTGCACTATTGCACAGGCTTTCGAAGTTTTCAGCCAGAAAACGGTCAAAACGGACACTGGTGAAAGGCCGACCGGCCGGATAGACAAACCATTTCAGCCAAAAAGCCGCTTTCCGCCCAAATGCCGCATTAATGGTTTCTTTCAGGTGTTGCTGGCTATGATACAGGGCGTTTTTGTAAGTGCCGTACAGCAGGCCGCGAGGCGGATTGTCGGCATGCAGGCGGGGCAGCAATGCGCAGGCTTCCACCAAGCCAATCATGGCTTCGGCCACATGGCCGGCAAAGCCGGTGTTGACTGGCGTTTTAATGGTCCAGGCAATGAGTGTTAAATCAGTCACCAAGGCGAATTTAGTGCTCATGGCTGTCAGCATAAGGCGCAGCCGGTTCCGGGCTGGCAATAGCCGTCCACCGGCCACCAGCGCCAGAGACAGTAACAGGTTTTTCAGACTGTTACGCAGAATGTATCCCAGATGTGAAAACATGGCATGGTCAAACCGGGAGGCCTGTTCTTCGTCACTGGCCAACGCCGCCACTTCTTCCTGGTACCATGGGTGGGCCGCCATGGCGGCTTTTTTTAACAGGGGCAACTGGTTAATTTCGTGGCTGGCGCCATCCATTTCCATGGCCAGGTGAATGACACGATGAAAGCCGGTGAGTTTATGCTCGGATTTGATGTAATGGGCCTGGGAGCCGAGAATGCTGCGTAGCAGATTCAGCTGTTCGCCAGTTTTTTCCAGAATTCGGTTTTTAAACAGAATGGCGGTATAGCGCAAACGGGTATCCGGCTGATTGTCCAGCAAGGCCAAGTGCTGAAACTGCTGAATTTGTAGACACTGGCTGATTTGCTGGTTGATTTTGCGTACCACCAAGCGGTATTTGAGCAGCGGGCGGCCATTCTGTTTTTGTAATTGGGCAAAATGCCAGGCTGTGGTGATGGCTACCCGGTTTAGCGGGGTGGAAATGGCAGCCGGCCAGATACCTGCGGCCAGTGCCTGGCTGCGAAACAGGTATTCAATCCCGCGGCCAATGCCGTTGGGGCCGCCAATGATGGCGTCAATGGGCACAAAGACCTCCCTGGCGGTGCAGGAATAATAGCGCAGTAAACCACCGGCGGTGGGTAGCCCTTCGGTCAGGGTGAGTCCCGGCATGTCCTTGTCCAGACAACACAGGGCCGTTCCCGGGCGAGAAGATCGGCCCAGCAGGTGGTTGAAGTCGGTGACATGGGTGGCCAGATAAAAGCAGTTGGCTTCAGGGTGGCCGAGAAGAATTACGTTTTCAAAGGATAAACGCAACCCGATTTGCGGGCCTGTGCCATCATCTTCTTCGTCCACGCGGGCCTCAAGGCTGGCCCGGCCACTTTCGAGGAGCTCGTATAATGTCGTGGGTGTTAAAAAAGGGCTTTTTTTGCCTTTGGCGATTTCTGTCAGCCATTGCTCATTGGTTTGACTGTTACCAAAAAGCGATAGCAAGGCTGTCAGTGATTCAAAATTGTGCATGCCCACTAGGCTGGCCAGCAGTGGCTCATGGCTGGCTAGCGGCTGTAAAACGGCAGCGATTTGTCGGGGTGAAAGACCCGGGCCCTGGCGGGATTTGGGTACGGAAAGGGCCAGCAGGCCATTTTTCTGTAAGGCATTGATGCTGCAGTTATCTGCTGGATTTTCTCGCAAGGCCCGCAGGAAGGTCTCCAGGCGTTGTTTGAGTGGTGCGGTCAGTGTTTCGGTATCGTTTTCATTTTTTTCCGACATATCCGGGCACTGCGGGTGGCCGCGGAACAGGCCTTTTTCGAACTGGCTCACCATCCAGCCGGAATCAATGCGTTGAAAACGGCGCCAGTTCGGGTTTTTCCGTTTCAGCCAGCGGTAAAAAGGACGGCTGAAAAAGCGTAATCGCATGGCAGGAATCGCCAAAGCAGCGGTAAGCACAATCAGTATCAACAAACTGGCAATGGAAGCCAGCTTACCGGCAAGATGATTGTAATAGGCTAGAAATGGCAGAGTCAGTACCAGAATGGCCCACCACCACAGTGGCCAGCGCCACCAGAGTGCCGCAGCTGTGATGAATATCAGTCCGGCAATAATCCACATCATGGCTGGCTGGATGCCGAAGCCTGGTCGCCTGGATAATCCATTGCCTGGCCGCTAAGGGATGCCTGCGCAAAATCCACCAATTGGCGGCTGCACGTTGCGAAAAACTCCTGCTCTGTCATATGACTGGTTTTGGTGGCGGCACCGAAATCAGCCATGACATAAGTCAGGGCGCCCATAATAAAATGGAATCGCCAGAATACTGTTTGTTCATCCAGGTGCGGGCAGGCGCGGGCAATGGCTGCCGCAAAACGCTTAATCACATCCGCATAACGGGAACTCAACAACTCATGCAGAAAATCACTGCGCTCGGCATAGGCGCGGGCCAGAATTTTCATGAATCTCCGGCCGCCCATGCGTTCGTTATTGCTGATAATGAGGGCTGGCTCGATAAAGGCTTCCAGCACTTGTTGAAGGATACAAGGCTGTTGCGAGCCATTTTCCAGCTCATCAAGACGTTTTAATCGCATGGCGAATAAGGTATCCAGCCGGCGCTCAAGCATGTGGTTAATCAGTGACTGTTTGCTGCCAAAATGGTAGTTAATGGCGGCCAGATTGGTGTTGGCGCGGGTGGATATTTGCCGCATGGTCAGGTCGCAAAAACCAGACTCGGCCACCAACTCCTCGGTGCTGTTGAGAATGCGTTCCTTGGTTGATAAAACAGTCATTGGTCTTAATTGTTTGATTTGGTATAACAAACGGAGTGTAAAAAATGGCAAGGGCATTATAAGCGAGCTCCTCTGGCAATCGCAATCAAACGTTTGTTTTATCCTTGTGCTGGCTGACAAGCATTGTGCAAGAAATCTGGGAGAACCTGGCGGGAAGGCCAATAATCCACGTGTGTTTTTGTGGGTAAACTGCTAAAATGGCGGCCTTTGGCCACATCTTGGCATGGCTTGTCAAGAGAGGCTTTGTAAATTGAGGAAAACCGCGCTAGAATGGGCTTCAACTTGCCCGGGCTAAGTGCGTGATTTTCAAGGCAAAATCTGTCGTTGTCCCGGGTAACGGCGGCACTGGCGCGTTCAGATCGTGTTGTTCGCTGGAGCGGACGCCGGCTTCGGGTGACAGGCAGGTGACCTTTTTGTGATTCACTTTCTTTAACTTTTCTTTTTAAGGAGTAACAGCCGTAATGACTGTTGAGCGAACCTTGTCTATTATCAAGCCCGATGCCGTTGGCAAAAACGTAATTGGCCAGATTTACCAGCGCTTTGAGGATGCGGGGCTGAAAATTATCGCCGCCAAAATGAAACAACTGAGCCGCCGTGAAGCGGAGGGCTTTTATGCAGTCCATAAGGATCGTCCATTTTTTGGTGAGCTGGTGGAATTTATGACTTCCGGTCCAGTGATGATCCAGGTGTTGGAGGGCGAGAACGCCATCGCCAAAAATCGGGAATTGATGGGCGCGACCAACCCCAAGGAAGCGGCAGCGGGCACCATTCGGGCCGATTTTGCCGAAAGCATCGACGCCAATGCGGTGCATGGCTCTGACGGGCCGGAAACCGCCAAAAATGAGATTTCCTATTTTTTTGCCGAGGTGGATATTGCGCCTCGATGACTACAGGTAGGTACCTAAACAGGTGAGCGGTTCAGAGAAAATCAATCTATTTGGTCTGGACAAGGCAGCGCTGGAGAAACTGTTCGTTGCAAGCGGCGAACAAAAATTCCGCGCTGCCCAGCTCATGAAGTGGGTTTACCACCAATTTCAAACAGACTTTTCCCAATTTACCAACTTCAGCAAATCACATCGGGTTCGGCTGGCAGAAAAATTTGTCATCCAGCCGCCGGAAATTGTCGCCCGGCAGGAATCCACCGATGGCACCATTAAGTGGTTGCTTCGCATGGGCGAAGGCAATGCCATTGAAACGGTGTTTATTCCCGAAGGCAAGCGCGGCACGCTGTGTGTTTCTTCGCAAGTGGGTTGTTCGCTGAATTGCACCTTTTGCGCCACCGGCGCACAGGGCTTCAATCGCCACCTGAGCACTGCCGAAATCATCGGCCAGGTGTGGCTGGCGGCTCGCGAGTTGGGCCACAGCACCACCAATCGCCGCCTGACGAATGTGGTCATGATGGGCATGGGCGAGCCTTTGGCCAATTACGATAATGTGTTACCAGCGCTGAATATCATGCGGGATGATTTTGGCTTTGGGCTGGCCAACAAGCGCGTTACCGTCAGCACTTCCGGCCTGGTTCCGCAAATTGACCAGTTGAACCGTGATGCCGATGTGTCGTTGGCAGTGTCCTTGCATGCTCCCAATGATGCCTTGCGTAACACACTGGTGCCGCTGAACAAAAAATATCCCATTGCGCCTTTGCTGGCGGCTTGCAAACGCTTTGTGGAAGGCAAGCGCAAAGCGCGAATTACTTTTGAATATACCTTGATTGATGGCGTCAATGACCGGCCGGAGCATGCCCGGGCGCTGGTCAAGCTGTTAAGCCATGTGCCCTGCAAAATCAATCTGATTCCCTTTAATCCTTTTCCCGGCAATCCGTTCAGGCGCTCCCGGCCGGAGGCCATTGAGCGTTTTTACGCCATTTGCGCCGCCAGCCCGATTGTCACCACCATACGCAAAACCCGCGGCGATGATATTGCCGCGGCATGTGGCCAGCTGGCCGGCGAATTTATTGATCGCACACGTCGATCCCTGACCATCCGTAAACGTCAACAGACGGTAGCGGAATCCGCCGAGAGTCAGTCATCACTGTCCCGGGAGTTACCTGCATGAGCCGGTTCAATCGTAGCCATACTGCCTTTTTTTTGCTCTATGCCATCATAGCAGGGCTGCTGTCAGGTTGTGGTTCTGCGCCGGCTCGTCATCATGAGCGCCAGATCGACGGGTCCGCCAAACTGAAAACCGCCGAGGACAACTCCCCGGCGATGATTAACGTGCAACTGGGCGCGGGATATTTGCAGCGGGGCGATCTGGATGTGGCGCTGGAAAAATTACAACGGGCGCTGAAATATGACCCCAAGCTGGCGGTGGCACACAGTTTGCTGGGCGTGGTCTATACGCGCATGGGCGTGCTGGATAAAGCGTGGAAGCATTATCGTTTGAGTATCAAGTATGGCTCTAACGACGCCTCTATTGTCAATAACTATGGGACTTTTCTGTGTCAGCAAGGGGAATATGACAAGGCTGTCCGGTATTACGAGATGGCCAGCCAGAATCGCTTTTACCAGACACCTTATGTGGCGCTGGAAAATGCTGGCGTGTGCCTGATGAAGGCGGGCAAGCTGGAACAGGCCGAAAAGCACTTTACCGAAGCGCTGAAATGGAAACCGGATCTGCCGGTCTCTCTTTACAATATGGTGATTATTCAGGACAAAAAAGGCAAACCTTTCAAGGTTCGTGCTTTTTTGCAACGGCTGGAGGCCGTGCATGAGTTGGACGACAAAATGCTTGCGATTGGATATCGCGCAGAAAAACAACTGGGGAATCTGACGGGTGCAAAACAATATTACCAACGCCTGGCCCAGCGGTTCCCTCAATCCGAAGCCTTCAAGGCCCTCCAGCAGAGGTGAAACATGACCACAGCATCCCCCGACGATAATCACGATCAGCATAAAGATAAAGACAACGCAACAGAGAAAACCACGCTCAATCTTGCCAGGCTGCGCGAACAGGCGGGATTGAGCCTTGATGACATGAGCAATCAGCTCAAGCTGAACCGGGACTTGTTACGGCGTCTGGAACGGGGGGAAACCGAATTTCTGGGGGCGCCGGCCTATATTCGGGGGTATTTGAAAAACTATGCCAAGGTGCTGGGCGTGTCTGCAGAAGAACTTATGCGGGATTATCCCATCCCAGCGGATGAGCTGCCACGAATCAGCACCCAGTACGCCATCGCCAATGTGGTGTCTCGACGTCGTTCATCCGGTCACTTTCTGGGATATTTGCTGGGCACGCTGGTGGTGGCGGCCTTTGCCTATGGTATCTGGTACATGATGAGCCAGACTCAGGCATCGGATGTGAACAGTGTCAAGGTTATCCCGGGCGCGCTGGCGGAAAAGGACGCCAGCGACAGCAAAACCACGGCTGATGATTTTCACTATTCGTCCCTATTACCTCCGGCGCCACCGGCCAACACGGCAGATGGACAAAAAGAGGGCGGCCAGGCACCGGCCAAGGGGAGCCTTCTCGACGACAGCCTACCCGAAGCCCAAAAATCCGGCACCATGGAAAAAGATTCCCACAAAACCGGAGAGGCTTCGCCGCCAAGCACCAGCGCGACTTCAGCGAAAGGGCCGTCCGGCAATCCTACGGTTACGGGACAGGCTCCACCGGTTCCCACTGGTGGCACGGACACTGACATGGCGGAGCTGGTGATTGTTCTGAATGAGCCAGCCTGGGTGTCTGTCAGACAAACTGATGGTGCGCGGATTGAACATAATTTGTTACCCGCCGGGACGTATCGCTATCAGGCCGCCTTACCTGTTCATTTCCGTCTGGGCAATGCCGGCCGGGTTCAGGTGAAAATTAATGGAGTGCCTGTTGCGCTGGATCGCTGGACGCATAAAAACGTGGCCGATTTTGATTGGCCGACCGACCCATCGGCACTGGCAACCAATTAATCACGGCTGTTATCTCCTATCCTTAATTTCATGTTTTCATTGGCAAGGCGCTACCCGCTGGGTAGAATGCCGGTCATCGCTTTTGCATGAGCCCGCTGTTGGCATTGTGCAAGGCGCAAGACTTCTAAAAATCACATTGGAACCAACATGAGCCAAGCGATTAGCCGAGTGCGCGGCATGTACGATGTGCTGCCGGACCAAACCTGGCAATGGCAACGCGCCGAAAACATTATGCGGCGACTTTTTCAGCAATATGGATATCGTGAAATCCGTTTTCCGATTGTCGAAAAAACGGCGCTTTTTTGCTCTGCCATTGGTGAAGTCACCGATATTGTCGAAAAAGAAATGTACACATTCTCTGATCGCAAAGGCGAAAGCCTCAGTTTGCGGCCAGAAGGCACGGCGCCGTGTGTACGCGCTTTGATACAGAATAACCTCATGGCGTCAGGCCCCCAGAAGCTCTGGTATTCCGGCCCCATGTTTCGCTATGAGCGCCCACAAAAGGGCCGCAACCGGCAATTCCAGCAAGTAGGTGTGGAGTATTTTGGCAATCCTGGCCCCCAGGCGGATGCGGAAATATTGATTTTGGGTCAGCGATTATGGAAGGAACTCGGCCTGGATGCCCAGGCGCACCCCGTGCGACTGGAAATTAATTCCCTGGGCACGGCTGAAAGTCGGGGGCGTTACCGGGAAGCGCTGATTGGCTATCTGGAAGGGCATAAGGACCTTCTGGACGAGGATGCCAAACGCCGTCTGTACAGCAATCCGCTGAGAATCCTGGATAGTAAAAATCCGCTTATGCAGGACCTGATTGCACAGGCTCCGTTACTGAGAGACTTTCTCGACCAAGAGTCACTTCGCCATCACGAGCAACTGAAGCATCTGCTGGATGCCGCCGGGGTTGAATATGTGGAAAACCCCAGGTTGGTTCGAGGGTTGGATTATTATGGGAAAACCGTCTTTGAATGGATTAGTGACGATTTGGGCGCCCAAGGCACCATCTGTGGCGGTGGTCGGTACGATACCCTGGTGGAGCGGCAAGGTGGCAAACCCACACCGGCGGTGGGGTTTGCATTGGGGCTGGACAGGCTATTATTGCTCATAGAGACCCTGGGCTTATGGCAAGCCGAACCACTGGCGGATATTTATCTGGTGAGCGAAGCCGGGGTGGATGCCGCTGAAGTTTTTGCACTGGCAGAAAGTTTGCGTACCGCTTTGCCGCAACAGCGCGTGATCCAAAATCTGGAAGGAGGCTCATTCAAGGCCCAGTTTCGCAAGGCCGATCGCAGTGGGGCGGAGTTCGCGGTGATTCTCGGTGAGCGGGAGTTGGCCGAGGGCGTGGTTTCAGTCAAGGCGTTGAAAAACCGCGATTTGCCTCAGCAACAAATCAGCCGGAAAGAATTGCCTCGATTTTTATGCGAAAATCTGAAAAAATAGGTCTTTAGCCACCCCAGAGGAAACCGGCATGGATCAAAACCTCAAGCAACGCCTGGTGGGCGCATCGGTCATCGTTGCCCTTGCTGTTATTTTTGTCCCCATGTTGTTTGACGGCAAACCTGTCCAAGGGGAACATCAGGTAGAATTGCATATCCCCGACAAGCCGGATTTGCCGCCACTGGAAAAGCGCAGCTTCCGTATTGATGAGCCGGTGAGTCAGGCGCGCGAACCAAATCCACCAATGACCAGCTCGGTGGATATGGAGACAGCCATTGAGCCTGAGCCGGTCAAAACGATTGTGGCGGCGGAGAAAACCCATCATCAGCGCCTGGCAGAGCAGCAACATACTGAGGCCTCGTCGGAAAAAGAACCCACAGCATCAGCTAAAACGCCAGTAACGCCGAAAAAAACACCCCACAGCAACAAACAACCAACAGTGGCCTCTGCCGCCAAACCTGCGCCACAACCCTCTGCCAAGCCACCTGACAGTGGCTCCAGTGCTGCGGTATTCCGGGTCAAAATCGGCAGCTTTTCGCAACGTGCCAATGCGGAAAAAGTTCGCGGAAAACTGCTTCTGGCCAAAGTGCCCACAGCCATATCCAAGGACGACAGCCGGACACTATTCTATGTCTATTCCCCGGAGTTTACCCAGCAGGCACAGGCCCAGGTTTATGCCGAAAAAGTGATCATGGCCAACCGCCAGGGCGCATTAGGCTTGGGAAAACCAGCCATTGTGCGATTGTCCCCGAAAGACTCCGAGGCCATTACCCGGCAAACGGCCAAAGCCTGGGTGGTGCAGGCAGGCAGTTTTTCCCGGCTTGAGAATGCCAGAAAGCTGCGAGACAAACTCAGGGCGCAGGGTTATACCGCTTTTGTTGACAAGGCATCGATGACAGCTCAATCCCTGTACCGGGTGCGCGTGGGTCCGGAAGTCAAGCGGGCGGAGGCGGAAAAAACCCGGGCCCGATTGCAAAAAAAACTCCAGATTCGTGGTGTCATTCGTCCCCATGAATTGTCTGACGTGATTGAGTAGTGTGGCCGTGAATATGGCATTTCGACAAAACCGGCTGTTTTTCACTGGACGACTGCTTAAACGCCGCGCATGAACTGGTTTGACTACACAGTATTGGGAATCATTGGTCTGTCGGCGGTTATCAGCCTGTTTCGCGGGCTGGTGCGCGAGGTCTTTTCGCTGTTGATATGGGTGGGCGCTTTCTGGCTGGCTTACCATTTTGTCGATAAAGCGCAAGCTGGTCTGGCCCCCTGGATAGATTTGCCATCGGCACGCCATTTGATTGCCTTTGTGGCCTTGTTTCTGGCGGCCTTGCTGGTGGGCGGCTTGCTGAATTTCATTTTGGGCAAACTGGTGAATAAAACCGGTCTGACAGGCAGTGACCGCTTTTTCGGGCTGTTTTTTGGTGTTTTACGTGGCGTGGTGGCTGTGGTCGCCATGGCGTTTTTTATTCAGGCCACACCACTGGCGGAGGATCCATGGTGGAAGGAGTCGCGTCTGGCACCTTATTTTGGCCGTATGGCTGAGTGGGTTAGGCAACGTATGCCTGAGGATTTTTCCGACTATTTTTCTTTTGCCAGGCAACAGATGGGGCAAACAGGCTCAGAGCAATCTACCGGGGCAGATGGACAGAAGGCCGCTGTGCAGCCAAGTCCGCCAGCACAGACATCGGCAGAAACAGCATCATCCCAACCGCCTGCAAACGAAGCAGAAGCGCAGGCTGTCCCGGCTGCCAAAGGGCCTGAATCCTAAACTTTCCATATCTTTAAAGAGCGAATAACCATGTGTGGAGTGATCGGAATTGTCGGCCAGTGTAATGTGGCCTCGGTTATTTATGAGGGCTTGACTGTTTTGCAACATCGTGGGCAGGATGCCGCGGGCATGGCCACCAGCCACAACGGGCGACTGCAATTGGTGAAAGGCAGCGGGCTGGTCAAGGATGTTTTCAACTCGGCGGAAGTGCAAAAACTGCAAGGTTTTATGGGGATTGGTCATGTGCGTTACCCCACCGCCGGCAGCGAAGGCCAGCAGGAGGCCCAGCCATTCTACGTGAACTCACCTTATGGCATCGCCCTGGGCCACAATGGTAACCTGATTAATGCCGAGGAATTGCGGCAGGAACTGTTTCAGACTGACCGGCGCCATATAAACACCGACAGTGATTCAGAGGTGTTATTGAATGTGTTTGCCCATGAGCTGCACCGCTATGAAATGGATAAAAGCCTGCATCCGCAGACGGTTTTCAAAGCGGTGTCCGGTGTACACAACCGTTGTGTTGGCGGTTATGCGGTGGTGGCTTTGGTGCCGGGTTTTGGATTGGTGGGCTTTCGTGATCCGTGGGGCATTCGCCCATTGGTGCTGGGGGAGCGTGAAACCGTCACAGGGCATGAGTATATGCTGGCCTCAGAAAGTGCGGCGCTGGATATTAACGGCTTTTCCCTGATTGATGATGTGGCCCCAGGGGAGGCGGTTTATATTACTCGCGACGGCGTATTGCATCGACAGCAATGCGCCACAAATCCTGTTTATTCACCGTGTATTTTTGAATATGTTTACTTCGCCCGTCCGGATTCTTTAATGGACGATATTTCCGTCCATAAGGCGCGCCTGCGCATGGGAGAAAAGTTGGCCGAACGCATCAACCAACGCTGGGGCAATGAAGACATCGATGTGGTTATTCCCATTCCTGACACGGCGCGCACCTGCGCCATTCCCATGGCTCATAAACTGGATGTCAAGTTGCGTGAAGGCTTTGTCAAAAACCGCTATGTGGGGCGTACATTCATTATGCCCGGGCAAAGCGAACGCACCAAATCGGTGCGCCGCAAGCTGAATCCCATTGATCTGGAGTTTCGTGGCAAGAACGTGCTTTTGGTGGATGACTCCATTGTGCGGGGTACCACCAGCAAACAGATTATCCAAATGGCCCGGGAAGCCGGTGCGCGCAAGGTGTTTTTTGCCTCAGCGGCGCCGCCAGTGCGGTATCCAAACATTTATGGTATTGATATGCCGGCGGCCAGCGAACTGATTGCCCATGGGCGTGATGAAGCGGAAATTTGCCAGTTACTGGGTGCTGACGGACTGATTTACCAGACCCTGGATGACCTGGTGGATGCCTGCCGGGAGCGAACCCGAAAAGTCCAGCATTTTGATACCTCGTGCTTTTCCGGACAGTATGTGACTGGCGTTGACAGTGCTTACCTGGAGGCGCTGGAAGCCCGTCGCTCGGATAAGGCACGTCATCAGCTAAAGCAAGCCGCCGCGGGGCATTAGCCTTTTCTGGTCAGAACAGGAGTATCGACCCTGATGAATGATTCTCGCATGACAGACCAGCGCTCCCCGGACGTGGTGATTGCCGGTGGCGGGCTGGTGGGGTTGGCAGCGGCTTTGGCCCTGGCGCAGCGGGATTTTCAGGTCACGGTGCTGGAAGCCAGAACACCGGCAGAGAATGTCCGCAGCAGTTTTGACGACCGCACACTGGTGGTGGGGGCGGCTTCACGCCACTTCTGGAGCAATCTGGGCGTGTGGCCGTTGGTGGCGGAGGATGCCGAGGCCATTACCAGTGTGCATGTGTCTCAGCGGGGCCACTTTGGTTCGGCGCTGTTTCAGGCCCGGGAGTTGGGCGTCACGGCCTTGGGGCATGTGGTTGAAGCCCATAGACTGGGCCTTGCGGCGCTCCGGCAGGTGCGGAATCACGGCAAAATTACTTATTTGAGCCCGGCCCGCCTGGACCGTTTTGAACTTGTGCCCGAAGGTGGGGTCAGTCTCACTTACGAGCATAATGGCCATATGCAGTCAATCCGGGCGGCCTTGTTGCTGGCCGCTGATGGTGCCTTGTCGCCTGTGCGGCAGCATTTGGGGCTGAA
>JALSHI010000011.1 GCA_026982315.1 Lysobacterales bacterium
ACCGGTTGCAGCGCCAGGGAAACCCGAAACTTTTTCACCATGTCGGCCTCGGAGCCAAAGTCCAGATTGGCCTGAATGGTGCACGTGCGTTTCATCATGTCCAGCCCCAGCGAACCCACGCTGGGCATATACCGGCGCATGACCTGATAACGGCCCTTGGGCATCCAGGGAATGTCATCGCGGCGTGCTGTGGGGTGAAAACCCATGCCCAGAAAGCTGCTGCCCAGGGGATCGGCCACCGAACGCACTTCGCGTAAATGGCTATTGGTTTCGCGGCAGGTTTCGTGAATGGTGACCAGGGGTGCGCCGGACAGCTCCAGTTGGCCGCCGGGTTCCAGGGTGATGGAGGCGCCGTTCCGCTTGAGGGCAATCAAAAAACCGTTTTCTTCCACCGGCTGCCAGTGATAGCGGTCACGCAAACCTGCCAGAATCTCGCGGATGCCTCCGTCGCCTTCATAATCCAACGGTGAAAAATCCGACCAGCGAAAGCCAAACTTTTCGTGTTCGGTCCCCACTTTCCAGGCAGATTTCGGTTTACAGCCGGCAGCCAAATAGTCCACCAGCTGACTTTTGTCTTCAATGGGCGTGTTTTTTTCCACAACAGCGATTTCGTCGTTAAGCAAGCGCCCTAGTGTATCATTGAAACCTGATTCAATGCCGCCACACAAACCATGATAAACCACCTGCATCTTTCTTCTGGTCGCCGGTTTTTTCGCGTCATGCTAACTTGCCATGTGTTGCTGATCCATGCGGCCGGCGCCCAAGGCGCTGTTGACACTTCCACATTACACCGCGGCAATGGTGGCGAGCCGGACTCACTGCATATACACCAGGCCCAGGGCTTAAACAGCCAGAATATTCTGCGGGATATCTGTGAAGGGCTGATGACAATGGACGCCAATGGACGCCCGGCCGCCGGAGTGGCTGAAAGCTGGCACGTGAGCGACGACGGCCTGCACTGGACCTTTCAATTGCGCAAAAACGCCCGCTGGCACGATGGCTCGCCTGTGTTGGCCGAAGACTTCGTACGCGCCTGGCGCATGGCGGTCACGCCACAAAGCCAGGCCCATCAGGCACAACTGTTTGATGTGTTGAAAAATGCCCACGCCATTCGCACCGGCACGGCACCGGCCGAAAAACTGGGGGTCAAGGCCTTGTCCGGTCATCAGTTGCTCATTCAGTTAACTCACGCCGAACCGATGCTACCAGAATATCTCAGCCTGCCGGTGTTTTGCCCTTTGCCAGCCAGGCCTGTCGCCACTGATGGCTCTTATCCCGCCAGTAACGGCGCCTACTTTGTCCAACAATGGGTGCCGCAGGAAAAAGTCGTTCTGCAAAAAAATCCGCATTTTCATGCCGCCAGGCAGGTCTTTTTCGAACACGTGGTGTATCACATCACCGAAGAACCAGCCAGTGAACTCAAACGGTTCCGGGCGGGTGAACTGGATTTGACAGAAACCATTCCCGACAATCAGATAGACTGGATTCGCCAGCATATGCCGCAGCGGCTGCATATTTATCCTTACCTGGGCACATTTTTTCTGGGCCTCAATATCCGTCACCCGCCATTGGACAGACCCGCCTTGCGAGAGGCGTTGTTCTGGGCCATTGACCGGGACATTCTCACCCAAAAGGTGCTCAAAAGCGGCCAGCAACCGGCTTATCGAATCATTCCACCGGCCATGATGGACGAAAACGCCACTAACACGCTGCCACCATTTGTCAGCCGGAACGCGCAACTGGCCTACGCCCGCAAAAAACTGGCTGAAAGCGGCGTCCGTCCACACACGGCCGCACCCGTGGAAATTCTCTACAACACCTCGGCCAATCAGCGCAAGGTGGCCCTGGCCGTGGCGGCCATGTGGCGGCAAAACCTGGGCATTCGGGCGCGCCTGCGCAATGTGGAATGGAAGGTTTTTGTCAATGAACGCAAAAAGCCGCACCGGCAGGTTTTTCGTTCCGGATGGATTGCCGATATCAACGATCCGCTGGATTTTTTGCGCCTGTTCAGTCACGATTCACCCAACAATTTTTACCATTACCACAACCCGGATTACGACGAACTGCTGCAACGCATTGAAAAATCGCCACAATCGCAGCGACAACACCAGATTCGTCAGGCCGAGGAAATCTTGTTGCGTGACATCCCTGTGATTCCCTTGTACTTTTATGTTTCGCGGCACCTGCTTTCCGCTAGAATAGGCGGCTATCGCGATAATGTGGCAGACAGACACCTAAGCCGATACCTGTATGACAAACACACAAGCCAACCACCCCTTTAGCACTTCCCGCCGCCTCGCGCTGGCTACCAGCGCGCTGATTTTCTTTCTGAACGCCTGTTCCCGGCATGACGACCAGCCTGTGTCTGTCGAACGCATTGTAGTGCCAGAAGTTCGTTATGTGGATGGCCGGCCGGATCCCACCATTCTGACGGAAAAGCAGATATTGCGCAAAGGCAATGGCAGCCAGCCGCAAACCCTGGATCCACACAAGGCCGAAGGCGTGCCCAGCTCAAACATATTGCGCGACCTGTTTGAAGGGCTCACCGGGGAAGACCGCAACGGCAACGTCATACCGGCTGGCGCCGAAAGCTGGGAAATCAGCGATGACGGCCTGCACTATACCTTTCATATTCGCCGTCATGCTCGCTGGTCCGATGGCTCGCCGGTGACCGCCGCGGACTTTGAATATGGATTCAAGCGTTCACTGGACCCCGCCACCGGCAGCAAGTACACAAAAATCCTCAGCCCGATTAAAAACGCCGAAGCCGTCGCAGCAGGCACCCTGCCCCTGGATGCCCTGGGAGTCAAAGCCACCGGCGAACACACACTGGAAATCGAGCTGCAAACGCCTGCTCCCTATTTTTTGGGCTTGCTGAACCACTCATCCACATATCCCATGCACCGGGCCAGCGTGGAAAAATGGGGTGATGCCGTGGCCAAGCCCGGTCATCTGGTCAGCAACGGCGCCTATGTGCTGGACGAAATGGTGGTGCAATCACACATCAAACTGGTGCGTAACAGGCATTACTGGGATAACGCCAACACCATTATTGACGAGGTTTGGTATTACCCCATCGAAGACCAGTCCAGCGAGCTGAAACGCTACCGGGCGGGGGAAATCGATTACACCCATGAAGTCCCCAACAATCAGTTCAAGTGGATAAAAAAATACCTGGGCGACGAGCTGGTGGTGAACCCCTGGCTGGGCATTTACTATTACGGCTTTAACCTCACCAAACCGCCTTTCAAGGACAACCTGCCTTTGCGGCAGGCGCTCTCCATGGCCGTGGACCGGAAAATTCTTACCGAAAAAGTCACCCAGTTTGGCGAACAGCCAGCCTATGCCTTTGTGCCCCCCGGTGTCAGCGCAGGGTCGGGGCTGTATACACCACAAGCGCCGGAATGGGCCAGTTGGCCGCGGGAAAAGCAACTGGCCGAAGCCCGGCGCCTGTACGAACAGGCGGGATATTCAAAAACCAACCCGCTCACCGTTGAATTACGGTACAACACCTCGGAAAACCACAAAAAAATCGCCATTGCGGTGGCCGCCATGTGGAAACAGGCGCTGGGGGTGAAAACCCGCCTGGTCAACGAGGAATGGAAGGTGTTTTTATCCAATCGCAAGCAAAAACAGCTTACCCAGGTATTCCGCGCCGGCTGGATCAGCGATTACAATGACCCCATGAGTTTTCTGGAATTGCTCCATTCACAGCACGGCATCAATGACTCCGGTTACAACAACCCCCATTATGATGCCCTGCTGGCGCGCATTGCCGCCGAACCAGATGCGGAAAAACGTCGTCAGCTGATGGAGCAGGCCGAACGCCTGATGCTGGCCGACCAGCCCGCGACGCCTTTGTATAGCTATGTGGTCAAACGGCTTATCAAGCCGTATGTGGGCGGGGTCGGCCACAATATCATGGATCACCACTACAGCAAGGACTGGTTTATTCTGAAACACAAGAGAAAAACCGTCTGGCTGGATAGCCAGGGCCGGGAAGTGCCAGCGCCGGATGCGGCCGACCACAACAAGAGCGAAAATCACTGATGTGGCAATATATTCTCAAGCGCCTGCTGGGGGCCATTCCCACCTTGCTGGTGCTGATAACCATTTCCTTTTTTCTCATTCGCGTGGCGCCAGGCGGGCCGTTTGATACGGAAAAAAGCCTGCCGCCGGAAATTCAGGCCAATCTGGAGAAAAAATATCATCTGGATGAACCCCTTTACCAGCAATACCTGCGCTATCTGGGCAATATTCTCCGGGGGGACTTTGGCCCGTCTTTCCAGTATAAAGATTTTACCGTTACCGAACTCATCGCCAAAGGCTTTCCTGTCTCCCTGACCTTGGGCGGACTGGCCTTGCTGCTGGCTGTTATTATCGGTGTCAGCCTGGGTACCGTGGCGGCCGTCAGGCAAAACTCCTGGGTGGATTATGCGCTGATGTCCACGGCCATGACCGGCATTTCCATCCCCAATTTCGTGGTCGCGCCCTTGCTGATTCTGTTCTTTGCCATTTATCTGAACTGGCTGCCTGCCGGTGGCTGGAACGGCGGCCACTGGCTGTATCTGATTCTGCCGGTGCTGGCCCTGTCTCTGCGCTACATCGCCTATATCGCCCGGCTCATGCGCGGCTCCATGATAGAAGTATTGCGCTCGGATTATATTCGCACTGCCCGCGCCAAGGGCCTGTCCATGCCCAAAGTCGTACTCAAACACGCCCTGAAACCGGCGCTGATGCCGGTGGTGTCCTATCTGGGCCCTGCCGCGGCAGGCATTATCACCGGCTCGGTGGTCATCGAAAAAATCTTTGGCGTGCCCGGCCTGGGACGTTACTTTGTTCAAGGCGCCTTGAATCGTGATTACACCCTGGTGATGGGCGTGGTGGTGTTTATCGGCGTGCTGATTGTGGTGTTTAATCTGATTGTCGATATCCTGTATGCCGTGCTCGACCCGAAAATACGCCTTCAGGGAAAAGGGTAGGGCCATGAAACCCAAACACACAAATGATGATCTGATGGAAACCCTGGCGACCACCCCGGCCAAGGTCATGCTGGCTGAAAAGGGCCAAAGCCTGTGGCATCACGCCTGGCTGCGGCTCAAGCAAAACCGTCTGGCCATTGCCAGCGCTATCATTCTTGCCCTGGTGGTGGTGCTGGTGATTGCCGGCCCCATGCTCTCGCCGCATCAATTCGACGCCATCGACTGGGAGCAAATGTCCGTGCCGCCGGATTTTTCCAGCGCCCATTACTTTGGCACCGACGCCATGGGCCGCGATTTGTTTGTCCGCACCCTGTATGGCGGCCGAATCTCCCTGTTGGTGGGGCTGGTGGCCACACTGGTCAGCCTGATTATCGGCATTACCTATGGCGCCATCGCCGGCTTTTTTGGCGGACGGGTAGACAGCTTCATGATGCGCGTGGTGGATATCCTGTATGCCTTGCCCTTTATGTTTTTGGTGATTTTGCTCATGGTGGTGTTTGGCCGCAATATCTACCTGATTTTTGCCGCCATCGGCGCCTATATCTGGCTGGACATGGCGCGCATCGTGCGTGGCCAAACCCTGAGTTTGCGCCACAAGGAGTTTATCGAGGCCGCCGAAGCCCTGGGAGCCAGTAAAACCCGCATTATTTTCAAGCACATTGTGCCCAACCTGCTGGGCATTGTGGCTGTTTATGTGACCCTGACCATTCCCCAGGTGATTCTGGTAGAATCTTTTTTGAGCTTCCTGGGGCTGGGCGTGCAAGAACCGTTCACATCCTGGGGGGCCTTGGTCAATGAAGGTGCGCAAGACATGGAAATCGCCCCGTGGTCACTGATTTTCCCGGCGCTGTTTCTGGCCATTACACTGTTCTCTTTTAATTTTATCGGGGACGGCCTGCGCGATGCGCTCGACCCCAAAGACCGGTAACGCTATGACTGACCCCTTGCTGAGTATTCGCGACTTAACTGTTCAGTTCCAGACCCAGGATGAAACCATCACCGCTGTCAACCATGTGTCCTTTGATATTCCCAAGGGCAAAACCGTGGGGCTGGTGGGGGAGTCCGGTTCTGGTAAATCCGTGACTTCACTGGCCATTATGGGGCTGATTCCCCAACCGCCAGGGCGCATTACTTCCGGGGAATTACTGTTCAAAGGCGAGGATTTGCTTAAAAAGTCCGAGTCGGAAATGCGCAAAATTCGCGGCGATCGCATTTCCATGATTTTTCAGGAACCCATGACCAGCCTTAACCCGGTGTTCCGTATTGGCAGCCAGATTGCCGAAGTATTGATGCTGCATCGTGGCATGCGCAAAAAGGAAGCCTGGGAAAAAGCCGAATACCTGCTCGACCAGGTCGGCATTCCCGACCCGAAAAAGAAAATCCGCGCCTATCCCCACGAACTGTCCGGCGGCCAGAAACAACGGGTCATGATCGCCATGGCCATCGCCTGCGAACCGGAACTGCTGATTTGCGACGAACCCACCACCGCCCTGGATGTCACCATTCAGAAACAGGTACTGGACCTGATGCTGGACTTGCAGGACAAATACCACATGGGCATGCTGTTTATCACCCATGATCTGGGCGTTATCGCCGATCTGGCCGACGACGTGGTGGTCATGTATCGCAGCAATATAGTCGAAACCGGCCCGGTAGACACCATTTTCACCAATGCCAAGCACCCCTATACCAAGGGCCTGATTGCCTGCCGACCGCTGCTGGAAGGCAATCCCCGGCGGCTGTTGACGGTGGCCGATTACATGGACGAGGCTGGCAATGAAAAAATCGTCCCCGCCGAACGCTTTGAGCCCATGGTCAAGGAAGACAAATCCGGCAATCCGGTTTTGCTGGAAGTCAAAAACCTGAAAACCTGGTTTCCCGTCAAGGGCGGCTTTTTCGGCACCACCAAAGACCACATCAAGGCCGTGGATGATGTCAGTCTAACCGTCCACAAGGGAGAAACCCTGGGCCTGGTGGGGGAATCCGGCTGCGGCAAAACCACCCTGGGGCGCACCATCTTGCGCTTGCAAAGCGCCACCGACGGGGAAGTCATTTACGACGGCACCTCCATCATGGACCTGTCCGGCGAAGCACTGCGCGCCATGCGCTCTCGCATGCAAATCATCTTCCAGGATCCGTACTCCTCTCTGAATCCGCGCATGACCATCGGTGACATTCTGACCGAGCCCATGGCCATTCACGGCATTGGCGACAACAAAAAAGACCGCTACGCCCGCGCCCAGGAACTCATGCGAAAAGTGGATCTGAAGCCTGAGCAACTGTCCCGCCATCCCCACGAATTTTCCGGCGGCCAACGGCAGCGCATTTGTATCGCCCGCGCGTTAGCGGTCGAGCCGGAATTTATTATCTGCGATGAGTCCGTATCCGCCCTGGACGTCTCGGTTCAGGCCCAGGTGCTGAACCTGTTGCTGGACTTGCAGGAAGAAATGGGGCTAACCTATATCTTCATCTCCCACGATTTGTCCGTGGTCAATTTTATCTCCGACCGGGTCGGCGTCATGTATCAAGGGCGCTTGCTGGAGCTGGACACCGCCGAAGAAATATACAAGAATCCGAAAACCGACTACACCCGCAATCTGTTGGCAGCGATTCCCAAAGGCATCCCCAAATCCTTGTTACAGCAACGCAGGAACACGCTGTAAACAGGTTCAGACAACATCGCCCCCATTGCCGTAATTTGGTATTTTAGTCACTTCATAACCGAGTAAACCTGTGGATACACTGCTTCAACCTGTTAAAGATTTTCTGCACGATCCTTCGGTCATCTATCCATTTGTCGGTCGTTTGTTTGGCGCCCTGATTCTTTTCTGGGTTGGTCGCCGGATCATTAAAGTGCTGACCACACTCACAGCCCGGGCACTGCGCAAGCTGGATGCCGATGAGACCCTGGTTACGTTTATCAGCAACGCGCTGTACTACCTGTTACTGGTGGCGCTGGTGATCGCCGCTTTAGGGTTTCTCGGCTTTGAAACCAGCTCTCTCATTACCATTTTGGGCGCGGCCGGCCTTTCTGTGGGGCTGGCACTCAAAGACTCACTGTCCAATGTGGCCTCCGGCGTCATGATTATCCTGTTCCGGCCCTTTCGCGTGGGGGATACGGTGGAAATTGCCGGGCACACCGGCGTCGTTGAGGAAATCGGGGTGTTCAGCACCCAAATCAAAACTTTCGATAATCGCCAAACCCTGATTCCCAATGGCCAGATTGTGGCCGACAGCATCGTCAACTACACCGCAAAACCCATCAGGCGCGCGGATATTCTCATCGGTGTCAGTTATGAGGACGACCTCAAGAAAGCCCGCCAGGTCATGCAGGATACGATCGCGGCTCATCCCAAGGTGCTTTCTGAACCAGCGCCCAGCATTTACCTGATGGAGCTGGCGGATTCCAGCATCAATTTTTCCGTGCGCCCCTGGTGTCAAACCAGCGACGTTCTGGAAGTCAAAAGCGACCTGATGGAACAGCTGAAAACCAACCTGGAGGCTGCCGGTTGCAGCATCCCCTATCCCCAGCGCGATGTGCATCTGTACCAGAAGAAAGGCCAGGAAATACTCAAAAGCTGAAACCGGTTTTACTGACCTGACGGCTTTTCCCGAACCCCTTGACCAAACGCCCGCCGCTGCGCCAGTACCTCCAGTACCTGCTCCAGGCACAAGCCGCGAGCCTGTAGCAAGACCAGACAATGATAAAACAAGTCTGCCATTTCATTCAGGACGGCCTGGTCATTTTCCGCCACCGCCGCCAATGCCGTTTCCACCCCTTCTTCACCCACTTTCTGGGCAATGCGCCGGATGCCTGCCTGCAGCAAGGACTGGGTATATGACGCTGTTTCCTGGGCTTGTCCGGCTTCACTGCCACACTTCGCGGCCGCCTTGCTGGCAATAACAACTTCCAGCTGTAAGAGAAAGTTTCCGCTGGATGACCGCGCCCACGGGGTGTCAAAGCAGGATTCCACTCCCAGGTGACAAGTCGGCCCTGCCGGTATCACCTGAAACAGCAAACTGTCGCCATCACAGTCCACAGACCAGTCCTGCAAGTATAAAAAATGGCCCGAGGTTTCTCCCTTGGTCCACAGCCTCCCTTTGGAACGGCTAAAAAAACACAGGCGACCGTCTTGCAGGGTTTTTTCCAGGGCTTCGGCATTCATGTAGGCCTGCATCAAAACCCGACCGGTGAGCGCATGTTGCACAATCGCCGGCAGCAGTCCGTTCATTTTTTCCCAATCGGGCCGCCGCTGGTGTTTACCGTCTGCTTTAAGATTTGTTGCTTCGCGCATTTTCACTCTCCGTTTGTGGGTGAAGGCCGCACCGTGATACCGGCTTGTTGCAGATGGTTTTTCAGGGCGGGAATTCCGATTTCACCCCGGTGAAAGACACTGGCCGCCAGCGCGCCGTCCACATCCACATGGCGAAAAACATCCACAAAATGCGCCATGTTGCCGGCGCCTCCCGAAGCAATCAAAGGCACCTGGCATATGGCCCGCACCTGGCGCAAATGACTCAAGTGATAACCACTGCGAACCCCGTCGGCATCCATGCAATTCAGCACGATTTCGCCCGCGCCACGCTGCTGCGCCTCTTCAACCCAGGACACGGTCTCGCGCCCCGCATCTGTTTGTGTGCGGATGTCGCCGGTCAATTGCTTGACCCGATAGCCTGACACCTGCCAGATACTGTCCACGCCCACCACCACGCACTGGCTGCCAAAGGCATCGGCCAGTTCGTTAATCAGCGCCGGGCGCTGCAGCGCCGGACTGTTAATCGAGATTTTATCGGCACCGGCATGCAACACGCGCCGGGCAGAAGCCACATCACGAATACCGCCGGCCACACAAAAAGGAATGTCAATCGTTTCGGCCACGCGCTCTACCCAGCGAATATCCACAGAACGCTTTTGCGGACTGGCGGTAATGTCATAAAACACCAGTTCATCGGCACCTTCGTCGGCATAACGCCGGGCCAGTTCAACAATATCGCCCACCACTTCGTGATGGCGAAAGCGCACGCCCTTGACCACTTGGCCTGCAGCCACATCCAGGCAGGGAATTATGCGTCGGGCCAGCATGCCAATGCCTCCTTTAGGACCAATGAGCCCTCCAACAGGGCTTTTCCAATCACCACGCCATCAACGCCCGTGGATTGCACGGTTTGCACATCCACCAGGCAGGCAATGCCACCGGAAGCCTGCCAACGCAAGGCAGGAAACGCCTGGACACACTGGCGGTAAAACGCATTGGCAGCGCCTTGCATCTGTCCATCCCGGCTAATGTCGGTACACAGCACATGACAAGCGCCGTGGCTGGCATAAAACGCAGCCGCGTCAAACAGGGACTTTTCACTGGTGTGCTGCCAGGCATGGGTGGCCAGCCAGGCGCCGCCGTTGCTGTCCCGTTGCACATCCAGCGCCAGCACAATGCGCTCGGCGCCAAAATACTTGAGCCAGCGACTCACCGCCTCCGGCTGGCTGACCGCCTGCGAACCGATCACCACCCGGCTGGCGCCGGCATCCAGCAGCGCCTGAATGTCTTCCTGGCGGCGAATGCCACCGCCTGTCTGAATGTTTAACCCCAGTTCAGCCAGCTCAGGAATCAGCGTTAATAAAAGGGGTCGCCCCTGACGAGCGCCGTCCAGATCCACCAGGTGCAACCACCGGGCGCCGGCCTGACGATATTTTTTCGCCTGAGTCAGCGGGTCGTTGGCATAGCTTGTCCGACGGGCAAAGTCACCTTGCTGCAGGCGCACGCATTGGCCGTCTATCATGTCCAGGGCAGGGTAAACAGGCATCATAACTCCATAAAGTTTTTCAACAGTTTTCTGCCAGCAGCAGCGGATTTTTCCGGGTGGAACTGGGCGCCGTAAAAATTTTTGCGGCGCACCACGGCCACAAAAGGCTGGCCATGGGTGGTTAATGCCAACGCATGCGGATGTTTGTCCGCTGTCAAGGCATAGCTGTGGACAAAATAAAACCAACCTTGGTCCAGCCCTTCCAGCAACGGGTCCGGTTGCTGGATGCGGATTTGATTCCAACCCATATGCGGCACCCTGGCAGCCGAGGTTTCCGGCAGCCGCTCGATGGTTCCGGGAAGCAAATCCAGGCACGGCGTATCACCTTCGGCTGAGTGGGTAAACAGCAATTGCATTCCCAGGCAAATGCCCAGGACCGGCTGGTGTAGCTGGCGCAGACAATCGGCCAGTTCGTATTGCTGAATGCGGCTCATGCCCGCACCGGCGGCGCCCACGCCCGGCAAGATCACACGCCCGGCGGCGGCCACTGCATCGGGGTCGCAACTCAAACGGGCGTTCACCCCCAGACGGGCCAAAGCGAAACAAACGGAGTTAATGTTACTGCCGCCATTGTCCACAATCACCACGGATGCCATCACAATACCCCTTTGGTGCTGGGCAGTTCATGACCCTGCCGCGCCAGGGCCTGGCGCAAACACATGGCGACGGCTTTGAACACGCCTTCAACCTGGTGGTGGGCATTGCCATTATCGACCTTGATGTGCATCGTGGCGCGCAGGGCATCGGCAAAGGAACGGAAAAAGTGGGGCACCATTTGGGTGTTCAGCATGCCTACTCGACCCTGGCTGAACTGGCCTTCAAACCGCAAAAACGGCCGGCCAGATAAATCAATGGCGGCTTCGGCGCGCACCTCATCCATGGGCAGAACAAAACCATAACGGTCAATGCCGCGCTTGTCGGCCAAACCCTGCGCCAACGCCTCTCCCAGTACGATGGCGCAGTCTTCCACGGTGTGGTGATCGTCCACCGATAAATCTCCCTGACACGTTAACCGCAGGGAAAAACCGCCATGTTTGGCCAGTTGATCGAGCATGTGATCAAAGAAGCCTATACCGGTACTGATTTCCCGGCTACCGGCCTGATCCAGGTTGACTTCACAGTCAATGGCGGTTTCGGCAGTCATTCGTTTGACACGAGCCATTCGTGGCGCTGTAAGCAAAGCATGGACGATATCCGGCCAGGTGGTGTCGACATTCAGGCGAAAACCGCCGACACCCATGTTTTCAGCCAACTGGATATCGGTGTCACGATCACCAATCACATAACTGTTGGCCCGATCCCAGTCGTCGCGTTTGAGCCAGTCTTGTACCAGGCCCGTACGCGGTTTGCGGCACTCACAACCGGCGCCTGGATCGTGAGGACAAATCAGTACGGCCTCAAATTGCACCCCCTGGCTGCTTAATATCTGCATCATCAAGTCATGAGGCGGCTGAAAGTGCTCCTGGGAAAACGCTGCTGTTCCCAGGCCATCCTGGTTGCTCACCATCACCAGACGCCAGCCGGCTTGCTGTAATGTCAGCAAAGCAGGGATGACCTGCTCTACCAGAGCCAGCTTGTCCAGGCTGTCTACCTGGTAATCATCGGGTTCCTTGATAATCGTTCCATCACGGTCAATAAACAGGTATTTAGGCTTCATATTCAGGCTTCATTATGGTTGTTCTTCCGATTTGCGCTGCGTAGCCAACACCTGCAGCACAGACTGCAAACGCTGATTGTCTTCGGCCCGGCCCACTGTGATACGCAAACAACCCGCCAAGCCGGGCTGGCGGCTTTGATCGCGCACCAGCAAGCCCGCCTGGGCGCAGGCATGAAAAACCCGCTCGGGTTGATAAAACCGCACCAGCAGAAAATTGGTGTCGGAAGGATACACCTGTTTCACCAACGGGCTGGCGGACAAAAAAGCCTGCAGACGTTTTTTTTCAGCCATCACCGCCTGCACGGCCTGCCGGGCCGCTTTGGCTGCCGGTTGATCCGTGGCCTGCATGACGGCATAGCGCACCGGCTCGGGAATCGGGTAGGGCGGCAAAACACGACGCATGATGGCTATCAAGGCCGGTTGCGCCACCAAGGCGCCCAAACGCGCGCCAGCCAACCCCCAGGCTTTTGACAAGGTGCGCAACACTGCCAGGTTGGGGACATCGGCAATGGCATCGACAAGGCTTTTCTGTGGGGAAAACTCAATATAGGCCTCATCCAGCACCACCAACGCGCGGCTGGACACAGCCTGACAAAAGGCCAGCACGGCCGATGCATCCAGGCTGTTTCCCACCGGATTGTTCGGCGAACACAAGAAAACCAGCTTGGTATTTTTCGGCAACTCGGCCTGCAAACGCGGCCAATCCGGTTGAAAACCGTTCTCGGCCAACAATGGAAACTCCACCACCTGCGCGCCCTGAATTTCCGCGGCCACCCGGTACATGCCAAACACCGGCGGGGTGATGGCCACGGCGTCTTCACCGGCTTCACAAAACACCCGCACCAGTAAATCAATAGCCTCATCCGAGCCGCGAGTCAATAGCAAATGATTGTCAGGAACACGGAGAATCTCCGCCAGCCGCTGGCGCATATCAGGCGGCTGCGGGTGCGGGTAGCGATTGAGCTGGAAGCCACAATCCACCGGTGGCGCAAAAGGCAGCTCGTTGGCATTCAAACGAGCCTGTGGCGCCGCCAATGCTTGCTCGGTGGTTTCCATGTGGGCGGAAGAATAGGGCTGCAAGGCGGCAATGGCCGGACGGATACGACGCAGGATATTCACGGGGCTTTCCCCGTTATGCCGCTCCCCGATGCGCCGCTTGAGCAGTCTTCCGCCTCCTTTTCAAGCCAGCGCAAACGCTCGCTCACGGCCAGTCGGTGGGCATCCAGCCCTTCCACTGCCGCCAGTTTTTCGGCATCCGGACCAATCTGCCGCAGACCATCAGCGCTGGCTTGTTGCACGGAAATGTGCAGCATAAAATCACGCACCGACAAGCCGGAGTGGTTACGCGCATACCCGTTAGTGGGCAACACATGGTTGGTGCCACTGCAATAATCCCCCAGTGATTCCGGCGTCCATGGCCCCAGAAACACAGAGCCGGCAGCAGTGACGCCCGCCAGAAACTGGCGCGGCTGGCGAAGCTGAATAATCAGATGCTCCGGCGCATAGGCGTTGCTGACAGCCAGCATGGCGGCCCCATCCGGCACCCGAATAAAGCGCGCATGCTGCAAGGCATGCGCCGCCACCGCAGCCCGGTTCAGGCGGTTAATCTGGTGCTGTAGTTCCTGACGAACAGCCTCCAGTACCGATTGGCTGCTGGACACCAGCACCACCTGCGAGTCCGGCCCGTGCTCGGCCTGGCTGAGCAAGTCCAGGGCCGTCAAACGGGCCGGTGCCGAGCCATCAGCCACCACCAGCACCTCGGAAGGCCCGGCAGGCATGTCGATACTGGCGCCGGCCACATCCATGGCCACCTGGGCTTTGGCTTCTGTGACCCAGGCATTGCCGGGGCCAAAAATTTTATCCACCTTGGGAAAACTTTCCGTGCCATAAGCCAGCGCCGCAATGGCCTGGGCACCACCGGCCAGATAAACGCGGTCGATGCCACACAAGGCCGCTGCGGCCAATACCACCGGGTCGGCCCGGCCACTGGCATCAGGCGGGGTGACCAGAACCTTGAGCGGGCAACCGGCAATGTCGGCAGGCACAGCCAGCATGAGAACTGTTGACGGCAGCGGCGCGCTTCCGGCGGGCACATACAGACCCACCCGCTGGATCGGCCGCGGCATGGTCTCGCAAACCACGCCTGGGGCGGTGGTCACCGATACTGGCTGGGGGCAGGTGGCACGATGAAAAGCCGCAATGCGGTTTTTGGCGCTGTCCAATGCCTGCCGCAACGCCGCTGGGCTCTGCTCCCAGGCTGCGGTAATCGCAGCGGGGGAAACACGGAAATCCGTGACAGAGACGCCATCATACTGCTCGGTCAGCGATCGCACGGCCGCATCACCATCGTGGCGAACGGCATCAATAATACGACTCACCTGCCGACGCCGTTCCTCGTCATGTTGCGTCACTGGGCGGGCAAGCAAGGCGTTTTTTTGGGTATCAGAGAGGCATTGCCAATCATAAACCGGCGGCAAAGGCATGTTTTTTTGGGCCTTGCCGCTCTTAGAAAAAGAAGGGATCGTCATGCCAGCATTTTCTCCACCGGTAACACCAGTATGGCGCTGGCGCCAATGGCTTTGAGTTGTTCCAGATGTTCCCAGAGCACATTTTCCCGGCACAGGGTATGCACCGCCACACGCTGCGTGGTGCCTTCCAGCGGCAATACCGTGGGCGACTCGGCCGCCGGTAAAATTTGTGTAATGGCCGCCACCTGACTGGCCGGCGCGTGCAGCATCACATATTTGCTGGCGCTCACCTGAAGCACCGAGTTCAGCCGCTGCAACAACACATTCAGGATATTCTGTTTTTTGGTTTCCGCGGATAAGTCCCGCTGATACAAGGCGGCTTCCGACTCCAGCAGCGTATGCACTTCCTGCAGGCGGTTGGCCGCCAAGGTGGCGCCACTGGAAACCAGATCGCAAATGCCGTCGGCCGTACCCAGCCGGGGAGCAATCTCTACCGAGCCGGACAAGTAAATGACACGCGCCTCAATTTTCTGCTCGTCAAGGAATTTCTGCAACAAGGCGGGGTAAGAGGTTGCCAGAGTCATGCCTTGCAAATCCCCCAGGTGGTGATACGCATATTCCTGTGGCAACGCGATCGATAATCGGCAGGCGCCATAACCGAGCCCGCGGACTCGCTGTACCGTCTTAGCCTGCGACGGCTTGCCTGAGAAAAATGACGCGCAGGCTTTTTCCGCCGCCACGTTGTCCCCAACCAGGCCCACATCGCAGATGCCTTCAGCCAGAAACCCGGGGATATCATCATCGCGAACCAGCAACAAATCCACCGGCATATTGCGCCCAAAACAAAACAGGGCATCCTTGCTGCGGGCAAAATCCAGCCCGCAGCGCGACAATAAATCCAGGGATTTGTCCGTGAGTCGGCCTGATTTCTGTATGGCGATTCTGAGCCGCTCCTTGGCCATTTTCGGGATAGCGGCCTTTATGCCCGGTGCTGCTGATAATGCCATGGCTATGTGCCTCTAGAGCCGGTTGACTGTTTTTCTGCGCAACCTCCGGCCGTGCTGCGATTCACTGCCAACAATGCCTTCTGGTAGCCATTGTTACCCTGTTCGAGAAACCGCGCCACCCGCCCCACCGTGGTGACACTGACGCCGGTTTTTTCATAAATGGCGCGATAGGACAGACCCTTGGCCAGGAGTTGCACCACTTGCCAGCGGTCAACCATGGCCTGCAATTCCGCCGGTGTGCATAAATCCAGAAGAAACGCCCGGATGGCTTCGGCATCGGGCAGGGCGGCCAGCACTTCGCTCAAGGTCAGAAGCTGCTGTGACCAGTCACTGTTAATTTGCTGGGGTTTGGTTTTCATATTTTGTTATATCGTATTAGCGTGTTAATACATTGGATAATAGCGCACGAACCATGCTTTTGCAAGGATTGAAACGGCTTTCTTAAGACGGCTTTCTTAAGATTGTTTGTCAGATGGTGTCTCTTAAAAGGGGAATTAGTGCTTTTCAGATCGATGCAAAAAGTACAAACCCAGCGATAAGGCCAAAATGGACACCGAAAAGTAGATCATTTCCAGCGGGCTGGAATAATGGGTATTCAGAACGCCCTGAAAGAAACTCACCACCAGCACCATGACAATGACCTTGGCCAAAGTGGTTTTGAGCTGATCCAAAGAGTCGATTTCGAGTATTTTGGAAGCCTGATTTTTCCGCGCCGGCTCAATTTCAGAAATAAACAGCTCATACAAGCCGAAACTGAAAATCAGTAACACCACCGCAATTAAGTACAAATCCACCGCGCCGATAATGCCACCGACCACCTCTCCGTGAAGCGATGCCAGACCGGCTCCGCTTGCCAGCGCATGCGCCACTTCACCCACCACATGAGAAATTTCCACACTGGCCACCACAAACAGGGTAATGGAACCCACCATACCAAAAAACACCGCCAGCAAAACCACCAAACGGGCCTGCCAGAGCGCGTTTTCAAAAATTTTTGTCAACCAGTTCACCAGTTTTTGCCTCTCTTTGCGGTATGATTTAGTATGTTTTTGAATCGTTCAGTGTGAGGCCAGCCAGCCACGATTTCAAGGCCGACTGTCACATTCATGCAAAAAGACAATTCTAAAAAAACGGTTCCTCCTGACACAGACCGCTCATTCTGGTTTGAACCCCTTTTGCGCCTTTTGATTGTTCTGGTCTGGGCCATGATGTTGTTAATGAGTGTGAATGTATTGGCCCGTTACGCCCTGAACACAGTCTGGATTCCACTGCAGGAACTGGTGGTCTATTTTCACGCCACGGTTTTTATGCTGGGCGCCGTGCTGGCCTGGCGGCTTGATCGGCATGTGCGTGTGGATGTATTGCAACAACGGTTTGCGGCATCGACAAAGCAACTCATTGAACACTGGGGGCAGTGGCTGTTGCTGGCGCCGTTTGCCCTGTTTATGCTGTTTGTCAGCTTTGATTATGTCCGTCAGTCCTGGTTACGACTGGAAGGCTCCGCCGAAACCGGTGGCCTGCCCGGCGTATTTGTGCTTAAAAGTCTGTTATTGCTTGTGCCGGCTGGTTTTTTAGCGTTGATCATTGCGGGTCTCTGGCGCCGTGCCCGCCAGCACCTGCCGCGGAAGAAAAAATAAATGCAGGGCGTGTTTGCTTTTGGTTTGTTTGTGGCTATGGCGGCCATATTGATGCTTGGCTACCCGGTGGCCTTTACCCTGGCCGGGGTGTCCTTATGGTTTGCCTTGATTGGCTGGCTCACCGGCTGGTTTGACCCGGCATTCTTGCAGGCGTTTCCAAGCCGTGTTTATGGCCTTATGACCAATGTCACCCTCATGGCCGTGCCGCTGTTTGTGTTTATGGGGGTGGTGCTGGAAAAAACCCGCCTGGCCAACGCCCTGCTGGAAAATCTGGCCGCTGTATTGGGAGACAAGCGCGGCGGCCTGGGCTTTGCCGTGTTGCTGGTGGGCGCTTTACTGGCGGCGGCCACCGGCATTGTGGGCGCTACCGTGGTGTCTCTGGGCCTGCTGGCTTTGCCGGTTATGCTGAGAAACGGCTATGACCCCGCACTGGCCAGCGGCACCGTGGCCGCAGCCGGTACCCTGGGGCAAATCATTCCGCCGTCCATTGTGTTGGTGCTGTTGGGGGACGTGCTTTCCAATGCTTACCAGCAGGCGCAGTTGTCCCAGGGCATTTTTTCTCCAAAAACCGTGTCTGTTGGTGATTTGTTCACCGGCGCCATTGTGCCGGGGTTGCTGCTGGTTGCCTTTTATGCACTCTACTGGCTATGGGTGGTCTGGCGTCATCCACACAAGGCCCCGCCACTGAAACAAACCCGGCGAGTTTCTCTGGCCGAAGTCTTGCGATCGCTGTTGCCGCCGCTGATACTGATTGCGCTGGTGCTGGGCTCCATTCTGGCCGGCTGGGCCACACCCACCGAAGCCGCCGCGGTCGGCAGCGCAGGCGCAGTGATGCTGGCGGCTGTCAGCCGACGCCTGAGCTGGCGCCTGGCGCGGGAAATCGGCGCCGAAACCGTTTTGATTACCGCCATGATTTTTATGGTTCTCATTGGCGCCGCGCTGTTTTCCCTGGTTTTCAAAGGTTTTGGCGGCGACGAGCTGGTGCGGGAATTTCTGCATCAATTGCCAGGTGGCAAGTACGCCGCCTTGGGGCTGGTCATGCTCGTCATGTTTATGCTGGGCTTTATTCTGGATTTTATTGAAATCACTTATGTGGTGCTTCCCATTGTCGGTCCGGTGCTGCTGGCCATGGGCTTTGATCCTGTCTGGCTTGGCGTTCTTATGGCGCTGAACTTGCAAACCTCTTTTCTGACACCACCATTTGGCTTTGCCCTGTTTTACCTGCGGGGCGTTACCACCATTGAAAGCCGCCATATTTACCGCGGCGTGGTGCCCTTTATTGCATTGCAATTACTGCTCATGGCCATTCTCGTCTGGCAACCGGCGCTGGTGCGCTAAAAACCTGTCTTGCCCGTTGCCCCCCATGCCGCCCTGAATCAGGGACTCAGGTAGCTATAGCCTTTTTCCTGCAATTCCATAATATGCGGCACGCCGTTCGATACGGTTTTAACGCCTTTAATCAATTGCAGCTTTTTGCCGGTATCCCGTTCTATGGTTTTCAGGGTTTCAGCACAGGCGGTAAACACCACACCGGACATCATCAGGCTTTCAATGCGGGGCTTGAAAATGCTGTCCGTGGTTAAAAAATAAATGCCCGGCCCATAGACCACGATTTCCACCTGGACATCATCGATGCCAAAATACTTCTGGGTGTTAACCGCATTGGTCAAGACTTCCGACTGCAATTTCTTGTCGTCCTTGTTCATTTGAATGACCAGCTTGTGCGGCGCATCGTCACCAAAAGGGGAGGCTTGCACCGGGTTGACACCGCAGGCGGAAATCACCACAACCAGCATCAAGGCCGATGCCATGGCGAAAGATGAAATGAACGGTAGTTTTTTCATGCGACTTGGAACTCCATTTGGAATACACAGTCCATTATAGCCTGAAAAGCCCGCCTGCCGGCTTGCATCCACAAGGCCCGATACAGGCGCAGCCCGTCTCAGATTCGTTTTTAGCCATCGACACTTTCTGCGTTCATGCGCCTGTCAAGTTGAAATCCAGGCAATTGCTGCCATATAGTGGTTACTCAGCCACAATAAAACTGTTAAACCAAGGAAATGCCCATGACCCAATCCATGATTGAAGAAAACCACACCATCCAGGAAAACCAGCAGGCTTTTGCCGCGGTGCGTGAATCGCTACGTGAAGAGATTCTTGGCCAGGCCAAGCTGGTGGACCGATTACTGATGGCCCTGTTGTCTCATGGGCATTTGCTGGTGGAAGGCGCGCCTGGCCTGGCCAAAACCACCGCCATCAAGGCCCTGAGCGAACGGGTGGAAGGGGATTTTCACCGCATCCAGTTCACACCCGATCTGTTACCGGCGGATTTGACCGGCACGGAAATTTACCGACCCCAAACCGGCGTGTTCGAATTCCAGCCTGGCCCCTTGTTCCACAATCTGATTCTGGCCGATGAAGTGAACCGCGCACCGGCCAAGGTCCAGTCCGCCTTGCTGGAGGCCATGGGCGAACAACAAATCACCGTGGGCAAAAAAACCTACAAACTGCCCGAGCTGTTTTTGGTCATGGCCACCCAGAACCCCATTGAACAGGAAGGCACCTACCCGTTGCCCGAGGCGCAACTGGACCGCTTTCTGATGCATGTCAACATTGATTACCCCGATCCGGATACAGAAGCGGCCATTTTGCACCTGAACCGCGCCAAGGCGCTCAAGGAATTTTCCGGCACAGACAAGCCCAAGCCCATGTTGACGCAAAGCCAGATTTTTGATGCCCAAAAACAGGTTCTGAACCTGTATATGGCCGAAAACCTGGAACGCTACCTGATTGAGCTGATTCTGGCCACCCGCAACCCGGAAAAATACAGCGCCGCGCTCAAACGCGCGATCCAGTTTGGCGGCTCGCCACGGGCCACCATCGCCCTGGACCGCACCGCCCGCGCCAACGCGTTTTTGCAGGGCCGCGATCACGTCACGCCCCAGGACATTCATGATGTCATTCATGATGTGCTGCGGCATCGCCTTATTCTCAGTTTCGAAGCCGAAGCCGATGGCATCAACACCGACGAAGTCATCGACCAGCTGCTGGAAGTCGTTCCATTACCGTGAGTACAACCAGAAAACAAACCACTTCCAAGGCCTATGAAGCCACTCATGTGAGTACAGAGAGCTTGTTGCGCCAGCGCCATCATGTGCGCCGTTTTGGTTTGCAGACCCAACTCAAGGCCACTTCCGCCATTTCCGGCCTGCACGGTTCCCGCTTTCGCGGACGCGGCATGGACTATGCCGAATCCCGCATTTACGAGCCCGGCGATGACATTCGCAACATGGACTGGCGGGTCACCGCCCGCACCGGCCGGCCGCACACCAAAATGTTCAGCGAAGAACGCGAACGGCCGGTGATTTTTGTGGTGGACGCCAATGCCAGCATGAAATTCGGCACCCGCACCCAGTTCAAATCCGTGGCCGCGGCCAAAAGCGCCAGTCTGCTGGCCTGGTCTGTGGTTAACAATGGAGATCGCGTCGGGCTGATGACCTTTGGCCCGGCTGGCATAGCGTTTGATAAACCCGCTGGCGGCAAGCGCGGCATGATGCGCCTGATTCAGCACCTGGTGCGGGCCGATGCGGATAGTCCGGCTGAGGCTGAATCCGCCCGTTCCTTGGCTGAAACGCTGAAAAAATTGCGCTCACTGGTGCTCCCTGGCTCTATGGTGGTGATTCTCAGCGATTTTCACCACCCGGGGGAAGACGCCAAGCGGCATCTGGTGCAATTGCGCAAACACAATGATGTCCTTGCCTTTGTGGTGTCCGATCCCTTTGAACTGCACGCGCCGCCACCAGGGCTTTATGGTGTCCAGTCCGGCGGCCGCATGGCGGTATTCAATGCCATGAAGCGCGCACCGCGAAAAGCGTTTGAAACCCTGGCGGGTACGCGCTTGCAACAAGCCCGCAGCCTGACCCAGTCAACCAATGTGCCGCTCATTCCCTTGCTGACCAATGACGCCTTGCCGGAGGTTATCAGCCAGATGATCAAAAACCCGGATGCGGCCTGGCGCCAACGACTCAAAAATCACCCGGACCTGCAAGAAATCATGCCCGCTGAACCTCCTGCGAAAACCGCACAAGCCATGGAAAACCATCGCCCATGAACCCAACTGACCTGCCACTTCGAGACATTCATCTGCCAGCCGAACCCGGTTTTTGGCCATTGGCGCCTGGCTGGTGGATACTGATTGCGTTGTCACTGGCGCTCACAGCCTGGGGGCTCTGGCGCTGGCGCGCCGCACGTGCCCGACGCGCGCGCTTGCAGGCGATACTGGCTGTGCTGCAACAGGCCGAGGATCGCTATGCCCAGAGTCACGACGCCCACCGGCTGGCCCAGGATTTGTCCGATTTGCTGCGGCGCTATGTGCGTCATGTGCGCGGCGATACTACCGCCACCAGCCTGAGCGGTCAGGCCTGGGCGGATTATCTCACCGGCCTGCTACCTGCCAGTGCGCGCAGCAGTGATTTTCGCGTCCAGATGCTGGCACTGGAAAATGCGGCATTTAATCCAAGAACATCACCGGAAAAGGCTCGCCAGTGGATCGACACGGTGCGCCAGCTTATCCACCACGCCTATCAGCAGACACCACACGGGGAGGCGGCTCGTGTTTAACTTCGCCTGGCCTTATGCGGCCGCCATTGTGCTGCTGCCGTTAGTCGTTTTCTGGCTTTTCCCCCCCGCGCGGGATGGCGGCCTGACCGTGGTGCGCGTGCCCTTTTTTCATCGCTTGTGGCAGAAGCTGGGCACCTCGCTGGAACACGCCGGTGCGCTGGTGCGCGCGCTGGCCATTCTGGCCTGGTTAAGTCTTACCGCCGCCGCCATGCGGCCCCAGTGGATTGGCGAGCCGGTGGCCTTGCCCCAAAAAGGACGCGATCTGATGCTGGCGGTGGACTTGTCCGGCTCCATGGAGCAACACGATATGGTCATCAATGGCCGTCGGGTGGATCGGCTCACGGCGGTTAAGGCCGTGGCTGGCAATTTTATCGAACGCCGCGCCGGCGACCGCATTGGCCTGATTCTTTTTGGCCGCAACGCTTACCTGCAAGCGCCGCTGACCTTTGACCGAAAAACCGTCAAGAAACTGCTTTACGAGGCGCAAATCGGCATGGCCGGCAAGGAAACCGCCATTGGTGACGCCATTGGCCTGGCGGTTAAGAAACTGCACGAAACTCCTGACAATAACCGGGTGTTAATCCTGCTGACTGATGGCCAAAACACCGCCGGAGAAATCGACCCGCTGAAAGCAGCTGAACTGGCCAAGGCCGCTGGCCTGAAAATCTACACCATTGGCATTGGCTCAAGCGGACGCGCTAGTGTGTTTTCCGGCTGGGCGCAAGGGTCGGCTCTGGATGAACGCAGTCTGCGCGCCATTGCTCAAATGACCGGCGGCCGCTATTTTCGCGCCCGCAACGTGCAGGAACTGGCGCAAATTTACGACGTGCTCGACAAGCTCGAGCCACGCCCTGGCGCCGAGGAGTTTTTCCGCCCGGTCAAAGAACTGTATTACCTGCCGCTGGGCATGGCTTTGTTTTGGCTGCTGCTGGCTTTGTGGAGAAAAACATGGCGCTGATGGACGTTTTTAACAATTTGCATTTTTTGCGGCCACAACTGCTTTGGCTATTGCCTTTTGCGCTGTTGATTTTATGGCTGCTGGGACGCCGTTTTCGTCACCGTGATGGCTGGAATGCTGTCGTCGATGCCCATTTGCTGCCTGCCATTCGGGTACAGCAAGGGGGTAAGGCCTCTGGCCTGTTGCGGTGGGCCACTCCGGTTTTTTTACTCGGCATTGTGGCCCTGGCCGGGCCTTCCTGGCATAAAAAGCCCCTGCCGGTGGTTAAAAATCAGCATGCGCTGGTCATCGCCCTGGATTTATCGCGCTCCATGCTGGCCACTGATGTCAAACCCAACCGTCTGAAACGGGCCAAATTCAAGGTTGAAGACTTGCTCAAACAACGCAAGGATGGCCAAACGGCTCTGGTAAGCTGGGCTGGTGAAGCATTTGTGGTAACACCGCTGACTGATGACACCCAAACCATTGCCGCCATGCTGGATGCCCTGGACCCTTCCATTATGCCGGTACAGGGCTCACGCACCGACAAAGCGCTGATCAAGTCAGCGGAATTGATACGGCAAGCCGGTTCCCGCCGGGGCGATATCCTGCTGATAACCGATGGCGTCAACAATCCTGCCGCGCAAGAACAGGCCAAAGCGCTTGCCAAACAGGGCATTCGCGTGCATGTGCTAGGCGTGGGCACCCCCGAAGGCGCGCCCATCCCCGTTAATGGCGGCTTTTTTACGGATCGTCATGGCAATATTGTCATTCCCAAGCTGGATGAAAATGCCTTGCGCGCCGTCGCCGAATCCGGGCGTGGCCATTATCACCGGCTCAGCACGGATGACAGCGACCTGCGCGCCATATTGGGCGATGCCACTGACACCAGCGGCCAATCTTCCTCTGGCGACAAGCAACCGTCTTCCACCAAGAATGAGCAGTGGGTGGACGATGGCATCTGGTTGCTGCTGGCGCTGGTGCCCCTGATGGCCATCCTCTATCGCCGCGGCTGGCTGATGGTCGTGCTACTGGCTGTGGGAATCCACAGTACGCCGCCGACTGGCATGGCGCAGGAAACCACGGCGGCACCATCTGGCCAAAATTCACCCGACCGGCACCCACCCGGTTTCTGGCATCGACTCTGGCAAAACCTCTGGTATAACAAAAACCAGCAAGCGGCTCAGGCCTTGCGCTCTGGCCAGGCACAACAGGCTGTGAAACTGGCGCACGACCCCCGCTGGAAAGCCGCTGCGGCATATAAAAGCGGTCAGTACCAACAAGCCCAAAAAACCTGGGAAAACCTGAAAACCCCCAGCGCCGATGACTGGTATAACCGCGGCAATGCACTGGCCCGGGCCGGCCAACTGCCACAAGCCCTGAAGGCTTATGAAAAAGCCCTGGCTTTGCAACCGAACCACGCCGATGCGACCTATAATAAAAAAGTGGTCGAGGACGCTTTGAAGAAACAGCAACACAATAAGCAAAAGCAGTCCGGGCAACAGGACCAACAAGATCAAAAACAGTCTGGGCAACAAGGGCAACAAGGGCAACAAGGTCAGCAAGACCAAAACCAACCCGGACAGAAAAACCAACAAGACCAGAAACAGTCCGGGCAACAGGGCCAACAAGATCAGAAACAGTCCGGACAAGAAAGCCAGAACGATATGTCTCCACAAAAAGCCGAAAGCCAGGCTGAACAGCAGCGTCAGGCCCAGGCCATGGAAAAAGCCCAGCGAGAAGCGGAGGAAAAAGCCCAGCAGGCCCTGTCACACAAACAGCCTGGGGAAAAGAAAACCGCCGATGCCAATCAACGGGCGCTGCAACCCGTCGAAAGCGCCGAGGAAGCCGAACAGCACCAGGCCATGGAACAATGGCTGCGGCGCATCCCCGACGACCCCGGCGGCTTGTTACGGCGAAAATTTCAATATCAGTACCGTCAGCGGCAATTAAATCGCGAAGTGGACAAAAACCCTCAGGAACAGGATTGGTAACCATGAAAAAACAAGACACCACCCGTATTCTGGCCTTTGTCCTGATGACCTTACTGGGCGCAGGACTGGCGCAAGCCACGGTGACCGCCGAGCTGGATCGCTCCGTGATTCAGGAAGGCGAAACCGTCACCTTGACCATTCACACCGACGACCCTAATGCCGGCCAACCGGATTTCAGTGAACTGGCTGATGTTTTTGACATTCTTGGCACCAGCCACAGCCTGGTGCAGCAAATCATCAACGGCCGGGTTTCTGTGGACAACAGCTACAGCGCCGAATTGCTGCCGCGCGCTGGCGGCGAGCAAGTGATTCCACCCATTAAAGTTGGCAAGGAATACAGCCCGACGCTCAAGCTGACAGTCCGCAAAGCCGACCCCAAAGCCAAGGCCGCCGGCGATATTTTTCTGGAAACCGAGCTGGAAAAACCCAGCGTCTACGTGCAGGAACAAAACACCCTGACGGTGCGCCTGCTGTTTGCCCGCAAATTACTCGGCGGACAACTGTCCGAGCCTGTGGCGGATCACCTGATTGTGCAAAAACTGGGTGACGACAAGTCCTACCAAACCACCCGCGGCGGTAAAACCTATCAGGTGATTGAACGCCGCTATGCCATGTTTCCGGAAAAAAGCGGGCAGATAAAAATCGGGCCGTTGATGCTCAGCGGACGCATAGCTGAACCGCAGCAAGACCCTTACCGTTTTTTCCAGAGCGGTCGGCGCATCCGCATTATTAGCCCGGCAGTCACCATGCAAGTCAAAACCATTCCGGCAGAATTTCGTGGCAAACCCTGGTTGCCAGCCAAAAAGGTTTCCTTCACCGAAACATGGGACGGACTGGACAACCTCAAGGCTGGCGAGCCCATCACACGCACCGTGGAGCTTGTCGCTGTGGGGCTGAATGAAACCCAGTTGCCCGACCTGACATTTCCCGGCAACAATGACATTCGCATTTACGCCGAGCCCGCCGAAAGCGGAACCTGGACCGACGGAGAAAATGTCATTGCCAAAAAACGCTGGAAACTGGCCATTATTCCCCTGCATGCAGGCACATTGACCATCCCCGGAATTTCCCTGGACTGGTTCAATACCAAAACCCGCAGCCGCAGCACCGCCGTCTTGCCGGACAAAAACATCACCGTGGCGCCCAGTGCGGCGGGCAATGTGGCCGCCCCACCGCCTGTACCCAAACTGCCGGGCAACCACCAGCCTGCCGATATGCCGCAGCCCATCTCAAACCAACAGTCTGTAATCAGCCCGCCTGCAAAAAACAACCCGGGCACTACAAACAACAACAGCCGTTACTGGTATTGGGCCGCGCTGGTTTTTGGCGTTGGCTGGCTGCTGACCATTATCGCCCTGATCAGCAAGGGCAGCCGGCCGCTGAAAAAGCCGCACACTCCGCCACAGGCTTCGACTGAGTCCATGGCGCACCGCCGCACCGAGTTGATTCGCGCCATCAACAGTGGCGAGGCCACTGCCATCCAAAAAGCCCTGATTCACTGGTGGAACGCCCGCTGGCCAAACCATAAAGTCACCAACACCGGACACATCATCCAGCAACTGGAAAATCCGCAGGCTCAATCCCTGGTCATCGCCCTGGAAAAAGCCATTTATGCGCCCGGCAGTGACAACAACCCAACTGTGGACACCAACGCCTGGCAAAAGGCCCTGAAACAAGGGTTGTTCAAGCCGCGTGAATCCCATCACACGAAAAAAGATCCGCTACCGCCTTTGTACGACTAGACAGCGATTTGCGCGCTGAATCATCACTGATTGACCACTTGCCCCGGGTTCAAGCCTGGTTTACTGCCCAGGCTGACTCGGGGCCAACGTGGCGGTGTATATCTCCGTGACAGAATACTTTTGCCTGAACATCATGGCCTTTCGAGGGTCGTTAATCGTGTGCACATAGGTGGGAATGCCCAGTTGTTTCAACCTACCAGGCAGGTCTGACTGCGCCTTGTAGGCCGGCATTGTCACCGCGAGCCCGGCCGAATGCGGCGTAAACCGCTTTACATGCCGGATGATTTCATCATGGCTACCGGTATAGCGATACAGCGTCCAGATTATTTGCTCAAAGCCCATGGCGGCGACTTTTTCCAGGTTATCCGGTTGGTAAACCTGGGGAATGATTTGCCATTTTGCCGCCGGACTCATGGTCATTAACTGCGCCAGTGAACCAAGATTGTCGTCTTTGATATCGGTCACCACATAAGCATCCGGATGTTTTTCCAGCCACATTGTGAGCGTTTCTTGCGTACACGGTGTTAGGCCGCCAT
>JALSHI010000012.1 GCA_026982315.1 Lysobacterales bacterium
CCACCTGGACAAGGCCGCCTGGAAAAGTTTGCTGGAACAACAAATCGCCGGTGGTGTGAGCGGTGTGGTGGTGGCAGGCACCACCGGAGAATCGGTTGTGCTGACGGATACCGAGTTTGCCTGGCTGCTTTCTTCTGCCGTGGAAACACTGCAAGGCAGCGGCATCCAGGTCATTGCGCAAACCGGCAGCATTTCCCCGCATATCGTGATTCAGCGCAATCAGCTGGCTGCCAGCCTGGGCGCGCAGGCGGCTCTGGTTGTGGTGCCTTACTATTTGCGCACCACGCAAGCAGGCCTGCTTGCGCATTTTAGCGCCATTGCCGAGGCGTCTGCGTTGCCGGTGATTTTGTACAATGTTCCCGGGCGCACCGTCACGGATATGCAGCCGGAAACCACCGCAAAACTGGCGGCCCACGACAATATTATTGGCCTCAAGGAGGCCAAGGCTGATATGCGGCGCGTGGCCTGGCTGGTGGAAAACTGTCGGAATTTTGCCGTGCTTTCCGGCGACGACGACAGTTTTCTTGCGGCCATGGAAAAAGGCGCTCGGGGCGTGGTCTCGGTGGCGGCCAATGTGCGCCCCCGCGCCATGACGAATATCGCCAATAATGCGCTGGCCGGACAATGGTCCCAAGCCGGTAAAGCCAATAATGCGCTGGAAAACCTGTACCAGTTGCTGGCCTATGTGCCCAACCCCATGCCGGTCAAATGGTGCCTGCAGCAGGCGGGTGTGATTGAAAAAGGCATTCGTTTGCCACTGGTTTGGCCACCATCGCCACCGGATGCGTTAAACTGGTCAGCCGAAATTGAATCCATTCAAAAGGAACTTCACCCATGAGAAAAACCGTGCTGATGATATTGGCGCTGGTGATGGCCTCCAGCACCGGTTGTCGCCTGTTCAAGGAAAAACATGTCTACCAGGATGTGAAAGAACAGCCGCCATTGAAAGTGCCCGACGGGCTTGACCAGCCTTCGCCTGTGGCGGCCTTGTCAGTGCCGCCGGCCAAGGCCCCGGGAAAACTGATGACAGACATTCAGCCGCCAGGCATGGCCTTTCAGCTGCGGCACAGTGAAAGCGGCAAGGTATTGATTGAAAACCAGCATGACAAGCCGGTGCTGACATTCTTTGGCCCGGCGCATGTCGTGCATGCCGCCATACAAAACATGGATCTGCCCACGGGATGGACCCTTGCCGGGCGGTCAGGCGACTGTGACGCAACATTGACCTTTGTCGACTCCAAAGCCGGCGAAGTCAAAAAAATGGGTTTCTTCAAGCGGATTTTCTCACGTCAAGGACGGGTTATCGACCGTTCCGGGCAATATCGGCTGATCTGCCAGCCATCCGCCGGGAAAACCACCCTCACTTTTCTGGACAGCGCAGGCCAAGCGCCTGACGCCCTGCTGGTGGATGCGGTCTTGGGCAGCGTCTACCAGCAATTGCTTCAGACAGAAAAAACCGAAGGCAGCAACACACAACCATAGCGAACAGGTAAGCAGCATGACAGTGCGCCCGGGTTTTATTGAAACGCTGGCCTGTGCCCAGCAGCGCAACAACAGCCTGCTGTGTGTGGGTTTGGACCCCCAAGCGGAAAAAATCGCGAACTATGGTGTGGACCTGACTGGCTTCTTACGCGCCATTGTCGATGCCACGGCCGATCAGGTGTGCGCCTACAAACCCCAATTTGCGCATTTTGCCGCCATGGCGGCCGAATCGGCTCTGGAAGAAATCATTGACTATATCCACAACCAATATCCCGGTATCCCCGTGATACTGGATGCCAAGCGCGGCGACATTGGCTCCACGGCCGAAAAATATGCCGAGGAAGCCTTTGGCCGTTATGCGGCCGATGCGGTCACCGTCAACCCCTATCTGGGTGGCGACACCTTAACGCCATTTTTGCAATATACCGACAAGGGTGTCGTCGTCTTGTGCAAAACCTCCAATCCCGGCTCTGGTGAACTGCAAAACCTGGTTCTGGATACAGGCGAGCGGTTGTTCGAGCGCGTCGCCAGACTGGCGGCCAACCAGTGGAACAGCCACGGCAACGTCTTGTTGGTGGTGGGGGCTACCTGGCCCCAGGAACTGGCCCGGGTGCGCGCCATCGTGGGCGATATGCCCTTGCTGATACCCGGTATCGGCGCCCAGGGCGGGGACTTGCAACAAACCCTCAAACATGGCCTCAGCGCCAATGGCGACGGCCTGATTCTGTCGGCCTCCCGCAGCATTCTCTATGCCGGTGACAAGGGCGCGGATTTTGCTGAAAAAGCCCGCCTGGCCTGTGAAACCATCAATCTGGCCGTGCAGGATATGCTTGCCTGAAGGTCTTTTGCCGCCACCGTCATGTTAAAACGCAGGACGCATGCCGGATTAACCGCCGGTTTGCCGCCTGTGGCCACGCCATAGCCCCGCAAGCAGCAACAACCCTGCCAGGACAATGACAGAGACCACGCGCAGCCCCGGTACCTGGTGGGCGATATAACTGGTGGTTTGACTGTCATTGTTGTTAATGTTCGGATCGGTATCCCGGGAATGATGAGGCCTCAATGACCAGTTGAGTAAACGACTGCCCGTGGAAAACTGCACCGTGTAATCCAGCCGGCAAACCACCGAGGTGTTTGCCGCGATTGGGGGAACATTCAGCCAGTAAACAAAGTAAGTTGGATTAAAAGGGTCATTGGCGATAAAGAAAATATCGCACGCAGGGTTAGAGCCAGGCGCCAGCTCAAACTGGAATTCAGGCGCCAGATCGGAGATAGCTGTACCAGCTTGAGGGTTGACCGGCCATATTTGGATCAGCGGGGTTCGCCGTGGCGGACCCAGTGAACCGGTCGGGTCCGGTCCGTGGTTGATAACGGTAACCAGCATCTGCCCGGTCTGACCGGCTTGCACCGGCCCGTCCAGATCGCCTTGCAGTTGGATTTCCAGATCAGTCACGCCGGCATGGGCGGCTGGGAGCAGCCCGCCGGCTGCAATCATCACAAGTGCGTTTAAGAGTGTTTTCATGGCTCGAACCCGTGGGAGAAAATCATATCCGGCCGTGACCTGAAAGCCGCCACGGCCGGGGACAATGTGCTGATAACAGCGGCATTATTGGCGGTGCCCACCTGGCCTGTAACCACGCCATCGACCATAACGAATGGATTGGAAAAGTATAAACGCCGGTCGCTGGTTTGTGGTGTGATGGACATGATCGACTTAAAACTGCCCAGCCGCCAGCCGAACGCCTCGGGATAACCATTGGCGACAATGGCGTCGCGGTCGGCGCCGGGTAATTCATCGCGCACATGGTTGCCGCCCAGTAAATGCCCCAGTTCGTGGGTAAAGGTTTGGTCCTCGGTGGCGCATTCTGCGCTGACCAGGTTGTAGGCGTATGGGTCAAAGGCGGCGCCGGTTTGACAGGTGAAGTCCGGTTCGTTGAACCCGCATCCAGGATGTGTCTGCACATGCGCCACGCCACATGCGGCCAATGTGGTGGCGGGGGAAACAATGGCCGATACCATATCCGCGCCAACCTGGTTACGCAGTGCTTGCACCGCTGGCAGTTGGCGCAAATTGCGTAAGTTTTGGGCATAATTGTTGGGTACCAGGGAGTACCCCGTGAGTTTCGCGGTATGAAAGCGGGTAATGCGCACGGGGACCCCGCTGTTGGTCAACGCCTGGTTGGTGGCATCCACCGCGGCTTGTATTTCTGTTTCAATGTCAATGGTGTCGTTGGGGTCATTGGGGTTTCCGCCTTCGGCAACGCGTGCGGCCTCAGTCCATAAGATCAGCATGTCGATCCAGGTGATATTGCTGGTGCTCCAAGGAAGACGGACTGTTTCGCGACTCAGGTCTATGGTTCTGATATGACTGACGGTGGCCGGCCGCTGAACATCACTCGGCGCTTGTGGTTTTTTGGGTGCGGGACGATTGGATCGCTGGCCGCTGGTGGCCGGATGGGTGTCGGATGGGAACCCAGCCAGGTTGTATTCGGTGAGTTGCCAGCCATTGTTAACGCTTTTAAGACCGTAACGGCCCAGATCACCGCCGATATATCCAATGATATGGCCTTGATGGACCGTCAGAATCACATCGTGCCCTGGTGCCTGTCCAAACCAGAAGAAAGAAAACTCGCTTTGGCCGGCATTGGGGTCTGGCCAAAAAGGTGGGGTTTCTGGAGGATCCTCATCATCAGGGAAGAGATAGCCGGCTCTGGGCTGGAAGCTGACTTGCTGGGCAAAGATGGTATTGCCGCCAGGCAAGTCAATTTGTAATGTGTCCGGTGCGGACTTCAGTGCGTCGAAATTTACAGCGGCGTCGTACACGGCGTTGACTGACGGCAGGGGCGATGTCCCGCCCGTGACTGGCGCTAGGCTATCCCAAAGCACGGTTTGAGCCCTGGAGTTCCAGGGATGAGCGATGGCGGCCAACAGGGAAAGGAAAAGACACAGTGTGCTGTTTGTGCGAAGCACCCATGTTTGCCGGTGCGCATACAGGGGCTTTGTGGAGCTGGGGGGGGGTAAGTACTTCATGTTG
>JALSHI010000013.1 GCA_026982315.1 Lysobacterales bacterium
GCCACCCACTTTGGTAAGGGCGTGGCGCAAAGAACCTGTGCGGCCGCGGATCGAACCGGCCATGCCATTTTGCATACGCTTTATCAGCAATCCCTTAAACACGACACCAATTTCTTTATCGAATATTTCGCCATTGACCTGATTATGGAAGATGGCCAGTGCAAGGGTGTTTTGGCCTGGAACTTGGCCGACGGCAGCTTGCATCTGTTCCGTGGCCATGCAGTCATTCTGGCCACTGGCGGCTATAACCGCATTTACTTTTCTGCCACATCGGCGCATACCTGTACTGGCGATGGCAATGGTATGGTGTTGCGGGCTGGTTTGCCATTGCAGGATATGGAGTTTGTGCAGTTTCACCCAACTGGTGTCTATGGCGCCGGTGTTTTGATTACCGAAGGTGTGCGCGGTGAAGGCGGCTTTTTGACCAACTCCGAAGGCGAGCGTTTTATGGAGCGTTATGCGCCCAATGCCAAGGACTTGGCTTCCCGTGATGTAGTTAGCCGCGCCATGACGGTGGAAATCCGCGAAGGCCGTGGCGTGGGGCCAGAAAAAGACCATATTTATCTGCATCTGGAGCACCTGGGGCCGGAAGTCATCCACAAGCGGCTGCCGGGTATTGCCGAATCGGCCGAAATCTTTGCCGGTGTGGATGTGACCAAAGAGCCGATTCCGGTGATCCCCACAGCGCATTACAATATGGGTGGCATCCCCACTAATTACCATGGCGAGGTGGTCAGACGCAAAGGAGATGACCCCGATGCCGTGGTGCCGGGTTTGTTTGCCATTGGTGAGGCGGCTTGTGTTTCTGTCCATGGCGCTAACCGTCTGGGTTCCAATTCCCTGCTGGATATCGTCGTGTTTGGCCGGGCGGTGGCCAATCGCTGTGCTGAAATTATTAAACCGCACTCTCCGCATCGCGACTTGTCAAGCGAGTTGCTGGAGAAGCCACTGAAAGACTTTGACGCCCTGCGGCAGGCCAAGGGCTCGCGCAAAACCGCCGATATCCGCCTGGACATGCAGAAAACCATGCAAAGTAACTGCACGGTATTCAGAACCGGTGAAATTCTAGAAGAGGGTTGTCAGAAAATCGACCAGGTGGTGGACAGTTTCAAGGACGTTTCTGTCACAGACCGTTCACTGGTGTGGAATACCGACCTGGTGGAGACATTGGAATTGCGTAATCTGCTGGCGCAAGCCAAGGTGACCATGTATTCCGCGGCCAACCGCACGGAAAGCCGGGGCGCTCATGCCCGGGAGGACTTTCCAGAGCGGGATGACGAGCATTGGATGAAGCACACGCTGGTGCATTTACCCGATGTGACCGGTGAGGCCCGGTTTGAATACCGGCCTGTACATTTGTACACGCTTACCGATGATTGTGAGCCGATTCCACCGAAACCACGCGTTTACTAAGGAGATTACCATGGCCGAATTCCGTTTACCCAAAAATTCCCGCATCAAAGCCGGCCGGTATTTTGCCGCTCAGGGCGCCAAGCGCGTTAAAAAAATCAAGGTATACCGCTGGGACCCCGACAAGGGTGAAAATCCCCAGACTGACACCTATGAGGTGGACTTGGACAACTGCGGCCCCATGGTGCTGGATGCGCTCATCAAGATTAAAAATGAAATCGACACCACCTTGACTTTCCGCCGCTCTTGCCGAGAAGGCATTTGCGGTTCCTGCGCCATGAATATCAATGGCACCAATACGCTGGCCTGCACCACTTCCATGAGCAGCCTGAAAGGGGACGAAATCGCCATTTACCCCTTGCCGCATATGGAGGTTATCAAGGACCTGGTGCCGGACATGACCAACTTCTACGCGCAATACGCCTCCATTCGCCCCTGGATACAGACCTTCAGTGTCCCATTGCCGGACAAGGAACGCCTGCAAACCATTGAAGATCGGGAAAAACTTGACGGCCTTTATGAATGCATTCTTTGTGCCTGCTGCTCCACATCCTGCCCCAGTTACTGGTGGAATGGCGACAAATACCTGGGGCCGGCGATTTTGTTGCAGGCCTATCGCTGGCTGGCGGACAGCCGTGACGAAAATGCCGGTGAGCGTTTGGAATACCTGGAAGATCCCTACAAGCTGTACCGCTGCCACACGATTATGAACTGCACCAATACCTGTCCCAAGGGGCTGAACCCCGGCAAGGCCATTGGCGAAATCAAAAAACTCATCGCGCAAAAACACGGTCTATAGCATGACAACAAGTGCGTCCGGCAACAGCAGCGAAACTTTCGTCAGCCGCGGCTATTTGCAGTGGCGTTGCCGGCGTGGCATGAAAGAACTGGATGTGATGCTGGTGCGGTTTCTGGAGCAAAATTTCGAGCAAATGGACGCCCGGCAACGGGCGAATTTTAATCGCTTTCTGGATGAGCCGGACACGCGTATCTGGCAATGGCTACTGGGGCGTGAGCCGCCGCCTGTGGAAGCCTATCGCCATTTTGTCGAGCGTATTCGCACATTATCATGAGTCACGGAATTAGCCAACGCCCGCAACGCCTGGTGGTGCCGGTTGGGCCTGTTCTGCTGGGCAGCGGTGAAGTGGTGGTGCAATCCATGACCAACACAGACACCGCGGATGCTGTGGCCACCTTCAAACAGGTGCATGAGCTATGGCAGGCCGGTTCAGAGCTGGTGCGTATCACCGTCAACAACGAAGCCGCCGCGGCTGCTGTCCCGGAGATCATTGATCGTTTGGGCGCGGCGGGTTGCCAGGTGCCCGTGGTGGGGGATTTCCACTATAACGGTCACGAACTGCTGCGAAAATTCCCGAAAACGGCCGAAAAGCTGGCTAAATTCAGAATCAATCCTGGCAATGTGGGCTTTGGCCGCAAGAAAGACCAGCAGTTTGCTGAAATCATCGCCATTGCCAAGGATCTGGACAAGCCGGTGCGCATCGGAGCGAACTGGGGCTCCCTGGATCAAAAAATCCTGGCCGAGATGATGGATGAAAATGCGCGTCATCCTCATCCCAGGCCGGCCGATGAAGTCATGCAGGAAGCCCTGATTCACTCGGCCCTGGATTCCGCGGCGCAGGCCATTGATCTGGGCCTGGCAGAAAACCGCATTGTAATTTCCTGCAAGGTTTCCACGGTTCAGGCATTAATCGCCATTTACCGCAAACTGCATCAGCGCTGTGATTTTCCGCTTCACCTGGGCTTGACTGAGGCTGGCATGGGCAGCAAAGGCATTGTGGCATCTACGGCGGCCTTGGCGGTTTTGCTGCAGGAAGGCATTGGCGACACCATTCGCATTTCCTTAACGCCTGAACCGGGCCAGAGCCGCACCGAGGAAGTGGTGGTGGCCCAGGAATTGCTGCAAAGCCTGGGGGTGCGCGCTTTTGCTCCCATGGTGACCGCGTGTCCGGGTTGTGGCCGGACCACCAGCCAGTTTTTTCAGGAACTGGCGCAAAACACCACGCGCTATATTCGCCAGCACATGCCCCATTGGCGTCAGCACTATCCGGGTGTGGAGAATCTGAGCGTGGCGGTGATGGGTTGCATTGTTAACGGACCGGGCGAGTCACGCCATGCGGATATTGGTATTTCACTGCCTGGCACGGGAGAATCACCGGCGGCCCCCGTGTTTGTGGATGGAAAAAAAGTCACCACCTTGCGGGGCGATAATATCACCAGCGAATTTCTTGATTTGATCGGTCACTACGTGCAAACACGTTATGGCCAGCAAGCCACTCGTAGATCCAGTTTATCGAACACAAACCAGACGGGGACAGAGCATGACTAAAAAAGTAAAGCAGTTGATTGGCGGCAAAGCCGTGGAGAGCCAGACAGCAGAATGGCTGGCGGTGGACAATCCGGCCACAGGAGAAGTGATCGCGGAAGTGCCCATGGCCACTGAAGATGAGGTGGAGCAAGCCATTGCCTCGGCCAAAAAAGCCTTTGCCACCTGGAAAGAAGTACCGGTGACCAAGCGCGCCCGCATGATGCTGGACTATCAGGCTTTGCTCAAGAAGCATCATGACGAACTGGCCGAAATTCTGGCCGAGGAAACCGGCAAGACGTTCGAGGACGCCAAGGGCGATGTCTGGCGTGGTATCGAGGTCGTCGAACATGCTGCCAATGCACCCTCCCTGATGATGGGCGAATTCGTTGAAAACGTCGCCAATGGCATCGACTCCTACAGCCTGATTCAACCATTGGGTGTATGCGCCGGTATTACGCCGTTCAACTTTCCGGCCATGATTCCCCTGTGGATGTTTCCCATGGCGCTGGTCTGTGGCAATACCTTCGTGCTGAAGCCATCTGAACAAGATCCCAACACGCCGGTGCGGCTGGCGGAGCTGTTATACGAAACCGGTTTTCCGCGTGACGTATTGCAAGTGGTGCATGGTGGCAAAAAACAGGTCGATCAGATTTTGCAGCACCCGGATATTGAGGCCATTTCCTTTGTGGGCTCGGTGCCGGTGGCTGAGCACATTTATCGCACAGGCACCAAACACCTGAAACGGGTGCAGGCCTTTGCCGGTGCCAAAAATCACATGGTGGTCATGCCCGATGCCAATAAACAGCAGGTCATTAACAGCATTGTCGGGGCCTCGTGCGGGGCGGCTGGTCAACGTTGCATGGCCATTTCCATTGCCGTGCTGGTGGGTGAGGCCAATGACTGGATTGACGACATCAAACAGGCCATGGCGCAGCTTAAACCCGGCCATTGGAAAGACCCGTCAGCCGCCTTTGGCCCATTGATTAACCCGCAGGCCAAGGCCCGGGTGGAGGCTCTGATACAAAGTGGCGTGGATGATGGCGCCACATTGTTGCTGGATGGCCGTGGCTGTACGGTGGAAGGCTTCCCCAATGGTAACTGGGTGGGCCCTACGCTGTTTTCCGGGGTGACTCCGGACATGCGTATCTATCAGGAAGAAATTTTTGGCCCGGTGCTGGGGCTGATGCAAGTCGACAGCCTGGAAGACGCCATTGCCCTGATTAACGACAACCCCTATGGTAACGGCACCTCCATCTTTACGGATTCCGGCGCGGCCGCGCGCAAGTTCCAGCATGAAATCAAAGTAGGGCAGGTGGGCATCAACATCCCCATTCCAGTGCCCTTGCCGTTTTTCTCTTTTACCGGCTGGCGCAAATCCTTTTATGGCGACCAGCATGCCTATGGCAAGCAGGCGGTGCGGTTTTATACCGAAACCAAAACCGTGACCGCGCGCTGGTTCGAAGACGATATTCCCGATGGCCACCATGGCCCCAATATGACCATCAACATGAAATAGGGCAGATATGGACTTTAACTTGACCGATGACCAAATTGCCTTTCGAGAGGCGGCCGCAGAGTTCGCCCGGAAAGAAATGGCGCCTTATGCCGCCCAGTGGGACAGGGAAAGCTTTTTCCCGGTAGAAGTGATTAAAAAGGCCGGAGAACTGGGCTTTCTGGGGTTATATTCGCCCGAGAAATATGGCGGTCTGGGCCTCAAGCGGCTGGATGCCTCGATGATTTTCGAAACAATGAGCAAAGCCTGTACTTCCACCACGGCCTACATGACGATTCACAACATGTGCGCCTGGATGGTGACAACCTTTGCCGACGAAGCCCTGGCTGGGGAATGGGGTCCGCGTTTGACTTCCGGTGAGTATCTGGCGTCCTACTGTCTGACCGAGCCGGGCGCGGGCTCGGATGCGGCTTCCTTGCGCACCACCGCCGTGCGTGAAGGCGATGACTATGTGCTTAACGGCGCCAAGGTGTTTATTTCCGGTGCTGGCGCCACCGATGTTCTGGTGGTGATGGCGCGCACGGGTGAAGATGGCCCCCGCGGCATTTCCAGCATTCTGGTGTCTGCGGACACCGCCGGGATTCACTATGGCAAAAAGGAAGAGAAAATGGGCTGGAATTCCCAGCCCACGCGCATGATTACCTTTGACAATGTCCGGGTTCCGGTCAGTAACCGCATTGGTGAAGAAGGCAAAGGCTTTAAGTATGCCATGCAAGGGCTGGATGGCGGCCGCATCAATATCGCCTCCTGCTCCTTGGGAACCGCCCAGGCAGCGCTGGAAGCGGCCCAGTCATACTTGCAGGAAAGGCAGCAATTTGGGCGCAAACTGGCGGATTTTCAGGCTTTGCAATTCCGTTTGGCGGATATGGCCACAGAACTGATTGCCGCGCGCAATATGGTGCGTCTGGCGGCCTTCAAACTGGACGAAAAACACCCCGAAGCCACCGCCTACTGCGCCATGGCCAAGCGCTTTGCCACCGATGTGGGTTTTGAGGTGTGCAACCAGGCTTTGCAATTGCACGGCGGTTATGGCTATATCAAGGAATACCCCGTGGAGCGGCATGTGCGCGACTGCCGCGTACACCAGATTCTGGAAGGCACCAACGAAATCATGCGCCTGATTACCGCCCGGCGCCTGTTGCGAGAAGGCGCGCCGGAGGTGATTCAGTAATGGCCACGCAGACGAAAACCACACTGGCGGATTTGCCGGTGCTGACAGCACAGCGCGGGCCGCTGGGGCTTATCACCCTGAACATGCCCAAAGCCCTGAATGCCTTGAACCTGGACATGATCCGGCGCATTCAGCAGCAACTGGACACCTGGCGGCAGGATAACAGCATTCAAGCGGTCTGGTTACAAGGGGCGGGAGACCGCGCCTTCTGCGCCGGTGGCGATATCCGCAAACTTTATACCGCCATGTGTGAGACCCCGCCAGGAGAAGTTCCGGCCTATGCACTGGATTTTTTTGTGCAGGAATACCGCCTGGACCACACCATTCACACGTATCCCAAGCCGCTTATTGTCTGGGGCGATGGCATTGTCATGGGTGGCGGTATTGGCCTCATGGGTGGCGCCAGTCACCGGCTGGTGACGGAAAACGCGATGCTGGCCATGCCGGAAGTCAGCATTGGCTTGTATCCTGATGTGGGCGCATCCTGGTTTTTTAACCGCATGCCCGGGCGGCTGGGGTCGTTTTTGGGCATGACCGGCGCGCGCATGAATGCCGCCGACGCCCTGTTTGTAAAACTGGCGGACCGATTCATCACCCGCGAACAGAAAGCATCAGTGTTACAGGCATTGGCAGACAGCCCTACCCTTGACCATGCGGCTGTGTCAGCCATATTGCGCCAACATGCGGCCGCGAGCGAGAATGCACTGCCGGAATCTCCACTGCGCGCCCGTTTTGATGCCATTAACGCCATGCAGGATGCCGACAGCATCAGCGAAATAGCATCGCGTTATGCGGAATGGGCCGGGCAATCCGAAGACCCTTGGCTGGTCCGGGCCGTTCAGGGAGCGCTAAAGGGCTGCCCGGTAACGCTGTTTCTTGTCGATGAACAGATCAAGCGGGCCAAACATGGCTCTTTGGCCGACGCTTTCCGTCAGGAGTTGATTATGTCGGTGCAGTGCGCCATGCACCCGGATTTGCGCGAAGGCATTCGGGCCTTGTTGATTGACAAGGACGGCCAGCCCCGCTGGCGCTTCAAGAACGCCAGCGAGGTGCCGCCCGCATATGTGGAAGCCCATTTTCAGCCCCCCTGGGAAGGGTCGCATCCACTGGCGGATTTGTGAGACATGCAGAGTGTCCGGCAACATTAAAATCAACAGGCGAGCATTGAGGAGAAAATCATGAGCACAGAAAAACAGCCTATTGCGTTTATCGGCCTGGGTAATATGGGCGGCCCCATGGCGGCCAATCTGGTGGCTGCAGGCTATCCGGTGACCGTCTATGATATGAACAAGGAAGCGATGACAGCGCTTGAATCCGCAGGCGCGGCCACAGCCGCCAGCGCCAGCGAGGCGGTAACCGGCGCCGATGTGGTGATTTCCATGCTGCCCAACGGAGATATTGTCAAATCCCTGTACACAGGCAAGCAGGGTTTGTTAAAAAGCCTCAAGCGCGGCACACTGGTGATTGATTCTTCCACCATTGCCGCAGAGGATGCGCGCACGGTGGCGCAAGCGGCCAAGGCCGCCGGTGTACGCATGATTGATGCGCCGGTTTCCGGCGGCACCGCGGCGGCTCAGGCTGGCACCCTGACCTTTATTTGTGGCGGAGAGGCCGAAGATGTGGCCGCAGCGCGTCCGATACTGGAGGCCATGGGCAAAAATATCTTTCACGCCGGGGCCAGTGGGGCCGGACAGGTCGCCAAAATCTGTAATAACATGTTGCTGGCCATTCACATGATTGGCACCGCCGAGGCGCTGAACATGGGTGTCCGTCAAGGGCTGGACCCGAAAGTCTTGTCCGCAATCATGCAGGCCAGTTCGGGCAATAACTGGTCATTGCAGGTGTATAACCCCTATCCGGGCGTGATGGAAAATGTTCCGGCCAGTCACGGCTATCAGGGTGGCTTTATGGTCAATTTAATGGCCAAAGACCTTGGTCTGGCCCAGGAGCTGGCCAGCAAATCCCACAGCGCCATTCCCATGGGCGCCCTGGCGGGCCAGTTGTATCAGTTGCACAAACACGCCGGCGCCGGCGAGCTGGACTTTTCCAGTATTTTGCAATTGCTGGAAGAACGCGGCGAGTAACCTGGCACCCGCCTGGGCATACTGCTACCGTCTGCACACAGACCACAAAACCTTCCGTTCAGCTTGTCTTGGGCTGCTGCCGTTAACCAGTGTGTTATGCTGGGCTGGCAGAAAAACGGGAGGTAATCGTATGCGATTCGAAAAAACATACGTTGACAAGCCAGTAACAGGATGGCTGTTGACGTTGACGTTGGCATGGATGATAAACCCTGTTCAGGCAGCGGTACACTCTGTGCAGGTGCTTGGTTTCGGCTTTATCCCCAATACTCTCACCATTGAGGCTGGCGATACCGTGGTCTGGCTTAACCCGCTGAACCTTTCCGCCAATATCGCCTCTGCAAACGGCTTGTTTCGCTGTTCGGATACCTGCGAGCTTGATCCCAATGATGGCAATGGGCAGGTAAACGCCTTGTGGCAGTTTACCTATGTGACTTTTCACCAGAGTGGCGTTTTCAATTATAGCAATGAGGCCAATGGCGTGACCGGCACCATCACGGTTGTTCCGCCTGCCAGTGGGCAAATCCACACCATTAGCGCCAGCAATTTCAGTTTTACGCCCTCGGCTATCAGTGTGAATCCGGGCGATGTATTGCGTTTGGTGAATACAGGTGGGTTTCACAATGTGCGCAGTGATGATGACCGCCTGATTTGTTCCGAAGGCTGCTTTGGCAGTGGTTTCAATTCCAGCCGGCCGTATACGGCCTCCAGCGCTTTGTGGGAAAGCTACGTTCGGGTGTTTGAGCCTGGTTTGATACCTTATTACTGCGAAGCCCATGGTGCGCCCGGGGGCGTGGGCATGTCTGGTGTGGTGACGGTTCTGGACAATTACCTGAAGAATCCGGGGTTTGATACGGACTTGTCACACTGGACAACGCCTTCCACACCACCGGCATCCTGGGGCAGTGCTGATGCCAACGGCTCGGGCACTTCGGGTTCTGCACAGGTCAGCAGCACGGCTGCTGGCGCCGCTGTGGAGGTGGAAGTGTTACGTCAGTGCGTGCCAGCCTTGGTCGGCGTGTTTCATTATGGCGCGCAGGTGAATATTCCGGCCGGGCAGTCATCCACTGGCGCTGTCAAGCTGCAATTGCGCTATTTCCCGGCATCCGCATCCTGTACCGGCACGTCCTCGTTACAGGCCAGCACGGAGGTGGCCCAGACTGGTGCTTGGGTGATGAGCCAGGCAACCCCCATGCGGGTGGATTTAAGCCAGATTCAATCCGGCGGGGCCAGTCTGGAATTCAGTGTGTGGCTGCGCAAGAACGAGGCCGGCGGGCAGTTTGCCGCCGCCATTGACAATGCCTTTGTGTTGCAGGATCTCGTTTATCTCAATGGGTTTGACCAGTAACGTCTTTCCAAGCCGCCATACAGACGTTGGCACAAGCCATTAGCGAGGTTTCGGGGTGAGCGGCTCAACAGCCCCCCAGTTCAGCCAGCAATTCGGTGGCATAGCTGCCTGCGGGCAGGTCAAAGCGGAGTACCAACTGTCTGTCATGGGCACCTTGCCGCCATGTCCATTGCATGTTTTTCGGCAGGCAGCGCAAGGCGCGCCGCTCCTGCTTCAAGCCAGCCCTTTCCAGCCCATTTTTCCATTCGTCAAGGTTTTTAAGGGCGCAGGACTCCCACTGCGCGGCCGCGCCGTGAGCCGGGGAGGGGCCACGCCCCCACAATGGCCCGGTCAGATGAATATCGCCGTCAGCCAGGCGTCGCGCCGCCTCACCGCTGGCGATGGATTCGGCTGTCATAACAAAATGCGAGCGGCTGCCGTCAAGCTGGGCTATATCACCTTCAAGCGGCAGGTTCCATTGTCCCTGCTGCAGGCGGACGGCCAATGCCGTATTAAACAGATAGGCGCGGGCCGCAGACAAAAGCAAACCGCGTTGGTGGGCGCTCCGAGGCAGTCTCCGGGCTGTGAATGCAGCCATGGCGCGATGAAGATTACCAAAATCATGACCAAAGCGTTGAACGCCAAAATAGTTGGGGAAGCCGTGTTGCCTGATATCGGCAAGCACCGCATCAACGGCCGCCTGCTGGCCATGGACATGGCGCAGAGTGACGACAAAACGATTGCCCTGCACATAACCGCGGCGCAGCTTTTTGTTGTGCCAGGCGGCTTTAAGAACACGGATTTCCACTGGTAAATCGGTGTTGATGGCGCTGATGGTTGTCTGCCGGGGCAATTGCACGCTGAACCATTGCCGGGTGATGGCCTGGCGGTCTTTCAGTCCGGCATATCCCACCTGACGGGCGGCCACGCCACAGACGCGGGCCAACTGCCGGGCCGCCCACTCGGTGTTGGCCTGTTGTTTTTCCACCCATAACCACAGATGCTCGCCATGGCCGCTGGGGCTAAAAGCCGAGAGTTCTGTGACCTGAAAGTCATCCGGGCAGGTTTTGATTTTTCCTGTTAACTGGGCGGGGTGCGCCCGTGGCCACTGGCTATCGAAGTGATGGTTTGATGGCGGCGCGCTCTGCTTTCCGTTCACTGGTGTCTCATGGCCTGCAGGCGATAAACCAGATCCAGCGCCTGCCGCGGCGTCAATTCATCCGGGTTGATTTCGGCCAATGCTTTTTCCACGGCTGAATCCTCAATCGGCTGGTGCGCTTCCATGGTGTCAAACAGGGAAGGCTGAACCGGCGTGTTGGCCGAATGCCCCGCCTGAGTTTCCAGTTGTTCCAGGGTTTTCTTGGCTTGTTTGAGGACAGCCGCGGGAATGCCCGCCAATGCGGCCACCTGCAAGCCATAACTGCGGCTGGCCGGGCCGGGTTTGACGCTGTGAAGAAAAACAATGCTGTTGTCGTGCTCCACGGCTTCCAGATGGACGTTTTTGATACCCGGCACCTGCTCAGCCAGCGCGGTCAGCTCAAAATAATGGGTGGCGAACAGACACAAGGCGCGGTTGTTTCTCGCCAGATGCACCGCACAGGCCTGGGCCAGGGCCATGCCGTCATAGGTGGAAGTGCCACGGCCGATTTCATCCATGAGCACCAGCGATTTTTCGGTGGCGTTATGGAGAATGTTGGCGGTTTCGGCCATTTCCACCATGAATGTGGAACGCCCCCGCGTCAGGTCGTCACCGGCGCCAATACGGGTAAAGATGCGGTCGATGTCGCCAATTTCCGCCTGCTCGGCGGGCACGAAACTGCCAATGCCCGCCATGAGCACAATCAGGGCGTTTTGCCGCATATAGGTGGATTTTCCGCCCATGTTGGGGCCGGTGACAATCAACATGCGGGTGTCCTTGTCCAATGCCAGATCATTGGGCACAAAGGGCGCTTCCTGCAAGGCTTCGATTACTGGGTGGCGACCCGCGGTGATACGCAGACCATTGCCGTCGTGCAATTGCGGCCGGTGCAAATTCAGGCTATCGGCGCGCTCGGCGAGATTGCACAGGCTGTCCAGCTCGGCCACGGCTTCGGCGCAGGTTTGCAGGGTTTTGACGTAAGGCTGGCATTGATCCAGCAAGGCGTCATAAAGGGCTTTTTCCCGCGCCAGCGCCCGTTCCTTGCTGGACAAAACCTTGTGCTCAAACTCCTTTAACTCCGGCGTGGTATAGCGCTCCACCGCCTTCAGCGTTTGGCGGCGGATATAGTGCTCGGGCACCTGGTCGCTGTGAATGCGTGAGACTTCAATATAGTAGCCGTGCACCCGGTTATAGGCCACTTTGAGGTTGGCAAGGCCGCTGGACTCCCGTTCCCGGGCTTCAAAGTCCAGCAGGTACTGGCTGGCGTCGCGGCTGATGTGACGCAGCTCATCCAGCTCGGCATCATAACCTTCGGCCAGTACGCCGCCGTCACGAATGGTCACCGGCGGGTTTTCGATCAGGGCCTTGTCCAGCAAGGCCACCAAATCCGGCAGGGCGTCCAGACGCTCTTGTAACCGGGCCAGCGCCGGATGACCAGCCCAACGGCGGCCATCCTTTTGAATACTGCCGACGTGTTTCAATGATTCACGCAAGGTCACCAGATCGCGCGGCCGGGCGGTTTTCAGAGCCAGTCGGGCGCTAATGCGCTCAATGTCTCCCAAGGGCTGCAAAGCGGTTTGCAGTTCTAGCCACAGACCTTGTGTTTTGAGGTGATCAATGGCGTCCAGCCGCTGGTTGAGCACCTTGCGGTTGCGTAAGGGCTGTTTGATCCAGCGTTGCATGCAACGGGCGCCCATGGGCGTGGTGGTGCGGTTAAGCAGCCCCGCCAGTGTATGCGTGCGTTGTCCGTCGCTGCGTTGTTCGATTTCCAGATTGCGGCGGGTGGTGGCGTCCAGATGCAGGAACTCATCCAGCCATTCCACTTGCAAGGGCTGAATATGGGGAATGGCTGAACGCTGGGTGTGCTCAACATATTGCAGCAAGGCGCCAATGGCAGGCACGATGGGTGAGCTGATTTCCAGTCCAAAACCACTGAGGTCGTGAACACCAAACAGGCCCTGAATGGCGCGCAGGGCGCTGTCACGGTCAAAATCCCACGCCGGGCGGTGGTTAATGGCCCAGTGGGACAAGGTCTTTGCCAGTTCTTCCGCTTCTTCTGCCAGCAGCAGTTCACTGGGATTGAGGCGTTCCAGTTGCGCCGCAAGCTGTGGTAAATCATTAACCTGCATGGCGCGGAAGCGGCCGGATGACAATTCCAGGCTGGCCAGCCCAAAGCCGTTTTTCTGTTGCGCCACGCTCACCAGCAGGTTTTCCTGGCGGGCATCCAGCAAGGCCTCATCGGTGAGGGTGCCCGGGGTTAAAATCCGCACCACTTGCCGTTCCACCGGCCCCTTGCTGGTGGCCGGGTCGCCAATTTGTTCGCAAATGGCCACGGACTGGCCTTGTTTGACCAGTTTGGCCAGGTAAGGCTCCACCGAATGAAAGGGCACGCCACACATGGGGATGGGCTGGCCTGCGGATTTGCCGCGATAGGTCAGGGTGATATCCAGCAACTGGGCGGCTTTTTTGGCGTCCTCGTTGAATAATTCGTAAAAGTCCCCCATGCGGAAAAACAGCAGCATGTCGGGGTGTTCGGCCTTGATGCGCAAATACTGGCGCATCATGGGCGTATGGGCTGGTTGGCTCATGTTTCTGTGGATGTGTTTTTTGTCTGCTGTTGCTGGTCGGCGCCGTGACAGGCCATAACGTGGTTGTCCAGCTCCCGCAGGGCATGAATCAACGGACCGTATTCCGCGCCTTTTTGGGCATATTGCACTTCCGCCATGGGGGCGATAGCGCAGTTTTCGGGAAAAGGCAAACCGGCATCCAGCAAACTGCGAAAGCGCGGAATCAGCACCCACTGCAACCAGTCAGAAAACTCCATGCGGTCATGGAAAAAAGGCGCGGTGCTTTCAAAGGCTTCTGCCGGAGGGCTGGCTGGCGCCCACAACCCCAGGGTTTTCAGTTCTTTTTCTATTTGTTGCAGACTGCGTTTGATATATTCTTCTTGCATGGCTGATTCCATCGGTGATTGACAGCCCGTGCGGGCACAGGGGAATTTTAACGCGGTTTTCCCTTGTATGGGAAAATCCTGGTCCGGTTGTGTAGAATGGAGGCTCTGCGGTTGCCGCGGGAGGAAACCTGTTGTGTCTGATAGCAAGGGGAGTCAACACCCGGAAAATATCCGGCGATTTCAAGCCGGGGAAGTGATTTTTCGCGCAGGCGACCCCGGCCACTGCGCCTATCTGATTCAGGCGGGACGGGTGCGGATACAAACGCCAGACGATCACAAGCCAGTGGCCTTTCTGGGCCGTGGCGAATTATTGGGTGACATGGCCATTCTGGATGATTCGCCCCGCTTGCTGACGGCCGTGGCCGATACGGATTGTACGCTGATGGTGATCCAGCGAAATCAGTTCCTCAGCCGCCTGAAACAGGCCGACCCGGTTATCCGCACCCTGGTGGAAGTGCTGCTCAATCGCCTGCGGAAACAGGTACAACCTGAAATAGCCGTGGCAGGCTCCGGCTTTTTGCAGGGAGAATCCACCGGTCTGCATGCCCTGGAAGGGCTGGAAAAAATCCAGATGGAAGCTGATCTGTTGCAGGCTCTGGAAGCCGATGGCATTGAAATGGCCTTCCAACCCCTGGTGAATCTGAAAACGCATCAGGTCGCCGGTTTTGAGGCTTTATGCCGCTGGCATCATGACAGCCTGGGCGCAATCTCGCCGGGGGAGTTTATCGCCCTGGCCGAAGAAACGGACCTGATAGTGCCACTGGGCATCCGCATTTTTAAAAAGGCATGTGCTTTTTTGCGCCAGCTTGACGAAGCGTTTTCCGAACAAGCGGCTTTTTTTATGAGCATCAATGTCTCGCCACGGCAGTTGGCCGAGCCGGACTTTATTCAGAAAATCCGGCAAATCACCCGCGATAACGCCTTGTCTCCCCGGCGCATCAAGCTGGAAATCACAGAAACACTCATGATGGACTATCACCAGGCCCGGCAGTTATTGCAGCCGTTGCACGCCATGGGGTTTACCCTTTCCCTGGACGATTTTGGCACGGGCTATTCCGGTTTGCAGCACTTGATTGAGCTGGACTTTAAGACACTGAAAATCGACCAGGGTTTTGTCGCCTCCATGTTTGAGAACGAACGCAGCCTGGCATTGATTAACATCATTACCGACATGGCCGCCAACATGGATATTGAAGTGGTGGCCGAAGGCATTGAGGATCAGCAGCAAAAAAAGGTGTTACAGGCTTTGGGCGTGGATTATGGTCAGGGCTACTTGTTTTCACCACCCTTGTCCGCCGAAGCAGCGCTGGATTATGTCCGCCGCACACAGGCCGGAGTCAAAAAGTAAGCGATTGTCTCAGGTTTTGAGACAGCCGCCATTTATGCTTTCTGGTACTGACAGCAAGCAGGTGTTTTTTCCTACATCACAGATTGCACAAAAGCCTCACCTGCCCGCTGCGCTTCATGCCATAATACGGAGGATAAATCGTGAACAATATCGTGGAACTGAAGAATATGGACGAGAACAGAAAAAAAGCCCTGAACGCCGCCTTGACCCAGATTGAACGCCAGTTTGGCAAAGGCTCGGTGATGCGGATGGGAGACCGCGCCGCTTTAGAGACTGAAACGGTTTCCACCGGCTCCATTGGTCTGGACGTGGCTTTGGGCATTGGCGGCTTGCCCCAGGGCCGGGTGGTGGAAATCTATGGCCCGGAATCCAGTGGTAAAACCACCTTGACCCTGCACGCCATTGCCGAGTGCCAGAAAAAAGGCGGCACCGCGGCCTTTATTGACGCGGAGCACGCCCTGGACCCCACTTATGCCGAAAAACTGGGGGTCAATATTGACGATTTGCTGGTATCGCAACCCGATACGGGCGAACAGGCGCTGGAAATCGCCGATATGCTGGTGCGTTCAGGCGCTGTTGACATGGTTGTGATTGACTCGGTGGCGGCCTTGACGCCCAAGGCGGAAATTGAAGGCGATATGGGCGACTCTCACATGGGTTTACAGGCGCGCTTAATGTCCCAGGCCCTGCGAAAACTGACAGCCAATATCAAGCGCACCAATTCCATGGTAATTTTCATTAACCAGATTCGTCACAAAATTGGCGTTATGTTCGGCAGCCCGGAAACCACCACCGGCGGCAACGCGCTGAAATTCTATGCCTCGGTGCGGCTGGATATCCGCCGCATTGGCGCCATCAAAAAAGGCGATGAGGTCATTGGTAACGAAACCCGGGTCAAAGTGGTCAAAAACAAACTGGCGCCGCCGTTCAAACAGGCCCAGTTCGAGATTCTCTACGGCGAAGGCATCTCCCGCCTGGGTGAATTGATCGATCTGGGCGTGGCGCACAACCTGGTCAACAAATCCGGCTCCTGGTACAGCATTGGCGACACCCGCATTGGCCAGGGCAAGGAAAACGCCAAGATGTTTCTGCGCGAAAACCCGCAAATGGCCGCAGAGTTGGAAAACAAGCTGCGGGCGATGCTGCTGCCCGACACGCACCGGCCTGACGAACTGGCCACAGCAGAAGCGGAAGGCTGAATGGTCGGCTGATGACAACCAGCGAATCCAATATTCTCAAAGCCAGGGCCAGCGCCCTGGCTTTTTTGTCCCGGCGGGACCATGCCGAGGCCGAACTGCGGCAAAAACTGCAGCGCAAGGGTTATGCCGACGCAAGCATTGACGCGGTGATTGCCGACATGCACCGCCTGGGTTATCTGGACGATGCGCGTTTTGCCAGTGTGTATGCCCGGCAGCGGGCCGAACGGGGTTACGGGCCGGTCAAAATTCGCCATGAACTGGCCCACAAAGGTGTCTCTCCGGCGGTGATTGAAACAGCGCTGGATGCGCTCGGTATTGACTTTGAGCTTCATTGCCGCCACGTGCATCAACGCAAATTTGGCGCTGAACCACCGGCTGACCTGAAAGACAAGGCCCGCCGCCAGCGTTTCCTCTACCAGCGCGGTTTTGAGCCTGAAAGCATCCGCAGGGCGGTTCCCGACCCGTCGTAATCAGCGCAGGGCTCGCCCCAGGGGCGGGGCGGGCGAGAAATGCCACAGGGGCGTGAATTTGCGTTAAAATTCACGGCTTTACAACCGCTTAGCCGACAGGATAACACCCATGAGCAGCACCGCAGAAATCCGCCAGAAATTTCTCGACTATTTCCAGCGTCATCAGCATCAGCTGGTGCCCAGTTCGCCCCTGGTACCGGCCAATGACCCGACTTTGCTGTTTACCAACGCCGGTATGGTGCAATTCAAGGACGTGTTCCTTGGGGCGGAAAAACGCCCCTACACCCGGGCGACTTCGTCCCAGCGGTGCGTGCGCGCCGGTGGCAAGCATAACGACCTGGAAAATGTTGGTTATACCGCCCGCCACCACACTTTTTTTGAAATGCTGGGCAACTTCAGCTTTGGCGATTATTTCAAGCAAGAAGCCATCGAATATGCCTGGGAGTTCCTCACCAAAGAGCTGGGGCTGCCGCCGGAAAAGTTGTGGGTTACCGTCTACGCGGACGATGACGAAGCAGCGGATATCTGGCTGAACCACATTGGCGTTGATTCTGAGCGTTTTACCCGCATCGGCGACAAGCCCGGCGGCAAACGCTATGAAAGTGACAATTTCTGGGCCATGGGCGACACCGGCCCCTGTGGGCCATGTACGGAGATTTTTTACGACCACGGACCGGAAATCGCCGGTGGCCCGCCGGGCACGCCGGAAGAAGACGGCGACCGCTATATTGAGATCTGGAACCTGGTTTTCATGCAATACGACCGCCAGCCCGATGGCAGCATGCAACCATTGCCAAAACCCAGCGTGGACACTGGTATGGGGTTGGAACGCATCGCCTCGATACTGCAGGGCGTGCACAGCAATTACGATATTGACCTGTTTCGCCACCTGATAGACCATGCCGCCAAACTGTTACAGGTCAAGGATCGCGGCAGCGCCTCATTGAAAGTCATCGCCGACCACATCCGCGCCTGCGCCTTTCTGATTGTTGATGGTGTATTACCGGCCAACGAGGGCAGGGGATATGTCTTGCGGCGGATTATCCGCCGGGCGGCCCGGCACGGTCACAAATTGGGCGCGCGCGAACCTTTCTTTTACCGCATGGTGGAACCCTTGGTGCAGGTGATGGGCGAGGCATACCCGGAACTGGCGGACAAACAGAACATGGTCGAGCAGATTCTGCGCCAGGAAGAAGAACGCTTTGCCGAAACCCTGGACACCGGCATGCAGGTTTTCGAGCGCGCTGTGAGAACCCTGGAGGGCAACACCATCCCCGGTGATATCGCCTTCAAACTGTACGACACCTATGGCTTCCCCCTGGATTTGACCCAAGACGTGGCGCGGGAAAAGGGCCTGCACGTGGACGAAGCCGGTTTTCAGCAAGCCATGGAAGCACAAAAGCAGCGCTCACGCTCGGCAGGCCAGTTCAAGCAAAACCAGATAATGCCGGCTGATTTGATGGCCACATTGACGCCCACGGAATTTCTTGGCTATGACCAGCTCGCAGCCGACGGACGCATTGTGGCCCTGCTGCAAGACGGCCAGCCAGTGGACAGCCTGAGCGCCGGTCAACAAGGCACCGTTGTGCTTGACCGCACACCATTTTATGCCGAATCCGGCGGTCAGATTGGCGATACCGGCTGGTTGCACAATGACAACGGCAAGGCAAGGGTCACCGATACCCAAAAAGTGGCGGGGCAATTCCATGCCCATCAGGTGCAGCTGGAAAGCGGCCAGTTACGCAGCGGCGAGACGGTTCAGGCCCAGGTGGAGAAAAGCCGCCGGGATGCCATCCGCCTGAATCACACCGCCACGCACCTGTTGCACAAGGCGCTCAAGGATGTGCTGGGCGAGCATGTGCAGCAAAAAGGCTCGCTGGTGGCCGATGACAAATTACGTTTTGACTTTTCCCACTTCCAGCCCATTACCGCCGACGAACTGGCCACAATCGAACAACAGGTCAACGCCGCCATTCGCCGTGATTTGCCAGCGGAAACCCGGCTTATGTCTTATGACGAAGCCATCCAGTCTGGCGCGGTGGCCCTGTTTGGGGAAAAGTATGGCGACAATGTGCGGGTGCTGGATATTGGCGGCTATTCGGTGGAACTGTGCGGCGGAACCCACGTCCAGCACACCGGCCAGATTGGCCTGTTCAAAATCACCCAGGAAGGTTCTGTGGCCTCTGGCGTGCGGCGCATCGAAGCGGTGACCGGCGAGCAGGCGCTCAAACACGTCCAGAATCAGGACGCCTTGCTGTCGGAAGTGGCGCGGCTGGTGAATGCGCCGCCTGAAAAAATCAGCGAAAAACTGCAACAACTGTTACAACAGCACAAACAACTGGAAAAAGACATGGGACGCTTGCAGCAAAAACTGGCCTCGCAGGCGGCGGACGGCATCTGGGACCGGGTGGAAAAAACCGGTGACATGGCCATATTGACCCATGTTCTGGAAGGTTTTTCCGTTCCCCAGTTACGCGATATTGTTGACCGCTTCAAACAGAAATATCCGCAGGGTGTGGTGGTGTTGGCCAATTATGCCGACGGCAAGGCGCAACTCATCGCCGGAGTCAGCAAGGCGTTGACTGAAAAAATCAAGGCCGGCGATATTATTCGCCAACTGGCCCAGCAACTCGGCGGCCGGGGCGGCGGCCGTCCGGACATGGCCCAGGGCGGGGCTGAAGCCGACAAAAACGACGTGCTTCAGACCATGCAACAGACGGCAGCATTTATCAAGCGCGTTTTTGCCGACACACAAGACTAATCCACAGAGTTATTGCAGAAAAAGCTTCAAAAGAAATGTTAAATGTTGTTTAATTTGACCACAACCGGGGCATGGTGGCTGGGGGAACAGTCAGGGGGAGCAGTCAACCGCCGCGGCCTTGAATAATCACAACAACAAACCCCGAACAACAGGGAAAAACCGAAAGGAGAATGTAATGCTCATATTAACTCGCAGGGTTGGCGAAACTTTAATGATTGGCGATGATGTCACGGTCACCGTGTTGGGAGTCAAGGGCAACCAGGTTCGAATCGGAATCAATGCACCCAAGGAAATCGCTGTTCACAGGGAAGAAATTTACGAGCGTATTCGGGGCGAAGTCGGCGCCTCGCAAGAGTCCACGGATGACTCATCACCAAACCCGCCAGAATAAGCGCATATTCGCTGTTGACCAGTGGGATAACCTGGCCGCCGCAGAATGAATAGCGGTGGCTTCCGTTGCCCGCCAAAACCGCTCGCCAGGCACAGATTTTGTTTGCACCCGCGGCGGATTTGGGTAAAATACCCCGCTCGACCGGCGCCACTCTGAACGCTGGTCAAAGCACATACCCGGAGAGGTGGCCGAGTGGCTGAAGGCGCTCCCCTGCTAAGGGAGTATGGGTTAAAAGCCCATCGAGGGTTCGAATCCCTCCCTCTCCGCCATATTAACCGCAGTCGTCAAGCGGCATGTAATGACCGATGCTCATTGTGTCTGGCTGTTTGACAGGAGGGTGAGAACCCAAGCGGTTCGACTGTTTCACCGGCAGCAAAACGCAGTGCGCGCAGCCCACATACCCGAGAACAACCCGCCCGAGCTTATCCCGCCCACTTTGCCATTGCCTGAAAAAACCGGCCCTTTGAAACCAGTTTTATTGGGGTTACTACAGATTGCGGCCTCCTGAGTGAATAAACCCTAGTCCAACCTTGCCTTTATCCATAGATTATCTTTCAGCCGCTTTGCAGGTATTGTTTCTGCCATTCAATCCAGATCGAACGGCAGTGTGGGAATACCCAATTCCCTCAAATAGCGGTTGTGCTTCTCGGCGGCTGTTCTGATTTCTTTCTGTAGCTCGCTGAGCTGGCGGTGCACGGCATCCAGATCAACGGGCTCCTCAGGCTTTGCAGTACTCACATAGCGCGAGATATTGAGATTGAAATCGTGCTCTTCTTCGATTTCTTCCAGGCTTACGCACCGGGAGGCGAATATGGCGCCGTTATCCAGCTCCTCCTTGACCTCCCGACGGTACTGGTAGGTGTCAACGATCTTCGCGATATGCTCAGGCAGTAAGGTGTTCTGGCGCTTGCCCGGGGCATAGAGTTCGGCGGCGTTGATGAAAAGCACGTCATCGGTGCGTTTGCACTTCTTCAGCACCAAGATGCAGACCGGAATGCCCGTGGAATAGAACAGCTTGGCCGGCAGGCCGATGACGGTGTCGATGTGGCCGTCTTTCAGTAGCTTGGTGCGGATCTTTTTCTCAGCGCCACCCCGGAACAGCACGCCGTGCGGCAAAATGATCGCCATGGTGCCGTCCTTGGCCAGGAAGTGGAAGCCGTGCAGCAGAAAGGCAAAGTCCGCCGCGGACTTCGGGGCGAGCCCATAGTCCTTGAAGCGGAAATCCTTTGCCATCTCCTCAAACGGGTTCCATTTGTAGCTGAACGGCGGATTGGCGACCACCGCATCGAACTCGATCTTTTTGGCCGGGTTCGGCTCGCGCAGGATATCCCAATCATTTTCCAGGCTGTCGCCGTGATGGATTTCGAACTCGGTATCGCGCACGCCGTGCAGCAGCATGTTCATCCGGGCCAGGTTGTAGGTGGTGATATTCTTCTCCTGCCCGTAGAGCTTGCCGACGCCGTGCTTGCCCATGTGCCGCCGCACGTTCAGCAGCAGCGAGCCGGAGCCGCAGGCGAAGTCGTAGACCCGGTTCAGCTTGTCCCGCTTGCCGGTGGCAGGATCCTGGCTGTCGAGAGTGACAATACCCGAAAGGATGCTGGAGATCTGCTGCGGCGTATAGAACTCGCCCGCCTTCTTGCCGCTGCCGGCGGCGAATTGCCCGATCAGGTATTCGTAGGCATCGCCCAGCAGATCCCGTTCACTGGGAAATTCCGCCAGGCCCTCGGCGATCTTCTGGATGATGGCGCAAAGGCGGTCGTTACGTTGTTTGTAGTTTTTGCCGAGTTTCTCGGAGTCGAGATTGATCTCGGAGAACAGCCCCTGGAAGCTGCTTGAGAAGGACTCGTTTTCGATGAACTTGAAACCCTTCTGCAGGGTATGCAGCAGCTCGTCGCTCTGGGTGCGCGCCATCTCGGCGATACTGCTCCACAGGTATTCGGGCTTGATAACGTAATGCACCTTGCGGCGCATCACCTTTTCGAATTCCTCGATGTCCTCCGGGTTTTGCTCATACCACACCGCCAGTGGTGAACGTCGCCGCATGCCAGCCTCATAGGTTGCGCTTGGCTCAGCCGCCAATGGGAGCGCCTCAGCCGCGTCAGCTGCGGGCGGCCTGTCCTCACTGCGACACCCTGGCTCCGGCCAGTCCGCGCCCAGCTCTGCCCTTGCTGCCTGTTCGTAATGGTCAGAGAGATAGCGCAAAAACAAAAAGGCGAGCATGTAGTCGCGGAAATCATCGGCATTCATCGAGCCTCTCAGCTCGTCGGCGATAGCCCAAAGCACCTTGCCCAGCTCGCGTTGCTGTTGTTCAGTCATGCTTTTTCTCCAGCGAATCGGTGAGTTGTCGCCCCCGGTCGGTCAGGCGGTATTTTTGCGTAGGGCTGCGGGGGCTTTCCGGCTGCGTCATCTCCAGCAGCCCCGATTTCAGCGCCGGTTCGAGGTAGCGCTGGCGAAAATGCTTGGCGTCTTTCAGCTCCAACGCATCCATCAAGGCGGCGCGCCCCATCTCGCCGCACAGTACCCGCAGCAGCCGTTTTACTTGAGGGGTGGCATCTGGGGTTTCTTGGGGGGTGCCGCTCCGGCAAGCCTCCAGGATCCGCTCCAGCATGAAGTGAATGAACGGCGCACTGTCACTTTGCCGCGTACTCTCCTCGATGGCACGGTAATAGGCCGCCTGATACGCATGCACCAGGCTCTCCACCGGCAGATTGGCCAGCACGGGCTTCCAACGGCTCAGAATCAAGGTCTGCCACAAGCGCCCCAGCCGCCCGTTGCCGTCGGGGAAGGGATGAATGAACTCGAACTCGTAATGAAACACCGCACCGGCAATCAGCGGATGCGTGTCCGTTTCGGCCAGCCAGCCAAGCAGCTTGCGCATCAGCCCCGGCACGCGCTTCGCAGGCGGCGCCATGTGAATCACCTCGTTACCCTGCATCACGCCCACCCCGCCCGTGCGATAACAGCCGGCCCCGTCCAGCAGCCCGGCCATCAATATCCCATGCGCTTCCAGTAAGTCCGCCTCCCGTGCCGGGTGCCAGGCGCACATGCGTTCGTAGGCGGCCAGCGCGTTGCGCACCTCCTGAATCTCGCGCGGCGGCGCCACCACCGGCCTGCCTTCCAAAATGGCGGTGATCTGATCCTCGCTCAGGGTATTGCCCTCGATGGCCAGCGATCCGCGAATGCTGCGAATGCGATTCACCCGCCGCAGGCGCAGCCCGTCGCCCCCCAAGGCAGACAACCGCCCCAAGGCCTCGGCGACCTCCGCCACCAGCGACACGATGGCCGGGGTAAGGGTGTAGGGCGGCCTGTAGCTCACCTCAACCCGCCTCCTGCGGAAAAAGCTGCTGCATCAGGCCCTTCTTGTGCTGCTTGAGGGCGTCGATACGCTCCGATTTCGCCTGGATCAGACCGTCGAGCGAGGAGAGGCAATCGGCGATTTTTTGTTGTTCTTCTATAGTGGGCAATGGAATTTCAATTTGAGCCATTACCCCATTCATTAGCTTTGGATTTCCTACATACGAGACATGTTTCCTAGTTACGGAATTTAAGAGCTCGGCAACAAAAGTATTCGCATATCCTTCTTCATTAATCAGAACCCCGCAAACATTTGTACAGTAAAATTTTCCTTTGCGGAACTTAACATCACCTGCATTGGCACCATCTGTTGTCCATGTAATTGAATCCTCATATAGGAAATCAGAATAATACCCTAAGAGACCATTATTTTTAGTTTGGGAAGAATAGACTGGGTAAGGAGTTTTAACTGAGACATTGTCCGAGATCAAACTTGTTGCAAGAACGTTCCCGCGAGTGACTCTAAAAATTTCTCCAACTTTCTTCACCTCCCACGGCCCAGCATCGCGGAATTCGGGGAAACGCCGGTGGGGGGTAGTTTCGCCTTCGCGGGGGAAGAGCTGCTGCATCAGTCCCTTCTTGTGCGCTTGCAGCGCCTCCAGCCGCGACTCCTCGGCACGGATCAGATCGCCGAGCGAGGAGAGGCAATCGGCGATTTTTTGTTGTTCGGGGAACGAGGGAAGCGGGATCTTTATACTTCTCAGGTTTTCATTGTAGAGACGGGAAATTGTGTTGTCATCGGTCTGCCATTCAACCATTTGGTAAGCGAAGTTGAGAAATTTATTGGAGGCGATTTTTTCGTCATTTGCTATCCAAACAATATTGGAGTCTTGAAAATATGCCGGCTTGCCGTCGAAAACAACCGTCCGGCCAATGGTCCCAGCGGCAGATATAAGAATGTCACCTTTCTTCGGGAAAGGGTGTTTTGACTTGAATTCATCATAAAGCTCTCTGCTGATGTACGCGTCAGCTTGATTGCCGAATGTTCCGATTTTGTAGAAAGGCACATCGCCAGTAGGGGCTGTTTGAGCTTTCATGACCCTTTTGCACATTGAAACAGGACCGACTTCCCCCAACCGCTTCACCTCCCACGGTCCCGCATCGCGGAATTCGGGGAAACGCAGTTTTGGAATGCAGGAATGGCGAATTGTGAATTGTGAATCGTTTATTTCCAGATTATGCCGTTTATTTTCATTCATCATTTATCACTCATCATTCACAATTATTTTCTTTGCTCGTCAAAATAATCGAAGCCAGAATTTTTCCTATTTCAACCTGGTCTTTGATAATGGATTTAAATTCCCTGTCATTCAGATAATTGGTCTCATGCAATAGTTCCAACCAATAACCGGTTTCGTTGGTTTCTTTCTGCGCAATGGCCATTTTATGGATGAAATCAGCGCGACTTTCCGCATGTTCCGCCTCACGCACCATCGCACCGATGGCAGTGCCGCTGCGCAGCAATTGCTTGCTCAATACCCACGCTTTGCGTTCACCGCCCAGCATTTTGCAGAGCCGAACGATCCGCACCGCAAACGCAAATGATTTCTCCCGAATCGCACTCACCATTCACAACTCATAATTCAAAACTCCTCATACACCTCCAGCCCGGAGATCTCTCGCCCTTCGGCCTTGCGCCGCAGCAGCGGGATCAGGTCTTCCATCAAGGCCAGTTCCGCCTTTGCTCTGGCCTTCCAGCCCAGGCCCTTGGGCCGGAACAGTTCGGTCAGGGCGTCGGGGTCGAAGATGTAGCGCCCCAGGATGTGATCGACGAAGGCCTGCAATGCCTCCACAGGCAGGTCGTGCTTCTCGGCAATGCGAGCGAGTTCCTCGGCCTGGCGCTTGGCCTTGAACCGTTCGTAGCCTTTACGGATGGCTTCTTCGTTTAAGCCCTCGCCCTCCTTGAGCGTGGCGATGTAGGCTTCCAGATCCTCCCGCTCGTCCATCAGCCGGGCGCTGGAGGCGAGCAGGCCCATGAGCTGCTCTCGGGTCATCTTCTGCTTCTTCGGCGGCTGGCCGCTAAAGCGGGCGATGAGCTTCATGATGTAGTCGTAATCAATCAGCGCCGAATCAAACAACACGAACTCGAAATCGAGCTGTTGGATGGGGTCATCGGGGTCATCTTCGCGCTTTTTGCTCTCCTCCTGCAGGCGCTTGGCGGTCTCCAGGTACTGGGCGGAGAAGGCGCGCAGGTCGTCGGGGGGGATCAGCGCCTCGATCTTCGCCTTCTGCTCCTCGTCCAGGTCGGTGTATTGATCGAGC
>JALSHI010000014.1 GCA_026982315.1 Lysobacterales bacterium
GGTCGGCGCACTGCACCACGGCGAACACGGCCTGCTCGACGCGCTGGATATCCACCACGGCCTGCCGTGCATATACGACATGGCCAACAAACAGCTTATCAGCTTTATCCCCATCAATATCGGCGGCCGTTTGCTGGCCGTCCTGCACGGACGGCCGGTGTTTTCGGGCACCATTTTCAGGGACCTGGTTTGGACGCTATGGGACCGCTACGGTTCCAAGCCTCCTGATTGATCCCATAACCCGCCCTGGCGAAACAGGGCATCCAACCATCGACATAAAGACTAAGGAGAAAACCATGAGAACCGACGCTTTATCTGAAATACTGAGTGACTTGAACAGCTCTTCAGGCGATATCGAGGCTTCCGCCATCGTTTCGCGTGACGGCCTGATCATGGCCTCGCTGCTGCCTTCCAATGTCGAGGAAGACCGCGTGGCAGCCATGAGCGCGGCGCTGCTGGCCCTAGGCGAACGCTCCGGCAAGGAAGTGGACCGTGGCGCGCTGGACCAGATCATGATTACCGGGCAAAACGGCTTCATGCTCGTGCGCGACGCCGGCGAGGAAGCCGTACTGACCGTGCTGGCGAAAAAAGACGCCAAACTGGGGCTGGTCTTCCTGGACATTTCCCGGGCGGCCAAGGATATCGCAAAAATACTGTAGACAAGATACCAATGGAACATATCAAACATCACCATCCTTCCGGACGCTGCACAGGAAGATGACAAAAACAGAGGACACATTCTCATGACAACATTAGTCGATATTATGAACAACGTGTTTCAGGCCATGCCTGAAAACACTCGATTCTCCGAAAGTGACGCACAAAAAATCCAGGAGAACTCGACTGTTCTCCTTGACCTTGGGGACGGGCTGATAAGCGGTTTCTACAATACCGTGTTTTCTCACACAGCGACAGCGTCAGTATTCGAAGACAATGAACGTCCTATGCGGGAAAAGAGCCTGACCGATTGGTGGAAGCGAACCGTTAACGGCCCATTCAGTGACGAGTACTGGGCCTGGCAAACCTATGTGGGGCTACTACACATCAAACGTGGGGTTTCCAACCCCATGATGATGTCAATGTGGTCATGGATATTGGACTACCTGAACAAAGAGCTGGTACAGGCCGGGCTTTCAGAAACAGAGACAAATGCCCTGGTCATGTCGTTCCAACGACTGTCCAGCACCACCTCGTCCCTGATTGGGGACAGTGTGTTCCGGTTTTACCTGGAAGCGCTGATCAATGCGACTGGCTTCAAAAGCAGTTTGCTTGAACGCATGGTCAAAAACGAAATCGACCAGCTTTTGCAGGACAACGCACAATACCGCTTAACTTAGAGCTCACCAGCCATATGTCGAGTATCGAAGTTCCATTCAGTGCTTTGCCCTACAGTGGAGCATATCCGGTCAATGCGTACACCGGTCACCATCCAGGTCACCGTAGCCATAAACCACCGGTGTGACAGGTATCTTCGCTGCGCACATTAACTTTCAATACATTACACAATTCTTTGGAGACAGCCATGACTGTTCAAGACGCAGCCCAAATGAAAAAAACATCGCAACCATCAAAGAAAAAAGAAAAACCGGCGAGCTGTCGGTGGAAGGTTACTAAAAAGAGCTACTGCTGGTGCTCAGGGATCTGACCGACAGCCTCATTGACGAGATGGACAAGATCGAGGCCGCGGACGTGCGCTCGCAAATTCCGCTGCTGCTGGTGATCCTCGATGACCAGATCCAGGCTTTTGGTGAACGCGAATAAAACGAACAACCACGCACAGCAAACCGAATCGTCGGCCAGGTTGAAAAAACAGGCTGGAAAATAAGACGATGGTGCGCCCGGCAGGACTCGAACCTGCTACCTGCCGCTTAGGAGGCGGCCGCTCTATCCTGATGAGCTACGGGCGCATCGCTGAAACGTTGTACCGTCCTGCCGCACGCTACGCGTGCACGGCAGAATTTTAGCATAGCCAGCCCCGGATCGATTCAGGCACTGGGCTCTTTATGTAATCCCTGCGTCTGTCGCCTTAATCGAGGGTGCGAATATTGCGGATGATCTGGCGGGAGATTTGTCGCCGGGAATAGTTGGCCTGCTCGTCCAGCTCGCCAATCAGGTCGTGACGTATGGCCACGGTAAGCCGGGCTAGCGCCTGGTTAATCAGGTCTTCTTCCTGATCGTGAATGGTGTCGTCTTCGGTGGCGGAGGAAAACACTTCGAGAAAATCGTGATATTGCTTGAGAACCTCCGGGTTGGCCACTAATGCCAGTTTATGCGTCAGAAACTGGAGTTCAATATCATCCTCATGGCTGGTTTTGCCCCGTCGCATCACCGCCTCCAGATGCTCGAGAAACTCCATGTAAATTCGGGTTTTCAAATCCAGAAACTTGATATTGCCTTCTTTTCTTAACTCGACTTCGGTTTGTTTGTTCAGCAATAAGGCTGTCACCAGCACCGTGGCAATCACCCCCAGAATGACCAGCACAACCTCCTGGGTGAAGGGAAATTCATTCGCCACATAATATTCGTAGCGGAGAAAAATGAAACCGCCCACCACCAGAACAGCGGCCAGAAAAAAGTAAATAAGGTTTTCTCTGCGAAGTTTCTTTAAGGTCTGCTGGTGCATACTGGATCCTTTTTCTCCATGGTATCAGGCCTGCAATGAATGACAAGCACAAAAAAACCCGCCAGCATTAACTGGCGGGTTTTTGCCGAGAGCACTGTATCCTTACAGCAGAATCTGATAAATATTTTCGACTTTTTCCCACTCTTCCGTGCCGGGGTTTTTCAGGTGCGGATCCACCACTTTGAATACTTTTGCCAGACTCACCGTGATACCACCGGTGATTTCCGGAATCTTCTTTTCCAGGTTTTCGCTATAGGGCAAATCCATGGGGGGTAGTTTGGACAGGCTGTCCAGTATCTCGGACACTGACAACGCTTCGTCCATGGCGCGAAATTCGTGGATATTTTCCTGCAGGCCCTTTGTTACCGGCACATCAATCCAGTCGATAACCGGACGGCCATTGGCCTTGGCCTTGCTTTGCGCCAGCAGGAGCAAATCATACAAACGCTCGTTGACAAAGTCATCCAGCCGTTTAATATCACTTTTGTCAATATCCAGTGAAGCCGCTTCGCGGAACAGTTTTTCGAATTGTTTCACTCCCATTACCATTGCTTTTCTCCTGTTTTCAGTGATAAAAATAATCAGTCAATCGTTATAAAAAAACAGAGCCCACTAACGGGGCTCTGCGCTCATTTTTTCAACCAGGGGGATTAAGCAGCTGTTTCCGCTGCCTGGATCGCATTGCGAGCCGCAATGGCTGTGGCGATCAGGAACCAGCCGTTCATCAGCAATTCAATGGCGAAAAACAGGCCCGGCGCCCAAATGCCGGAAATGGGCCAATCCATAATCAAAATCACGGCAATGGCGATATCAATCAGGCCAGAAACCACCGGCCATACCCAAGCCCAGCCGTTTTTGCGTTGCTGAAACCCAAAAACAATGCGGATCACACCAATGGCCAGAAACAGTGAGGCCATGACCAGTGTTAAACCTGCCGCTGCGGCTGGCGGGTTAAACAAAGCCACTCCACCGCCAATAATGTAAACAATGGCGACCAGAATGTTGACGATTTTACCTTTCCAGCTCTTTTCTCCGGCGCTGAATGTGGATACCAGTTGGACAATACCCGCGGCCATCAAAAAAGCGCCAAACACCATGGCCACGCCGATGGAATAAATTGGCGCCCAGATAATACCCATGGTGCCCAAAACCACCATCAGTACGCCCAAAGTCATTAACACACCCCAGTTAATCGGCAGTTCGCCGGTGATGTGCGCCTGGATTTTTTCTCTTACAGTTTGTGCTGTCATCAAGTCTCTCCCTTGTGAGTTGTGGTTATAAACATAAAAGCAAATTGCGATGATGCGCCGGCGCGAGTTACTAGCCAGGCGCCGATATACTCTGTGATATGCGGACAGGGGCGCGGAATTCAAGGGAAAAAGCAAAAAATGACCGAACGGATTATTCCGCCAGTTCAATTCCTACAAAGAAAGCCACAAAGCAGCTCAGTATGGTCGCCAGTGCATAGATGATCGCCTTGCCGGCCTGGCCATGCTCAAACATCAAACCCGCTTCCAGGGAAAAGGAAGACCAGGTGGTCAATGCGCCAAGAAAGCCCATCATCACAAACAACCGCAGGTTTTCATTGCCCAATGCCCGATCCACCAGCCAGGCATAGACCATGCCCATCAGCAAGCAGCCGATCACATTGACGGTATAAGTCGCCAGTGGCACCGGCCTTTCAAAGACCCAGTGAAAAAGGCGGAAATTCAGATAACGCAAACTGGAGCCCAAAGCCCCGCCCGCGGCCACCATCAGTAATTGTTTAATCATGACGTTTGCTCCGGATACGTTGTAAACGCTCACCTATTTTCACTTCCAGGCCACTGGGTTTTGGCTGGTAATACACTTTTTCGCCCATTTCTTCAGGAAAGCCGCGCTGGGAAAAGGCTACGCCTTCGGTATGGTCATGGTCGTACTGATAGCCTTTGCCATAGCCCTGTTGTTTCATCAGGGCGGTGGGGGCATTGCGCAAATGCAGGGGAACCGGCTGGGAGCCATATTGCCGAACGTCTGCCTGCGCCTGCTTGAACGCGCTGTAAACCGCGTTGCTTTTGGGGCAAGAGGCCAAATAGGTGACCGCCTGAGCCAACAGCACATCGCCTTCGGGCGAGCCCAGTCGTTGCCAGCCTTCCCAGGCATGCAGGCATAGGCTCAAGGCGCGCGGATCAGCATTACCAATGTCCTCACTGGCCATGCGCACCAGCCTGCGGGCAATGTACCGTGGATCACAACCACCGTCCAGCATGCGCGCCAGCCAGTAAAGGGCGGCATCGGGATTGGAGCTGCGCACACATTTGTGCAAGGCGGAAATCTGCTCGTAAAACACATCGCCATGACGATCAAAGCGGCGTTGCTGTCCGGCAACCACCTGAGTCACAGCTTCATCGGTGATAACGCCATCATGGTTCAGACTGGCTAAAATTTCCAGAAAAACCAGAAGCTTCCGGGCATCACCATCGGCGGCCTGCACCAGGGATTGTTTCTGTGCCACACTCAAACGCAGTTGTTGCTCACCCAACCCGTTTTGGCTGTCTGTCAGGGCGCGCTCCAGCAATGCCATCAGGGCCTTGTCATCCAGTGGTTTGAGCACATAAACCCGCGCCCGTGACAATAATGCGTTATTGAGCGCAAATGACGGGTTTTCGGTGGTGGCGCCAATGAGTGCGATCAGGCCGCTTTCCATATGTGGTAAAAAGGCATCCTGCTGGGCCTTGTTAAAACGGTGAATTTCATCCACAAACAAAACCGTTAGAAAGCCTTCTGCGCGATTGTGTTCGGCCTGCTTGATGGCTTTGCGAATATCTGCCACGCCGGACAGAATCGCCGAAAGGGTCAGCCAGCGGGCCTTGGCTTCCCGGGCAATAATGCGCGCCAGTGTGGTTTTTCCTGTGCCCGGCGGCCCCCACAGGATCATGCTATGAATTTGGCCAGCGGCCAGGCTGGCGGCAATGGGCTTGTCCGGCGCCGTCAGATGCGCCTGGCCCAGCACCTGGGACAGTGTTTGCGGACGCATGCGGTCGGCCAGTGGCTGATAGCTCATAACCGTTAAAATTCGCCACCGGCAGGCTGGTCGCGCACCACATCGACCCCTTCAGGCGGGTCAAAATGAAACAAACTGCTGTCAAGGGAAGGGTTGCGTTGGATCTGGTCAAACTCGAACACCACCGTCTGATTGAGATTATCGAGCATATGAATACGCAGTAATTGGCCGGTTTTTTCGTTGATGCCCAGCCACACCTGTTGAACATTGTTAGCTGGCTTTAGCGGCAGGATTTTGACCCACAACAAACCGTCTCTTTGCTCGCTGGCGGCCAGGCGGTAGTGCGTGTCAATCAGGTCGGGATTAAAAAGAACATAAATTGGGCTGCTGTCCTGGTTTTGCGGCTTGATTGTCAGTTGCTCCAAATCGGGATCAAAAATCAGAATCTCATCCCCGGTGGCAATAATCAGTTGCTCTTGTGGCTGACGGTAGTGCCAGCGGAATTTATTCGGCGCTTGCAGGGCAACCGTGCCGGTATTGATATCTTCATGCCGACCATCAGGCCCAAGCTGATACTGGCGAAAATCCGCTTTTAGACTGCTCAAGCCCTGACTCAAGCCCTGGAGCACACCGCGAGCATGCGCCAAGGACGCACTCGACGCACTCTTGGAAGGCGCCGTGGCTATCGACGTGGCAGCCGCCGGCTGATTTTCGGGAGACTTATCTGTGTTATCCATAGGCTGCGGGGACGCCTGGCTGGCCGTTTCTGTCACGCCTGCGGCCATTAACCAGCCGGAAAAGACTAACACGCCTGCGCCTGTCACTAAGCGGCTCAAAAGAAGTCGCGGTTTTTCCATGGTGACCCTCCTGTCGTTGAAAGTGGTTCAGCATAGCGCAAAAAGGTGAACCATGAATGAATCAGGCCGCGCACCGCTCAATGGTCATCAGAAGGCGGTGGCGGCGCCAGAACCTCACGGGCGCCATTATGGCCCGGCGCGCTGACCACGCCATTTTCCTGCATTTCCTCTACAATCCGGGCCGCCCGGTTGTAGCCAATACGCAAACGCCGCTGCACATAGGAAATGGAAGCCTTACGGCTTTCTGTCACCACGAATACAGCCTTGTCATACAGGTCGTCGGTGTCTCCTTCAGGTTTTTCCGGCAACCCGTTATCCCCCACCATCTGGCCGTCATCGGTCATTTGCACCGCATCCAGTATGCCATCCACATAGGCTGGCTGGTGATGCCGTTGCAAGTATTTCACCACCGCATGCACTTCGTGGTCATCCACAAAGGCGCCATGCACCCGTTCTGGTACGGCCTTGCCCGGCGGCAAATACAACATGTCGCCATGACCCAGCAGTTGCTCGGCACCGGCCTGATCAAGAATGGTGCGTGAGTCAATCTTGGAAGAAACCTGAAAAGCAATGCGCGTGGGGATATTGGCCTTGATTAAACCGGTAATCACGTCAACAGACGGCCGCTGGGTGGCCAGCACCAGGTGAATGCCTGCCGCACGCGCTTTTTGCGCCAAACGGGCAATAAGTTCTTCCACCTTTTTGCCAACAATCATCATCATGTCGGCAAATTCGTCAATCACCACCACGATGGCAGGCAGGGTTTCCAGTTCTGCGGCGGTTTCGCCAGGTGCGGCGCCTGCGGCTTCGAAAAACGGTTCCGTCAACGGTTCTCCGGCGGCGCGCGCCTGCTTGACCTTGCGGTTATAACCGGCCAGGTTACGCACACCCAGCGCGGACATCAGGCGATAGCGGCGTTCCATTTCGCCCACACACCAGCGCAGGGCATTGGCCGCTTCTTTCATGTCGGTGACCACCGGCGCCAACAGATGGGGAATCCCCTCATACACGGACAATTCCAGCATTTTCGGGTCCACCAGAATCAGCTTGACCTCATCAGGTGTGGCTTTATACAGCAAGCTGATCAACATGGCATTGACCGCCACTGACTTGCCCGAGCCGGTGGTGCCTGCCACCAATAAATGCGGCATTTTGGCGATATCCACCACCACGGGGCTACCGGAAATATCCTTGCCCAGCCCCAGCGACAACGGCGAACGCGCTTTGTCAAAATCCACAGAGCGTAAAATTTCGCTCAAATAGACAATTTCCCGGTTGGTGTTGGGAATCTCCAGGCCGATATAGGGCTTGCCGGGAATCACATCCACCACGCGCACACTCACAACCGACAAACCACGGGCAATATCCTTGGCCAAATTGACAATCTGGCTGACTTTCACGCCCGGGGCCGGCTCCAGTTCAAAACGGGTCACCACCGGGCCGGGCAATACGCCCACCACTTTGACTTCCACCTTGAAGTCGGCCAGCTTCATTTCCACCTGGCGGGACAAGATCTCCAACTCTTCCTGGGAATAGCCCTCTTGCTGGGCGGGGGGATCATCCAGCAAACTCAATGGCGGCAATTTGCCCGTGGGCAAGGTTTCAAACAAAGGAATTTGCTTTTCCACCACCGCCCGCTTGCTGACTTCAACGGTGGATTTGGCCGGCTCGATAACCGGCGGTGTGCGCTGTTGCTGCTTGCGGGTATCCACTTGCCGCACAATTTCCCGCTCCGCCCGGGCCCGGCGGCCTGCGCGCCAGTCCTGCCACCGGCCTTTCAGACTGCCCAGCCATTTCAGACCGGCCAGTGTCCACTGGCCCACCTTGTCGACAAGCGCAATCCAGGACAAGCCGGTAAACAGGGTAATGCCAGCCAGAAAGGCGGCCATCAGAATCAACGTGGCTCCCAGCAGTCCAAAGGCCGAGTGCAGGGCCACACCCACAATTTCACCCAGAATACCGCCACCGGAAAAGGGCTGTTGGCCAGTATCCACATAGTAATGCGCCAGCGCGGTACCCGCCAGCAGAGCCGACACAAAGCCCCCCAACTTGATGGCCGTATCCAGCCAGGTGAGTTCCTCGACTTCAGGCTGACGATACAATCGCCAGGCCATAAAAATCAGTCCCAAAGGAATAAGATAGGCCAGATAACCAAACAGATGAAGCAGAAAATCCGCCAGCCAGGCGCCGCTCACGCCGCCCAGATTACGGATGTGCGTCACTTCAGAGGCAGCAAAGGAACCGGGATCCCGAGGATCATAACTGAACAGGGAAAGCAGCACATAAGCCGCCACAGGCACCAGTATAAACAAGGCGCTTTCACGCAGGCGGTTACGAATATGTCCAGAAAGCCGGCTCAAGATAATTCCTCAATACGAATGACCCTGTCACGATAACACGGCCTGCTTCAGTCACACCCCGATATTTCCGCCATCGGGGCGCAGCGATTGGGAATTATTGTAATGCAGGGTGAACAATTTGGCCATTTTCAACATTAATGCCCTTGCGCAACGAAGGCACTTGCTGCCAGTCCGGCTGCGCCAAACGCTGGACATAGGGCAAAATCGCCGCCGATATGGCCTGGGTCGATGTGCGTGGCACGGCGCCGGGCATATTGGTGACAGAAAAATGCGTGACTCCATGTTTTTCGAAAGTGGGCTCTGCCCAGGTTGTCGGCCGCGTGGTTTCCACACAACCACCCTGGTCAACGGAAATATCAGCAATCACAGAACCTGGCTGCATGTTTTTGACCATGTCCTCGGAAATCACATGAGGGGCCTTGGCGCCTGTCACCAGCACCGCTCCGATGACCAGGTCAGCGTCAGATATTTCCTTGGCCACTTGTTCTTCGTAGGGATATAAAGCCGTCACATTGGCACCCAACGCCATCATTTCGGCCAGCCGATCCTGACGCTTGTCAAAAACCACCACATTGGCACCCCCGGCAGCGGCCAGGGCGGCGGAATTGCCGCCAGCTGCACCAGCGCCCAATACCACCACCTTGCCACGTTCTGTGGACGGCAGGCCGCCAAGCAATACGCCCTTGCCACCGGCTGGTATATGCAAGAGATGGGTGCCCACCTGGGTAGCGATTTTGCCAGCAATGATGCTCATGGGCGCCAGCAGAGGCAATGAGCCATCGGCTTCTTCCACGGTTTCAAACGCCACCCCGGTCAAACCAATTTCCAGGAGTTTCCGGGTCAATTCCGGCTCGGCGGCCAAGTGCAAGTAGCAAAAGAGCAAGTGGTCGCGACGCAGATGCTGCAAGTCTCCTTCAATGGGTTCTTTAACCTTGACAATCATTTCACCGGCTTCATAAAGCGTGGCCGCATCAGGTTTTATCGTGACGCCAACCGCCTCATAGTCACTGTCAGAAAAACCGCTTTTGACACCGGCGTCGTGCTCAATGAACACTTCATGACCGGCATTGACCAAATCAGCCGCAGCAGCGGGCACCAAGGCCACGCGGCCTTCCAGGGTTTTGGTTTCTTTGGGGATGCCAATGCGCATAACAACCTCGAATTGATGGGAAAGTCAGAAATGGAAATTCTGCGGCATTTTAGCCGAAAAGGCAGGGAAAAACCGGATTTATTCACCAGGAAAATCCAGGATAATGATCAGCCTGCATGCATATGGCCCGATGGACGCCGCAGGCGGCCACCAGGGCCATATACTCGTCAACACTGTGGTGAAGCGCTCAAAAACGGGTGGCGCTCATTTATTCAGCAGCTTTTCCGGCCAGCCCCTTTTCTTGCAAACTGCGTTGAACCAGGTAATCACTGGCCTGCAAAACGGCTTTATGGGAACCCAAAGCCCGCGGGTTGGGCTTGTACTTGCCATCAATCACCAATGTGGGAGTGGAGGTCACATTCATGGCCGCGCGCATACGCTCTGACTGAGCCATTTTGCTTTCGATGGCAAACGACTTGGCTGTGGACAAAAATTCACCCTTGTCGACACCGAATTTGTCGTGATACCACTGGGCCATGTCTTCGATGGTGCGCATTCCCTTTCTTTCCTTGTGAATCGCGTCAAACATGGCCTGGTGGGTTTTTTCCGCAATGCCCATCATCTCGGCAGTGTGATAGGCCCGCGCATATGGTTCCCAGGACGAATGAAACACCACCGGCACGCGCACCAGTTTGACATTGTCCGGCAGCCGCTTGTGCCATGGATTCATATAAGGCTGAAAGTTGCTGCAATGCGGGCAGGTATAACCAAAAAACTCATAGACCACGACGTAATTTTTCTCCCCGGTATCAAAAGGCCGGGGCAGCTTGGTGTAATGCACCCCTTCCTCGTAAGGCACCATTTTTTGCATGGCCTTGTCATCGCCTGCGACCGCTACGGTTGAAGCTGGCGCAGCAGAGGCCGCCTGACTACTAGAGGTTTCTTTGGCTGGCTGAGGCCGGGGTTGAACCGGTGCTTTTTCAACGGCTTGGGCTGCGGCGGCCTCACCCCCGGAGGCAGCGGTGTTTTGCTCACTGCTCTGGCAGGCATTGAGGAACAACAGAGATGCGATCACCAAAAAAATTGAAAAACGTTTTTTCATGCCTTGACTCCTGAGTAAACAGCACGGTTAAGAAACACAATGGCCATCATTGTAGGCCAAAGCCTTCTGTGAGACCATAAAAAAACCAATGCGTTCTGGACCTTTCGGGTCGCACAACAGAAAAAGCCCCACATGAAAGGGGCTTTTTCATCCATCAACAGACTTTCAATACCTTGCCAGGGCGCTATTCTGCCGCGTGCAGACCCTGCACATAGGAGGCCACCGCCTTGATTTCTTCATCGGTCATATTTTTGGCCACCTCCGCCATGATTTTGCCATTGGCATCCTCGGCATCGCCCCAGGTTTCGCCAGCGCGAAACGCTTTCAGGCGTTCTTCCACATAAGCGGCATGCTGGCTGGCCAGTGACGGATACTTGGACAAGGGATTGCCTTCACCTGCCGGGCCGTGACAGGCAGCGCAAGCTGGCACATGGGTTTTCAGATTGCCGCCATGGTACACCCGCCGACCCAGCTCAATCAAGGCCTCGTCGGCCAGGCCTGGCTGGCGCTTCTGGCTTTCAAAATAAGCCGCCAGATCCGCCATATCCTGTTCACTCAACGGCGCGGCCATGCCCGGCATGCTCGTTCCTGGACGCAGGCCTTGCTTGAACAACTGCAATTGACGATGCAAGTACAGGGCATGCTGTTCGGCCAATTTTGGCCACACGGGATTGACGCTATTGCCGTCGGCGCCATGGCAAGCGGCACAAGTGGCCGCCTTGGCCTTTCCGGCCGCGGCATCGCCAATAGCCAACGGGTTTTTTTCAGCCTGAACGGCAAACACGGCCAGTGCCGCACTTAAAACCAGAATTGTTTTCTTCATTACTTGCCCCTTGAGCGGTCAAAAGAATCGAGTTAACACGAAAACAGCCATTATACTGGATGATGCGGTTTCATGCGCCTTGTTTGCATGGAAAAACCGCACTCGGGAGGCTGTAACTTTCGGAAAAAGAGAGTGTGACCGCCCACGTGCTCCGGTACCCACACTTATGCGTTGCCAGTATCCTGCCGCCAATGATACCATCGGCCTTTTGCAGCGGGCATTATGAGCCAACTTTTCAGAAACTGCCGTTACCTGACCAGCGCCCACAAAGTCAGTCAACTACCACCGGATGAAGGCATGGAAATCGCCATTGCCGGCCGTTCCAATGCGGGCAAGTCCACCACGCTGAACAGCCTGACCGGCGACAAGCGCATGGCCAAAACCAGTAAAACCCCGGGAAGAACCCAACTGTTAAATGTTTTTGACCTGGGCAACAACAAGCGCATTGTGGACTTGCCCGGCTACGGTTATGCCAAGGTGCCTGCCAAGGTCAAGGCGCACTGGCAACAGGAAATCAACCGTTATCTCACCGAGCGCCAAAGTCTTATCGGTCTGATTGTGGTCATGGATATTCGCCATCCACTGCGAGAATTTGACCGCAACCTGCTGGCCTGGGCGCACGCCAACGGGCTCAAGGCGCATGTCTTGCTGAACAAGGCCGACAAACTCAAATCCGGCAAAATCAAGCAAACGCTCATGGCCGTGGAGCGAGAGCTGCACACATTGGCGCCCAGCGCCAGCGTTCAGACCTTTTCAGCCATGCGCGGCAGCGGCAAGGAAGACCTGGCCCGAACTTTACAATCCTGGTTCGAAACCCGCCAGAATGATGTTGCCTCTCCGCCAGAAAATTCTCAGCCATAGCTGATTTTCCCACTCTGGCCCGTAAAATGGCTCAAGCCGCTGAAAGCGTTATAATGCCTTCGCTATGAACACTTCCAACACATCCGCCACTGCCTGCACCCTGCGCGGGCTCATCGCCATTGAGCGCCCGCCGGTACCGCTACAAACCCAGGCGGTGGAGAAGACCAAGGCCCAGGCATTGGGCCGCACCCTGTCTATGGAACTGGCCGCGGCCCTGTCAGCGCAGGATACACCGGCGACCCGGCCAGCAGCAGAGATGGCGCTGGTGGCTGCTTTATATGACCCGGCCGAATGGCTGCAACCAGGCTTCCCCCGCTTTATTCACCTGCTTCAGTATCTGCAAGCGGCCACCAGTGGTGAGGAAAACAAGGGCACATTACTCACCATTGGCTGCAATACACAAGGCGAACTGCCCAAAGGGCTGGAAACAGGCCCGGAACACCATCTGGCGCCCTTACTGGTGTTGCCCTTTGTACTGACCACTGACGACCACCACATGGCCAAGCGCTTCGAGGCCCAATTAATGGACCGCGGCTTATTGTCGCCCCGAGCCACTCAACAGCTCAGCCAAGCCTTGGGAACACCTGTTGAACACGCCAATTTTCTCAGCCTGCTGGACATGGCGGCCATGATGCGGACACAGTTCGAACATGCCGGGTTTCTGCCGGAATGGGAAGTCATTGAAACCGCGTTATTCAATCAGGCACCCCGGTTACGCCAGCACAGTCCGTTCCACAATGAGTATTTTCTTTATCAGAATATGGTGTTCTCGCCGTTTTTCAGCTTTGATTTCTGGACCGCCCATGGACCCGGGGCGACCATGGGCGCCCATGAGCGAAGCAAAGGCTGGCTGCGCTGGCTGCAGCGCCAACGCCAGGCCACCGCTGTCATGCAGGCGCACGGTCTGGATGTGCGCCAATACTTACCCAAACGCTGGCCGGAACCAGAAGAAAAAATCTGTCTGGGCGGCATCAACCAGCAAGTGGTGGCCGAGGATTTTTTTACCGAAATCCATGCCCCCATTGATGAAAACCGGGTGGTGACCGTCACCGAACACCATGTGCCGGGTATCGGCCCAGTGGCCTGGACTCTCAGCCAGGATGAAGGCCAACACCTGCAGCATCTCTACCCGCTGACACCGGCGGCCATGAACACCATACCCGAATATCTGAAATCCGTTTTTGGCAGCCAATTGAGGCTCAATGTGGTCAATAAACTCCTTACCAACAAAAACCGGCAACGCCTCATTGGCGGCTGGAATGCAGAATAAACCATGCACCCTCAACAGATTCTCGAGCGCCTGAATCCTGCCCAGCAGGAAGCCGTCTCCACCGACGCCCGTCACGCCCTGGTGCTGGCTGGTGCCGGATCCGGTAAAACCCGCGTACTGGTCCACCGAGTGGCCTGGTTGCTGGCAGCCGAAGGGATTTCTCCCTGGAGCATTCTGGCGGTCACCTTTACCAACAAGGCAGCCGCGGAAATGCGCCACCGTATCGGCCAGATCCTTAACCGCCCCACACAGAACCTGTGGATTGGCACGTTTCATGGCATCGCCTTGCGCCTGCTCTCGCGCCACCACGAAGAAGCCCGGTTGCCGCAAAACTTTCAGATTCTCGACAGCGAAGACCAATACCGCCTGATCCGCCGGGTCCTGTCTGACCTGGAGCTGGATGAAAAGCAATGGCCGCCGCGGCATGTGCAAGGCTATATCAACGGCAAGAAAAACGAAGGCATCCGCCCCCGGTCCATTGATGATTTTGGCGACGACATGACCAGTCAGTGGATTCGCATCTATCAGGCTTATGATGACCATTTGCAACGCACCGGCGCGGTGGACTTTGCCGAAATGTTGCTGCGCGCCCACGAACTGCTGCTGAACAATGCCGACATTCTGGCCCATTACCGGCAGCGTTTCAAACACATTCTGGTGGATGAATTTCAGGACACCAACAGCATTCAGTCCGCCTTTATCCGGCTGCTGGCCGGCGAAGACAATGCTGTCATGGTGGTGGGTGACGATGACCAGAGCATCTATGCCTGGCGCGGCGCCCGGGTGGATCACATTCTGAACTTTACCCGTCATTTCCCCGCCGCCCGGTCTTTTCGTCTGGAGCAAAACTACCGCTCTACCGGCACCATTCTGGCCGCCGCTAATGCCGTTATCGCCAATAATAAACAACGGCTGGGCAAACAACTGTGGACTGATGGTGAGGACGGCGAAAAAATTCAGGTCTATGGCGCCTACTCCGAATACGACGAGGCCGCTTTTGTGGGCGATGAAATTGAACAGGCCATGGCCTCGGGCCAGTCCCCGGATGGCATCGCTGTGCTGTACCGCTCCAATGCCCAGTCACGCCTGATCGAGGAGGCATTACTCAAACGCGGCATCGCCTACCGGGTTTATGGCGGCTTGCGATTTTTTGAACGGCTGGAAATCAAGGATGTGCTGGCCTATGCCCGGCTGATAAACAATCGCCACGATGATGTGGCCTATGAGCGCGTTATTAACACTCCCACCCGTGGTCTGGGCAAAAAGACCCTGGACCATATTCGCTCAGTGGCCGCTTATGAGCGCATTAGCCTGTGGGACGCCAGCCTGCAACTGTTGCAGCATAAAAAACTCACCACGCGCGCGGCCACCGCCTTGGCCGCCTTTGTCAACCTTATCGATGAACTGGCGCAAGACAGCGAGCCCTCGGACAACCATGCAAACAGCAGCGAAACGCCCCTGCATCAACGGCTGGAAAATATTGTGGAGCGCAGCGGTCTGAAAGATCATTACCTGAAAGAACCCCCGGAAAAATCCATCACCCGGCTGGAAAACATTGAAGAATTGATTAACGCTGCAGAAAACTTCCATCAACCCGAAGAAGACGCCCAGGCCGGCTTGTCTCTGCTGGCCTCGTTTCTGGCTCAGGTCTCCCTGGACGCCGGTGACCAGAGCGACAAAGACCAGCCCGCTGTACAGCTCATGACCCTGCACAGCGCCAAAGGGCTGGAATTTCCCACGGTGTTCATGATTGGGCTGGAACAAGGTTTGTTCCCCCACCAGCGCGCTCTGGATGAAGACCCGGCACAACTGGCCGAAGAACGCCGCCTGTGCTATGTGGGCATTACCCGGGCAGAAAAGAAGCTCTATCTGACCTACGCCACTTCCCGGCGATTGCATGGCAAAACCACCGCCGCCCGACCGTCACAGTTTTTGCGCGAAATCCCCCAAAAGCTGGTGCATCAGATTGCCGGCAATATTTATGGCCAGCCAAATAGCGCCTTCGGCCACTGGGGGCGTTCGTCAACACCGGACACAAGCGCCACTGGCGACACGCCTTCTGCCAGCCAGTTGCCCGAGTTCGCCCGCTTCCAGCTTGGTGAAAGCGTTCACCATCCCGTATTTGGCGAAGGCGTGGTTATGGAAATCACCGGGCAAGGCGACCACACCCAGATTGCAGTGGCATTTCAGGACTTTGGCACCAAAGTACTGGCAGCCAAATTTGCCAAACTCAGCAAAAACCCGCAGTCATAAGGCTACTCAAGCCAGGCACCAATGGTTATTCTGCGCTAGTCAAAACCACTGGCAAAAATGGCGTCGGTGGGCACCAGTCCCATGGAAGTGGGGCCGGTATAGCCGGGGAAAACCACATCAGTATTGGGATTGCCCAGAAAATTCAGCACCAGATCGCTTAACGGCAAGCGAAAGTCAGTGGTGGCGCGCAAATCGGTATTCAGATACAGGTCAGTATCACTAATACCCGGAAAGCTGCCGTAAACCTGTCCGCCATTGACCGCGCCGCCGGCCACCATCATGACTTGAGCGGTGCCATGGTCAGTGCCCTTGTTGCCGTTTTCACGCACCCGGCGGCCAAAATCGGTCTGGGTCACCAGAACCACATCATTCATTAATCCGCTGTTCTGCAAATCAGTAAAAAACGCGCCCACTGCCGCCGACACCTGGGCCAACCGGTCAAAATATCCTCCGGCGCCACCGGAACCCTGGTTTTCATGGGTGTCCCAGCCACCAAAATCCACCGAGGCCACGCGCAGGCCAATGTCCTGTTTGATGACCTGCGCCACCAGCCCCAAATCATCGGCCAGGGAGGTATTGGGGTAAAACTGCGGAATATCCAGGTTCAGGGTCTGAACCAGCTCTACGGTATCAGCGGCCGACTGCATGGCCAGGTCCAGCGGCGTGGAACCGCTGTGTAACAAGCGCAGATACTGGAGGTGCTCCTCCTGATAACGGCCTGAGTTGGGATGAAAGCTGCCCGGATCATCAATGGACATGACTTCGCTTTCCCCGGCCAGGCTGGTGGGCGGATTACCGGTGGCCATACTGGTGACACTGGCCGCAGGTGGCACATTGCCGGTGCTTTGCAAATGCCGCGCCAGCCAGCCCGTGCCAATACTGGTGTCACCGGGGGTACCCAGCTCAAACATTTTCTGGGAGTCAAAATGGCTGCGGGAACCCAGACCATCGGGCATGCCGACCGCGTGAATCATGGCCAAATCGCCATTTTGATAGAGTTGATGCAATTCCGGCACAGCGTCAGGCAGCCCAAACGCGCCGTTCAGGTTAAGGATTTTGCTCAAGGGCACCTGCAAATTGGGGCGTTTGCTTTCATACTCACTGCGATGAATATCAGTGCGCGGAATCAGCATATTCAGGCCATCCATGCCTCCCCGAAAAAACAGCACCACCAGCGTTTTGCCATTATGCGCGTTGATGTCACCACCAGCGCGGGATGTTCCCGGGGCCCAGCCCAGAGTCACACGGCTGGAGGCCAACGCCAGTGCGGCGGCGGAGCCTTGAAGAAATTGTCTGCGAGTTGTCATGGAATCACCTGTTCAGAAATTGGCTGCTGGCGAGAATCAGTTTGACCAGCGCACGCAAACGTTCATGCCAGTAATGCGGGCTGTTATTACTGGAAATATCCGGTATGGGGATATCCGCCGGCCACTGGGTGGGGTCATAAGGGTCCAGACGCATGAAATCGCGTACGGTGGTGTGTAGCGGGTCACCCAGCCAGCCGCCGGCCGGCTCATAGCCCAGAATCTTTTTCAGCCAGAATGCGGCGATGTTATTGGGCGTGTGCGAGGGCAAGTCTGCACTGGACGCATTCAGGGTGGTTTCCAATACTGGCACCAGCGTGGTGGGCGTACCCGGATTGCGGTCAATCACCCAGTCAAAAGCCCGCATGGTGTTGACCAGGCTCATGCTGCCTTGCCAGTAAGCACCCGCCTGGGGATAGCCATTGGGCGCTTTCCACCAAAAAGGGTGTTGCCCAGCCCGCCGCAGCAAATACATGACTGTGCCTTCGTCAGGAAAATTGGGGGAAGGCATAAAAGTGCCTTCACACACGCGCATGGCAGAAATAAAGGCATGCAAAGGCGGCTTGAACAATGCGCCAAACACAGCCGGATCCTTGAAATAACTGGAGTTAAACAGGGCCCGGTAAGTTTGCGCCAATTGGTCAGGCGCATAGCGGTTGTTAAGAAAAGCATCACGAACCAGATCAATAGCGGCCTGTGGCGGGTTAGGCGAAATAAAACGCTGGCACAATTTGGTGGCGATGTGCAGCGCCGTGCCAGGGTGATATGCCAGCATATCGAAAAACTGGCCAATATCCTGGGGCGTGGGCTCAAAATTACCCCAATACTTTCCGAGGATGGTTTTTTCGAACTTGTCGTGCCAGTCTTCATAAAAAAAGAACTCGCCGGTGTCCTCGAAGTTACTGCTGGCGGAGTTGGAGCGATCCTTGATTTTCCAGCCAGTCAGCGTGCGCATGGCGGCATAGACATCGTCATCCACATATTTTTCCGCCAGCTGTACGGTCACATCACTGCCACCTGCGCCCCAGGGCAATTGCACATCAATGCGTGGCACGCTGGCCGGGTCGCCCAGGCTAATATAGTTCATGGCGCCCAACGTGTGCAGTTCCATGACCTCCCGGGCGTAGTTTTCATTGGGGCTGCCTTGTTCGTTAATGTAATTGTCAAGGTAATACTGCATGGCCACATGGCGTGAAGACAATTCCAGCAATTGCCGGAAATTGCCAAACAGGTGGCCGTTTTCAAAACCCGCCGGGCGGGGATGGCCGCTCACCGGCGGACGAATCACATCCCGGTCCCAGGACGTAAAGGAAGAACCCGCATAAAAACTGCGCGAATAGACATTGAAGTGGTTATGCCAAAAGTCCGCCATCACTTCCAGCAATTGGCGGTTGCTAAAAATGCCCCGACCAATCATCAGGTGTTCGCTGTCCTTGGCCGGACGGTACCGGTCGGAGCCATTGACATGGTGATCGGTCCACATTTGCACCAGCGTTTTATTCAAGGTGGTAAACCCGCCTGCGGCAATGCGGCTGTTCAGGTCACTATCAGGAATGGCGGCCCAGTTTAGCTGGTATTCCACCCAGGCTTGCAAACGCTGGTCGTCATTAGCGCCCATCTGATTAAAGAGGGCAATGTCATTTTGACCCGCGCCGGTGCGGGGGCCGTACCCCAGGCGGTCGAGACAATGGTTGGCAAAAGGTTTCATGGGCGCACTCTTGTGTCAAAGCAACACTAGCCTAGCGCCATTGGCATAGAAAAAATGTGAGGGCTTTCGCAAAGCACCGTTAAGGTTTGGTTAAATCAGCCGTGACGCTGCTTTACGATTATGATTCAGTGATGGCCAAAATGCGCTAGTACGCCCTGTGCCGGTCAATCTGCAAGGGCATGGGCTGGCCTGCGGCCAGTGCCCGGCATTGCCGGACAATGGCCGCGGCAGTTTGATACGCATCCGAACGCGCCGCCAGATGCGGTGTGATGGTAATGGCCGGATGGGTCCATAAAGGAGACTCAGCCGGCAACGGTTCGGTATTGAAAACATCCATGACCGCGTGGCTCAACCAACCCGCGTCCAGGGCGCGTATCAGGTCGCTTTCAATCACTTGCGGGCCGCGCCCTGCGTGTACAAATACTGGTTTTCGTTGTTGCATCCAGGCGAAAGTCTGGCTATTGAAAATTCCCCTGGTGGCTGCTGTCAAAGGCAGCAAATTGATTACAAAGTCGCTCTGCTCAACCAGTTGCCGCAAGCCTTCCTGCCCAACAAATGACATATCGGCAGCGGTTTTTGTCTGCCGTGTCCAACTGGCGATACGATAACCCAAAGGGCGTAAGGACTCAGCCACGAAAGCACCCAATTGGCCAAAGCCGGCGAAACCGACGACAGGGGCTGGCGCTACCGGCAAAACCCGCCATTGCCTGGCTTTCTGCTGCTGCTCAAACTCGGGGAAACGTCGGTGGAAACGGGTGACGACAGCGGTCACATACTGCGCCATTTGCTGCTTCAGATCCACCGCCACAATGCGTGCCACCGGGATATCTGGCGGCAGCGCCGGGTCATTGAGAATAAAATCCACTCCCGCGCCCAGGGAGGTTATTCCCTGCAAGGCGGGCAGCTGCGCCAACAGACCCTCAGGCTGTTTCCACAACACCGCAAAGTCAATGGACGCGGCAGGAAAGTTATCTTCCAGCGTATAAACCCTCATTTCCGGGGCTTGCTGTTGCAAGGCCGCTTTAAGGTCCTGAATATCGCGGTCGCTGACTGCCAACAATATGTGCTTGGGTGTCTGGCTCATTCTTTTAATTTTTTTCAGAGCGGCCAGTGGCGTTTTCTGGCGCGGATTTGGCTTTTACACCCGGCCGGTTTGGCGGGTTATGATTTCCCGCCTTCTGGTTGGAGCGGTATTTTTTGCGGCGGCGGGTTTTCGCCCCCGGATGGGTGGAGTAAACTGACCGCGAACGCCGCAGGCGCGGCGGTGGCTTCACCCCCAGCGACGCCCAATGTTTCCGGGCAAATGGCTCCAGTTTTTTCAGAGCCTGCTGATAAACATTGCGCTTGAAGGGCACCACATGGTTAACCGGATACCAGTAATGCACCCAGCGCCAACGGCCAAATTCCGGGTGATTGGTGGCATGAAGATTCACCGACTGCTCATCGGCCATCAGTCGCAATAAAAACCAGACCTGCTTTTGCCCCACGCACAGCGGCTTGCTATGCGTGCGCTGCAATCTTTTCGGCAACCGGTAACGCAACCAGCCTGGAGTTACACCCAGTATGCGTACCTGGTCAGGTGTGAGTCCAACTTCTTCATAAAGCTCCCGATACATGGCCTGTTCGGGTGTCTCGTCAGGGTTGATGCCTCCCTGGGGAAACTGCCAGCCCGCATCCCGGATGCGCTTGGCCCAAAATACCTTTCCGTTGTCGCCGAGCAGGATGATGCCCACATTGGGGCGAAAACCATCTCGATCGATCATGACTTGTTCTGTAAAAAATACTGCCCATCATTGTGGCAGATGAACCATGGCTTCGCAAGCGCAACACGAAAGGTTAGAACCTATAACCAAACTCTTTTTTGAAGCAGTCATGAAATTCGTCCAGGTTGAAACTGTGGTTTTGGGTACCGGCAGAAGCGATTTTTAGACTACCAAGCAACGAGGCAATGCGGCCAGTGGTTTGGATATCCAGGCCATTCATTAGCCCATAAAGCAAGCCGGCGCGATACGCATCACCACAGCCTGTGGGGTCCTTGATACACTCGGCCTCCACCACCGGAATATGGTAGCTGGTACCCTCGGTAAAGATTTCCGACCCCTTGGAACCACGGGTCACAAACAAGGCATCCAGATGGCGGGCTATCCGGGGGGCATCCCAGCCGGTGCGTTCGGCCACCATTTCATATTCATAGTCGTTCACCGCCATCCAGGTGGCCTGTTCAATAAAACGTTTCAAGTCATCGCCGTCGAACAACGGCATGGCCTGGCCGGGATCGAAAATAAAAGGAATACCGCATTCCACAAATTCCGTGGCATGCTGAATCATGCCTTCACGGCCATCCGGGCCCACAATACCAATACTGATATCCGCCACCTGGGAAACATGGTTGTCATGACTGTAATTCATGGCACCGGGATGAAAGGCGGTAATCTGGTTGTTATCCATGTCCGTCGTAATAAAAGCCTGGGCGGTAAACTCCTCAGGACACTCCTTTACCGCATGCAAGGGAATGCCCAAACGTTCGAAGCGTTCCCGGTAAGGCTGAAAATCCTTGCCCACCACCCCCATGGGGACCGGATGACCACCCAGCAGCTTGAGATTGTAGGCAATATTGCCCGCCACACCGCCAAACTCCCGGCGCATGTCCGGAACCAAAAAAGCAATATTCAGCTTGTGAATCTGGTCGGCCAGAATGTGGTTCTTGAAATAGTCATTAAACACCATGATGGTGTCATAGGCCAATGAGCCGCAAATTAGCGCCTGGTTTTTTGCCGGGCCGGTGACAGCTTGAGTCATAGAAAAGTCCTTTATCAGGTGTTGAGTTTGTCTTCAAGAAGGGTTTTCAGTTCCGCCGGATGGGCGGTGCCGCGGGTGGCTTTCATCACTTGTCCCACAAAAAAGTTGAACAGCTTGTCGTTACCAGACCGGTAGTCAGCCACTTGTTTCGGATTGTCCGCCAAAACCTTGTCCACCAATTCGGCGAGCGCCTGGCTGTCAGACATTTGCGCCAGCCCTTCACGCTCGATGATTTCTGCGGCCGTCACATCAGCGTGATCCCACATTTTTTCCAGCACGGTTTTGCCGGTCTTGTGGGAAATGGTATCACTGGCCACCGCATCCAGCAAACCGGCCAAACGCACCGGGGCAACCGGCAAGGCTGGCCAGTCAAGCCCGTCGCGATTCAGCAAGGCGCTGACCTCCCCCAGCAACCAGCGAGCGGCCAGCACCGGTTGCGGGTGCTGCATGGCGGCCACGCAAGATTCAAACACAGCGCTGGCAGCAGCGTCTTCGGCCAATATCCGTGCCTCTGCCGACTTCAACCCCCACGACTGGGTATAGCGGTTGATTTTTTCCTGGGGCAGCTCGGGCAATTGCGCCTTTTCGGCGTCAATCAGCGCCGCGCTGACGTGCACCGGCAATAAATCCGGGTCGGGAAAATAACGGTAATCATTGGCCGCCTCCTTGGAGCGCATGGCGCGGGTTTCGTCCTTGTCGGCATCGTACAGGCGGGTTTCCTGAACAATCCGCCCACCGGCTTCCAGCACCCGGATCTGGCGCGCAATTTCATGTTTGATGGCCCGTTCCACAAAACGGAAGGAGTTGATATTTTTCAGCTCGGTGCGTGTGCCCAGTGTCTGGCTGCCTGCCGGTCGTACCGACACATTGGCATCACAGCGGAAGGAACCTTCCTGCAAATTACCATCGCAGATGCCCAGGTGGGTCACCAGCGTATAAACCTGGCGCATATAAGCCACCGCCTCGGCCGCGCTGCGCATATCCGGTTCACTGACCACCTCAATCAACGGCGTACCCGCCCGATTCAGGTCGATGGCGCTGTATTGGGGGTAAATGTCATGAATGGATTTGCCGGCGTCCTCTTCCAGGTGCGCGCGGGTCAGCCCAATGCGCTTCTGGCTGCCGTCCGGCAAGCTAATCATAATATGGCCGCCTTCCACAATGGGGCGATCCATTTGGGAAATCTGATAGCCTTTGGGCAAATCCGGGTAAAAATAGTTTTTGCGCGCAAACACGGTTTCCCGATTGATACGGGCATCCACGGCCAGACCGAAACGCACAGCATAGCGAATCGCTTGTTCGTTCACCACCGGCAAGGTGCCGGGCAAGGCCGCATCCAGCCAGCTCACCTGACTGTTGGGCTCGGCGCCATAGGCCGTGGCACTGCCGGAAAACAGCTTGCTGTCGGTTTTCAGCTGCACATGAATTTCCAGCCCGATGACGGCTTCCCACTGCTGCTTGCCACTTGCTGTCATTGTCGCGCCTCCGGTAACTGCTGGTGGTAGTCACTGTGCTGCTGGAACTGATGGGCCACGTTCAGCAGGCGCGCTTCACTGAAATGCGGCCCGATGAGCTGCGCACCCACCGGCAAACCCTGGCTAAAGCCCGCAGGCATGGACAAGCCCGGCAAACCAGCCAACGAGGCGGGAATGGTAAACACATCAGCCTGATACAAGCTGACCGGGTCGGCCTTTTCGCCCAGTCTGAAGGCTGTTTCAGGCGTGACCGGCGCCAGTAGCAGGTCCACAGACTGAAACACCCGGGCAAAGTCTTCTGCAATCAGTCGGCGAACCTGCTGCGCCCGATGATAGTAGGCCTGGTAATAACCCGCCGACAAAGCCCAGGTGCCCACCAGTATCCGGCGTTTGACCTCTTCGCCAAACCCTTCAGAGCGGCTGCGGCAATACAGGTCATCCAGATTTTCCGGTTGCTGGCAACGGTGGCCGTAACGCACCCCGTCAAAACGCGCCAGATTCGCCGAGGCCTCTGCCGGGGCCAGAATATAATAGGCGGCAATGGCCAGATCGGCTGTCGGCAGCGTCACCTCCTGAATTTCCGCGCCCAGTTTTTGCAACTGCTGCTGCACAGCCTCCAGCGCAGCGGCGACCCCGGCTTCGGTATTGGCCAGCCATTGTGGCAGGATACCAACACGCAGCCCGGTCAGGGAGTCATTCAGCGCGGCCGAATAGTCCACCGGGCCACTGGCGTCACTGGTGGAGTCCAGTGGATCATGGCCACACATGGCTGACAGCACCAGCGCACAGTCCTCGGCCTGACGGGCGAACACGCCAGCCTGATCGAGACTGGAAGCAAAGGCAATCATGCCGTAACGCGAGGCGCGGCCGTAGGTCGGCTTGATGCCGGTGACACCGCACAAAGCCGCCGGTTGGCGAATGGAACCGCCGGTATCCGAGCCAGTGGCCACCGGCACCACACCAGCGGCCACCAGCGCCGCCGAACCCCCGGATGAACCGCCGGGAACCCGCTGGTTGTCCCAGGGATTTTTAACCGGGCCGAAATAAGAGCTTTCATTGGATGAGCCCATGGCAAACTCATCCATATTGGCCTTGCCAAGTGTCACCATACCGGCGGTTTTCAGCCGCGCCACCACGGTCGCGTCAAAGGGCGGCACATAATCGGCCAGCATGCGCGAAGCGCAGGTTGTCCGCAACCCGCGAGTGGAGAAAATGTCTTTATGCACCAGCGGCACGCCAGTCAGTACACCGGCTGTGCCCTTGTCCAGCGCCTGTTGCGCCAGATTAACCTGGTGTTCAACGGCCTCGTCATCAGCGCGGCTAATCAACGCATTCAAATGCGCGACCTTCTGCACCGCCTGACGGCTTTCGGCGACCAGCTCCGCCACGGATAGCTCCCCACGGCGTAATTGCCCAGACAGGGTTTTCAGTCCCTGGTGCCAGGGCGCCGTCATTCTGTATCCACCACTTTGGGAACCAGATAGTAATCGCCGTCAGTGGCCGGCGCCAGCGCCATCAGCTCGGCTTTGCGGGAACTTTCACTAACCCGGTCGGCACGAAGCGACTGGGTGGCATCCCGCGGGTGGCGCATGGGCACAACCGCAGCCACATCGGCTGTCTGAATCCGGTCAACCAAAGACAGGACCTGATTCAGCGAATCACGTACACTGTCAATATCCTTCGGCGCCAGACGCAGTTTGGCCAAGGCGGCAATTTGTTCAACATCTTGACGGGTAATTGTCATAAAATAACCCCAAATTCCGTGGAACCGCGTTTTGTGAACCACACCTCGGAACACCCGCGGCAAAGCGCCTATTATGCCATCGAAAGCACAAGGGCGAAACCTCAAGTAACGCCCAAAACGCCCTTCCCGAGGAAACCCAAGGACAGTAAAAAAACGCCATGTTTAAAAAATTTCGCAGTTTGTTTTCCAATGACTTGTCCATTGACCTGGGCACGGCCAATACGCTTATTTACATGAAAGAACACGGCATCGTTCTGGATGAGCCTTCGGTGGTGGCCGTACGCATGGACCGCGGCATTGCCGGCCCCAAGGACATCGCCTCTGTGGGTATGGACGCCAAAATGATGCTGGGGCGCACACCGGGCCATATCAGCACCATTCGTCCACTGAAAGACGGCGTTATCGCCGACTTTGACATGACATCGGCCATGCTGCAGCACTTTATCCGCAAGGTCCACTCCAATCGCTGGCTAAAACCTTCCTCACGCGTTTTGATCTGCGTGCCATGCGGTTCCACCCAGGTGGAACGCAAAGCCATTGAAGAATCCGCCTATGGCGCTGGCGCCAGCGATGTGCAACTGATTGAGGAACCCATGGCCGCCGCTATCGGCGCGGGCATCCCCATCAACGAAGCTCGCGGCTCCATGGTGCTGGATATCGGTGGCGGCACCTCCGAGGTGGCGGTGCTCTCGCTCAACGGCATTGTCTATTCGGCCTCAGTCAAAATCGGCGGCGACAAGTTCGACGATGCGATTATCTCCTATGTGCGCCGCAGTTATGGCACCCTGATTGGCGAGGCCACCGCCGAGCGCATCAAAAAGGAAATCGGCTGCGCCTATCCTTCTGAGGAAGTCAAAACCATTGAAGTGTCTGGCCGCAACCTGGCCGAAGGCGTTCCGCGCCAGTTCAGTATCACCAATGCCGAAATCCTCGAGGCCCTGCATGAGCCACTCACCGGCATTGTGCAAGCGGTCAAAACCGCTTTGGAACAAACACCGCCAGAGCTGTGCGCCGATGTGGCCGAACGGGGTATTGCGCTCACAGGCGGAGGCGCCTTGCTGACGGACCTGGACAAACTCATATCGGAAGAAACCGGCCTGCCGGTGATTACCGCCGATGACCCCCTGACCTGTGTGGCCCGCGGCGGCGGTCGCGCCATGGAAATCATGGACGAACAAGGCACTGATTTTTTTACTTTTAACCGCTAGCGATTCAACCAGACGGTCACTACCAGCCCGGGAATTCGTCACCACATGTCAGCCACTCGCGAAACCCACCTCACTGAGCTGCCGCTGTTTCGCTTCCTGCTTCTCGAACTGGCATGTATCCTGCTGATGGTTCTGGATTATCACACGCATATTGGCCGGCCGATTCGCCAGACCTTGTCTGCGCTCACCTATCCCCTGGTGCAAGTGGTGCGCCTGCCCCAACAACTGTGGGCCAACGCAGAGCTGGCGTTCACCCGTCAGGAGCGCCTGCTTAAAGACAATACGGAACTCAAACGGCAGTTATCCAATGCCCGTATGAACCTGTTACAACTGGAAGTCCTGCAGCAGGAAAACCAGCGGCTGCGGCGGCTCATGCACATGCGGGAGCAACTGCCTTTACGCACAACCGCGGCATTTGTCATCAATATCAACACCGGTACACAGCGCCACCGCGCCATGATTGACCGGGGCCAGCGCGATGGCGTCTTTCCAGGCCAGGCCGTTCTGGACTTACACGGACTGGCCGGCCAGGTAGACACCACGGAACTGGCCAGCGCCCACGTCATACTGATTACCGATCCGGGCCATGCCCTGCCAGTGGAAGTGCTGCGCAGCGGCCAACGGAGCATCGCCTATGGCCAGGGCAAGCACCGTCTGATTTTGCCGGAAATCGCCAAAAGCGCGGATATTCATCCGGGCGACATACTGATTACATCCGGCTTTGGCGGTGTTTTTCCCCGGGGATTGAAAGTCGCCCGGGTTACCGCTGTCACGCCCTCAAGAAACGGCGCTTTTCAACAGGCCAGCGCCCAGCCTTTTGCCAATCTTGAGCACCTGAAAGAGGTTTTGCTGGTGTGGCCGCAAATGCCGGAAAAAAGCACCAAAGCCGCTCAGGATCGCACTGACGACACACACTCGCCATCAATGCAGATGGACGCAATCCCGACACAATCAGGACACACCCCATGAACCGCCGGACCTATCACAACAAGTGGCACATGTCTGCCCGGGTCTTACGCCACCTGACATTGTTATTGGCCCTGGTGTTGATGCTTGTCCCTGTCCATGGCTGGCTCAAGCTGCTGCAACCTTACTGGCTGGCGCTGGTGCTGATTTACTGGGTTCTGGAAGCCCCAGAACGCAACGGCCTGTTCACCGCTTTTTTCTATGGGCTGCTGTTGGATGTTCTCTACGGCAGTTTGCTGGGCAACCACAGTTTATCCTTGTTGGTCATTGCCTATCTGGTGGGAAAATACGCCCGCCAGTTCCGCATGACCAGTTTCTGGCAATTGGCCCTGATTGTGGGCGCACTGCTATTGAACGACCTGTTTATTCGGGCGCTGATTGACTGGCTGGCCAGCGGTCAAAAGCCCCGGATCCAAGACATGCTTCCTGTACTCACCGGCATCCTTGTCTGGCCCTGGCTCAAGCTGCTGCTTGACCATTTGCACGCCCGCAGCCGCCGTTAATCATGGCTCGTCGTCAACTGAAAAACCCGCACCAGGAAACCGTACTTTTCCAGTCACGCAGCATCAGCGCGCTGATGATAATCATTCTGGCTCTGGGGCTGGTGAACGGTCGATTTTTTTACTTGCAAATTATCCACCACGAAGACCTGAAGGCGCGTTCGGAAGCCAACCGCATCAAAACCACGCCCCTGCCCCCGGCACGGGGGCTCATTTATGACCGGAACGGCATCCTGCTGGCGGATAATTTACCCACCTATCGTCTGGAAGTTGTACCGGAAAAAGTGAATCACCTGCAGCAGCAGCTTGACGAGCTGGCACAATTTATCCCTCTTGACACGACCGATGAAGAAAAAATCCAGCAGCAGCTACGCAATAAAAAGGCCTTCAAACCCGTCGTCATCAAGGACCGGCTTAACGAAGCCGAAGTGGCGGCCTTTGCTGTGCGCCGCCACCGCTTTCCGGGGTTTCGCACGGTTCCTTACCTGGTTCGTTACTATCCCTACGGAGCCCTATTTTCCCATGTGATTGGCTATGTGGGGCGCATTAACGAAAATGACCTGAAAACCCTGGATCACGCCCGTTACGCCGGTACGCGTTATGTGGGCAAACTGGGTGTGGAAAAGTTTTACGAAGCACGCCTGCATGGTGTCCCCGGGGAAATGAAAACCGAAATCAATGCCCAGGGGCGCTTGCTAAAGGTGCTGCAACAAAAACCCGCTGTCAACGGGGAAGACCTGACACTAAGTCTGGATGTGCGCTTGCAACAGGCCGCCGCCGAAGCGTTTCGCACCAATCCGGAAACCAATATTGGCGCCGCCATCGCGCTGGACCCCCGTAATGGTGAAATCCTGGCCATGCTCAGCCAGCCGGGCTTTGATCCGAACCTGTTTGTGAATGGCATCTCTCACAGTCAGTATCAGGCCCTGATTCAGTCACCGGCAAAGCCCTTGTTTAACCGCACCATCAAGGCCCGTTATGAACCCGGCTCCACCATCAAGCCCTATATGCTGCTGGCCGGGCTGTATTATGGTGTTATTGAGCCGGGGTTTCGCATGTTCTCCAAAGGCTATTTCCAGTTGCCCGGTCAAAAACGCAAATACCATGACTGGAAGCGAGGCGGTCATGGCGAGGTCGATTCCGTGGCTGCCCTGGCGCAATCAGTGAACACCTTTTTTTACAGCCTGGCGGTAAAGCTCGGCATCGATCGCATCCACGATTTTTTGCGGTATTTTGGCTTTGGACAAAAAACCGGCATTGATATCCCGGGAGAAAGCACCGGTTTGCTGCCATCCCGGGCATGGAAAAAAGCCACACGTGGCGCAAGCTGGTATCCCGGAGAAACCGTCATTACCGGTATTGGCCAGGGTTATATGATTGCCACACCCATTCAGATGGCGCACTCTCTGGGCATTCTGGCATCCAGAGGACTCATCACCCAGCCGCATGTGCTCAAGGATAAAAAACCGCCTGTGGTTAAACAACTGCCACTGGCTATCAAACCGGAATACTGGGATCTGGCGCACCAGGGCATGGTCGCAGTGGTGAACGGGAAAAAAGGCACCGCCCGGGCCATTGCCTCGCCAGACTATCTCATTGCCGGCAAAACCGGCACCTCCCAGGTCTACGGCAAAAAAGAAGAAAATATCTATGAAAAAAGCACGGATATCCCTCGCCACTTGAAAAACCACGCATTGTTTGTCGCTTTTGCACCCGCTGATGACCCCAGCATCGCTGTGCTGGTCGTGGCCGAGCATGGTGCCAGTGGCTCCCGGGCAGCCGCTCCCGTTGCCAAGGCCATCATTCAACGCTACATGGCCCTGTACAGGCCGGAATACCTGAACAAAAGCGGCGAGCAGGCATCGGCAGAGTCCAGGAAGCCGCAGCCATGAGCCATCACACTCCCTGGCAAGCCCACCGCGCCATCCGGCTCCATCGCCGCTTTATCGACCCCTGGCTGTTATTGTTGTTATTGCTGCTGGTCAGCTACGGATTGCTGGTTCTGTATAGCGCTGGCGGTCCGGTGCTGGTCAAAAAACAGGCGGTCAGACTGGCGCTGGGGTTTGCTGTCATGCTGGTGCTGGCCCAAATCCGTCCTGAGCGTATTGCCCAGTTTACGCCCTGGTTGTATGGGCTTACGGTGATTCTCCTGATTGCCGTGCTATTGGTCGGCGACGCCTCCAAGGGTGCCCAGCGGTGGCTACATATCGGCATCCGCTTCCAACCTTCGGAACTGGCCAAACTCACCGTACCCCTGATCGTGGCCTGGTACTTGCGCCACCGACGTTTACCCCCGACCTGGCGCGACACCCTTGTGGCTTTTGTGTTGTTGCTGGTTCCCGCCGCACTGGTGGTGGTCGAGCCGGATTTGGGCACCGCCATTCTGGTGGCCGCGGCAGGCGTATTTGTTTTGTTTCTGGCGGGCTTGCCGTGGCGGTTTATGCTGGCGTCCCTGCTTGGCGGCGTGGCGGCCGCGCCGATACTGTGGCATTTCCTGGCAGATTATCAAAAACGTCGGGTATTAACCCTGCTCAACCCTGAAAGCGATCCATTGAATGCCGGCTGGAACATCATCCAGTCCAAAATTGCCATTGGCTCCGGCGGACTGATGGGCAAAGGCTGGTTACAGGGCACACAAACCCAACTGGATTTTCTGCCTGAACATTCCACCGACTTTATACTTTCAGTCCTGGCTGAAGAGTTTGGCTTTGTGGGGGTGGCCACCCTGATGTTTCTTTATCTGCTGATTCTCTTCCGCAGCTTTCAAATCGCCATGGCCGCCAGGGATTCATTCAGCCGTTTAATTGCCGGGGCACTCACACTGACTTTTTTTGTCTATCTGTTTATCAACGCCGGCATGATTAGCGGTTTATTGCCTGTGGTGGGCGTGCCCCTGCCCCTGGTGAGCTATGGGGGCACCTCCATTATTACGCTGATGGCGGCCTTTGGTATCATTCTTTCTGTTTATAACCACAAGAAGTTGATTAAACAATGACTGTATTCACATGGAAGCGCCTGTTCATCCTCACAAGCCTGCTGGTCGTTCAGATGACCGTGGCCTCTGGCTCCAGCACTTCACCTGCCACGCGACAACAGCTGGCTGATGCTTTTGCCCGGGATTACGCACAAAAGTATCAACAACCACTCAGTCAAGTCCGCGAGATTCTTGCCCAGGCCCAGTTTCGCCCGGAAATCATCACCGCCATGCAGCGACCGGCAGAAAAAAAAAGCTGGTATCAGTACCGGCCGATTTTTCTCACCAACAAGCGTATTGCCGCCGGGGTGGAATTCATGCGCACGCACCGGCACATTCTGGAAAAGGTCAGCGCTGAAACCGGCGTCCCGGCAGAAATCATCACCGCCATTATTGGCGTCGAAACCTATTACGGCCGCATCACCGGAAAGCACCGGGTGCTGGATGCACTCACAACACTGGCTTTTGGGTACCCCAAACGCGCGTCGTTCTTCCGCAAGGAACTGGAACATTTCCTGCAACTGGCCGGTGAGGAAAATATCAGTCTCACGGAAACCACCGGCAGCTATGCTGGCGCCATGGGCTATGGCCAGTTTATGCCAAGCTCCTACCGCCACTATGCCCGGGATTATGATGGCGACGGCAAACGCGATTTGCTCCATTCTGTCCCTGACGCCATCTCCTCAGTGGCCAATTACTTCAAGGAACATGGCTGGCAGGCTGGACAACCGGTGGCCTATCCGTTACAGGCCAGCCCGGCAGCCCGTCATTTTGCCGCTGAAAAACGTCCTCAAAAACCTTCTTACAGCTGGGACACCCTGGCCGACTGGGGGTATCGGCTAAAGCCGGGCACACCAGTGCCCGAGTCCGTCCTCAGCCCACAGATGCGCCTTTCCCTGGTGGTGCTCGAACAACCTCACGGCAAGGAATATTGGGCCACTTTACCAAATTTTTACGTCATCACCCGTTATAATCACAGCCCTTTGTACGCCATGGCCGTCTATCAATTGGCCGAAGCCATCAAACAAGCGTACAGCAAAAAAACAGATCCACAGGGCGAAGGAACCTGATTTGACCGGAGAGAAGGCGTGACAAACACATTCCGTGGCGCACCGCCAAGGGTCTTGTTATGGCTGACGCTGGCGGTGGCCATTTGCCTGACAGGTTGCGACAATAACAGGCAACACAAAAAACCGGGACAGGAAACCACCGAGACTTATGGGCCTCCTGTTGACGCCCCACCTGATGATGAAACATTTGATGTTCAACGGGTGGCTGACTGGGATATCCGGCCAGAACCTGCCAGCGAATTCGGCAATCACAGCCCTTATGAAGTTCTTGGGCAGTCTTATGAGGTGACCCATCCGGATGCACACTTTTCCCAGACCGGGCTGGCTTCATGGTATGGAAAAAAATTCCACGGCCGCCTCACTTCCAACCGGGAAACCTTTGACATGTACCGGTTTACCGCCGCACACCGCACCTTACCCTTGCCCAGTTACGTGCGCGTGACCAACCTGAAAAATGGCCGTTCTCTGGTGGTACGAGTCAATGACCGCGGGCCCTTCAAGGCTGACCGCATTATCGATTTGTCGTGGGCGGCGGCAAAAAAACTCGGCTATGTGGACGACGGCATTACAAAGGTGCGTATCGAGTTGGTACAGGCCCCTCAGGGAGACATGACTGACGCCGGTCAAAGCGGTTTGCTGTTTTTACAAGTTGGCGCTTTTGCCGATGAACAAAAAGCCAAAACCATTGCCAAACACATTGGCCAAAAAACCCAGTCCACTGTCCATATCCGTGCGACTGAACACTCGCAGCCCAGCCGATTGTACCGGGTGCGTGTGGGACCACTGGCCAACCAGGCACAAATACAACGGCTCAAACAACGATTAAAAAAACTGGGATTTGAGCAACACCGCCTGGTGGTGGAGTAGAACTGGCTGCGGTCTGGACGGCTTTTATGAGATAATGGCAGGTTCGGAAGACACTTTGACTCATCTGCCTGATTCAGGCATAGCGCTCCCAATACCATAAACTGACAAACAACGGATAAACACACCATCATGATGAACACTTTGGTTCCTCTTGTATTTGTTCGGAGGGTTGGAAAACTCACTGGCTGGATAGCAGCATCCCTGCTTTTCGCCATGGTGTCCATGGCCCAAGCCAATCCACTGGTACCGGCGCCACCGGAAATCAATGCCAAAAGCTATATTCTGAAAGACTTCCACAGTAATCAAATACTGGCCCAGAAAAATGCCCATCTGCGGGTTGAGCCAGCCAGTATCACCAAAATGATGACAGCCTACGTGGTTTTCAATGAACTGGCTCAGGGGCGCTTGCGGCCTGATGAAAAAGCCACCATCAGCGAAAAAGCCTGGCGCACCGGCGGCTCCAAAATGTTCATTGAAGTGGGCAAGCAGGTGCCCATTATTGACCTTATCAAGGGCATGATTATCCAGTCCGGCAATGACGCCAGCGTGGCGCTGGCCGAACATATCGCCGGCAGTGAAGAAACCTTTGCCAGCATGATGAACCAGCAAGCCGAAAAACTGGGAATGAAGGACTCGCATTTTGCCAATGCCACCGGCCTGCCCCATGAAAACCATTACACCACTGCCGCAGATGTCGCTATTTTGTCGGCGGCCCTTATCCGGGACTTCCCCGAATACTACAAGCTGTTTTCACAGAAACAGTACACCCATAACGGCATTACCCAACACAACCGGAATACCCTGCTGTGGCGCGACCCCTCAGTGGACGGCCTCAAGACCGGCCATACCCAAAGCGCTGGTTACTGCCTGGCGGCTTCAGCCAAACGCAATGGCATGCGCCTGATTTCGGCCATTATGGGCACAGAAAGCGAAAAAGCGCGCGCGGATGAAACACAAAAATTGCTGAACTATGGTTTCCGTTTTTTCGAAACCCACCAGCTTTACCAGCAAGGTGACCCGGATTTGAGTGTGGATGTCTGGAAAGGCGACAAGGAAAGCGTTAAACTGGGGTTGGCCGAAGCCCTTTATGTGACCATTCCCCGTGGTCAATATAAAAAGCTCTCAGCCGATGTCAAACTGCCCAAAGTCCTGGAAGCCCCGATTCAAAAAGGGCAAAAAATCGGCGTGCTCAAACTGGATTTTAACGGCCAGCCGCTTTTGGAACGGGACTTGCTGGCCAAAGAATCTGTCGCCAGCGGCAGCTGGTGGACCCGGGTGACTGACTCTGTGGGGCTGTGGTTCAAATCCTTTGGAGACGATGATGAGTGACGACAAGAAACCAGCACCGGCCAACAACCAACAGGGTGTGGATACATCCCTGGATGACAACAAGGAACACGGCCTGAATTTCCCCTGCGACTACCCTGTCAAGGCCATGGGCCCCAATACCGAGGCATTCGTCACGGAAATGTTTGACTTGGTCAAAAAACATTGCCCGGATCTCAAACGCGAAGACATTACCACCCGTGCCAGCGGTTCGGCCACTTATCAATCTGTGACCTTGCCGGTCAAGGCCGAAAGCCGGGATCATCTCATTGGCATCTATCAAGACCTGAAAAACCACAAAGACGTCAAGTGGACGTTGTAACGCGCTGAATTGACATGGCAACCAAACCGCAGCAAACACCCAAACCACCACGGGCCTTGCATGTTCACCGCCTCGGGCTGCGCGATTACGAACCGGTATGGCGGGCAATGCAGTCCTTCACCAGCCAGCGCGATGAAAACACGCCCGACGAATTATGGCTGGTTGAGCACCCGCCGGTTTTTACCCTGGGACAGGCCGGCAAACCCGAGCATATTCTCTGTGCCGGTGATATTCCGGTGATTCATGTGGACCGCGGAGGGCAAGTCACTTATCACGGGCCAGGGCAAATTGTCGCCTATCCCATGATTGACTTGAAGCGCCATGGAATCGGCGTCAAGGCCCTGGTCAAAGGCATTGAGCAGGCCATTATTGACACCTTGAACGAATACGGCATTGAAGCCGCCCGCAAAGACAATGCCCCCGGTGTGTATGTGGACGGCAAAAAAATCGCCGCTTTGGGCCTGCGGGTTCGCAAGGGCCGAAGTTTTCATGGCCTGGCATTTAACATACACATGGATCTGGAACCCTTTAACCGCATCAATCCCTGTGGATTTACCGACTTGCAGGTGATTTCCGTGGCTGACCTGGTGCCTGAAGTGACCATAGCCGATATTCAGCCAACACTGGTTAAACACTTGTGCCAACAGCTCAATTTCTACCCATTAAGCCAGACTCCAGCTGGCCAACACTCCCTTCATTACGAGGCTCAGCACACCGCATGAACAACAAACAGCCACTTGAGATTCGCCGCGGGCGCGCCACACCAAAAAGCGCTGGCGTCAAAGAAAAAGCCGGCGCAAAAACCGGTCGCAACCGCGTAACTTTCGATCCCAACCAGCCCATGCTGCGAAAACCTGACTGGATTCGCGTCAAACTGCCGGTGGGCAACCAGGTGGCAAAGCTCAAGGCCAAGCTGCGCGACAACTCCCTGGTCACCGTGTGCGAGGAGGCTTCCTGCCCCAATATCCACGAGTGTTTTGGCAAGGGCACGGCCACCTTTATGATTCTGGGGGAAATCTGCACCCGCCGGTGCGCCTTTTGCGATGTGGCCCATGGCCGGCCGTTGCCGCCGGATGACAAGGAGCCGCTCAACCTGGCGCGCACCATTGCCGACATGGGGCTGAAATACGTGGTCATCACCTCGGTTGACCGCGACGACCTCAAAGACGGGGGAGCGCAGCACTTCGTGGACTGCATCAACCGCACACGCGAACACAATCCCGGCATCCGCATCGAAATACTGACCCCGGACTTTCGCGGCAAGGGAAAAATGCAACGCGCGCTGGAAATATTCGACCACGGCCTGCCGGATGTCTTCAATCACAACCTGGAAACGGTCAAGGAACTATACCGCGCTGTGCGGCCCGGCGCCGATTACCAGTGGTCGCTGGACTTGCTTAAACAGTTCAAGGAACGCAACCCGCAGGTGGTCACAAAATCCGGCATTATGGTGGGGCTGGGTGAAACATTCGAACAGGTCAAAGGCGTTTTGCAGGATCTGTGCGCGCACGATGTGGACATGATTACCATTGGGCAATACCTGCAACCTTCGAAACACCACCACCCGGTTGTCCGCTACTGGACGCCCGATGAGTTTGAGGCCATTCGGGCGTATGGAGAGCAGCTTGGCTTCATGCACATTGCCGCCGGACCGCTGGTGCGCAGCTCATACCATGCCGATGTACAGGCCGAGGAAGCCGGAGCTGTCTAGTGCCGGCCTCCTGTGGCTTTTCTTTACTTGTTCGGCTGCCAAATGCCTTCCAGGGAAATCCAGATTTTTATCTGCTCGGCTTCCGGCCCCAGCATGGCGGCTTTCTTCATGTTAAAGTCCGACAGGCGTAATTCACCGGTGGCCTCGAAACCCTGACGATACCCGCCCCAGGGGTCCTTGCCGCCACCCAGATGCGTGACCGCCAGTTCCACCGGCTTTTCAATGCCCCGTAAAGTCAATACGCCCTTGAGTGAGGCCCGACCATTGCCCTGGTCTTCCCAGCCGGTGCTCACAAAAGTGGCCTGCGGATACGTCTTGACATCGAAAAAGTCAGCGCTTTTCAAGTGCTTGTCCCGCTCTGCATGATTGCTGTCCAGGCTGCGCATATCCATCATCACCTGTACCCGGTTATTGGCCGGATTGTCCTTATCAAAAACAAAATCGCCGTCAAACCGACGAATATGGCCCTCCAGCCAGCTAAATCCCAGATGTTTAATTTTGAAGCTGATAAAAGCGTGCATGCCCTTGGTATCGATTTTATAGTGCCGCTCGGCGGCCATGGCATGCGCGCCAAACAGCATCGCAATACAAAATAAGGCCAATGCATCAACGCCGCGGGTATGCAGATATTGTCGTGTTTTCATGGGTTATTTCCTCCTGTCAGAAAGTTGAGTCGGACAGCGGCCAAAAATTCGCCATAAACTGCCATCACCCAGCACAAAGTGGTGCCACAAGGCCGCTGCGGCATGTAAAACAATCAAACCAACCAGGCCGTAAGCCAGCCAGCGGTGCCACCAACCGGCCTGGTCTTCCAGATTCTCTGCGGGCAGGAAAGCAGACCCGAAAAACCAGGCGGGTATTTCAAACCAGTCAAAAACCTCAACACTGGCGCCCCTGGCGGTAGTTATCAGATACCCGCTGAGAATCAGAAAAAACATCAGCACATAAAACAAGCGGTGAACCCAGCGGGCCAAAAAGCGGCTTGTTGCCGTACCGGTAAGCACCGGCGGCGGGTTCATCCAGCGCCATAACAAGCGCACCAGCAACGGGACGCCAAGCAACACACCCAAACTGCGGTGCCAGTCCGGCGCACGCACATACCACGGATGGTAGTAGTCCAGGCTCACCATCCACAAACCCAGGCCAATCAATGCCAACAGCCACACGACCATGAGCCAGTGCAAAAAGGCAAAAGCCCAGCCATAACAATTGCGAGTGTTTTTCCAGTGCGTTTTGACCATGGCCTTGATTCCCGGCCTAAGACTTCGGGTTAAGGGTATAATTTTCCTGATGCCTGACAGTAGTTTAACACCCATTAAAACCTGCCTTGAATCCTTTGACCCGGATATCCGCTGGCAGTCGGCCACACCCGTAGGTGGAGGCTGTATCCACCGTTGCTATGTGCTGACCAGCGATAACCAGCACACCCGCCGACAATGGTTCCTGAAAACGAATACGGCCGCCGCCTGGCCGGTTCTTCAGGCAGAGGCAGAGGGCCTGAGTGCGTTGCATGCCGCCTGTCATCGCCAAAGTCAATCGGCCATTGTGACTCCGAAGCCGCATCTGTGCGCTCAGGAAAATGGCATTGCTTTTCTGCTGATGGATTATTTGCCTCTGGCCCGGGGTCTGAATCATCACGCTGCCCAACTGCTGGGGGCCGGGTTATTCCATCTGCACACGCACACTGCCGCCAACGGCTGTTTTGGTTTTCCGCATGATAACTTTATCGGCGCCACGCCCCAAATCAATCACTGGGAGAGTGAATGGGCCGAGTTTTTCGCACGTCACCGGCTCGGCCATCAACTCCAACTGGCCGAACAAAACGGCCACCATGCCGTGTTATCCCGTGGCTGGCGAGTCCTGCGTAAACTGCCGGTTTTTTTTGCCCGTCATACGCCCAGACCCAGTTTATTGCATGGGGACTTGTGGAGCGGAAACGTCGCTGGCCTGTGCAATGGCCCACCGGCGATGTTCGACCCGGCCGTCTACTATGGCGACCGGGAAACCGATTTGGCCATGATGCGCCTGTTTGGCGGTTTTCCCGCCGCGGTGTTTAGTGCCTACCGACAAGCCGCACAGGCCGCAGGTCAACCGCTGCCTGCAGAAAGTGAGATGGATTTTCAGCGGCGCATTCGCATCTATCAGCTGTATCACTGGCTGAATCACCTGAACCTGTTTGGCGCAGGCTACCTGCCAGCGGTGCAACGCTGTCTGGATGATATCCTCTCAGTGTGAACGCAACCACTGACCTTTTTGGGGCGTAAAGGGCTGCCCTTGCGCATCTGCAAACTCAAAAGGAATACTCGTTAGCGTGCCGTGGCTATTCTTTTGCACCACAAAGTGCAGATGCGGGCCAGTGGAAAACCCGGAATTACCTGACCGCGCAATCACTTGGCCACGCTGTACGCGCTGGCCCGGGCGCACTCGCAATGAACCGCGTTTGAGATGGGCATACACCGCCATGGTGCCATCATCATGCAGGATACGCACATAATTGTTTCGCTGCACATACCTGGCCTTGGCCTTTCCATCGGAGAAATTGTTTTCAACATCCATCACCACACCGGCGCGGGCCGCCAGTACCGGCGTGCCAATAGGCAGCCCTATGTCAACAGCGTAACGGTTTTGTGGATTGTTGTGCGTCGTTTCGCCATTGAACGCCTGGCCCACCAGGGCACTGCCTGTGATGGCGAAGGGCAAACGATAGGGCGCAGGAGGGTCGTGCACGGCAGCCGGATCCCCCAACTCCCAGGTAAATTTATATCCCCAGCCCCAACCACGGCGGCCGTCTTCAGGACTGATGAATAAAATATCGCCTTCATACTGACCGGGCAAAACTGTGTCGAGCAGCCTGTCCGGCAAGGGTGGCTCTGTAACAATGTTATCAGCCTGAGTCAATTTCAGGCGGATATTGACCGGTCCATGGAAAGGATTGACCACAAATAACTGTGGGTGGCGCTTGCTGCCACGATTACGAATACGAACTTCCCGGGTAGTGTCCGGCGGCGCAGGTGTCGGGATTTCCTCCACTTGCACCTCGACCTGGTCGGCCATATCCGGCTGCTGGTCGCTGTAGTGCGCCACACCTTGGGCGTCCACCCACTTGTAAACCTTGCTGGCGCAGCTTTTGGGCATAACCAGCACCAGTATCCCCAAGATCACCACCAAAACAATCCAGTGCCCGCGTGTCACCCTAGCCACCCTCCCTGTCACTGCCTATATGCAAGGCCAATACGGCCAACAGGTGAAACAGGTTCTGCAGGCGGGTATGAAAATTGATTGCCGAACCTGTATTGGACAAGGCGCACAACTGCTTCAAATGGGTGATTTTGTGATAGATGTTGTCTGTCAACCGGGTGGTACTCCAGCCGTGGTAACGCCGCAAGGCAGGCTTGTTGGCAGTGCTCTTGGCGCTGATTTTCGCCCGGCTCAGGCGATTAAAGCGAAAACCACTGGCTAGCGCCTGGCGATAAGCGGCATCCTGTAGTTGGGCGATGACTTCACACGGCTGTGCCTTCAGCAGCAACCCCTGCCGCAGCAGCTCCAGATTTTGTGCGATTTCCATCACCAGCGCATGCCGTAAACCACGCTGGTTGGCCAGCCGCACTTGCAAGGCATGAATGGCCTGTTGCGCTGAGGTCACCAAGGACAGGGAATCTGTGGCACTCATGCTGCCTATTCTAACGGACAAAAGCCGTTTGTGCTGGAATGTTACCCACCACCGTCAGCGCCAGAACAGACCATCTGCAAAACAATGCCTTGTGGGGCCAAGGGCGCGTATTCGACAGAAACAGGCGCGCCGCGGCCCCAGCTGTTATTTCAAGTCTATAGACAGCTACCAGCCCAGCGTAGACAAGCGGCGCAGCCGCTGCTGAAGCCGTTCAATTTCATCCAGCAAGTCCAACGCCAGGGCGGCACCGGCCAGATTGACGCCCAGGTCACGGCGCAGATGCACAACCGTTCGCACACGCGGCACGCACTGGCCGGTAAACACCGGCTTGGGTTCTTCGCTGACTGGTGTAATAATGCCTTCATCCACCAAACGCAGGATGTCCTCGGCGGAAAACCCGGTGGCCGCGGCCAGTTCGGCCAGGGTAAACTCGGCTTCTTCCGCAATCTGGCCGTTGATGTATTCACTAAGAGCTGTGTTCATACCATTCTCCTGTTAGCGCAAATGCGCACGGGGGTTAAAGTCGAGTTTGTCCTTAAGCTTAAGCCACTCATCCCGGGCGTGTTCGTTATGATCGGGCATGGCGATGTTGATAACCGCGTACAAATCGCCAGGCACCTTACTGGGCAGTCCCTTGCCTTTCAGGCGCATTTTCTGCCCCGCCTTGGCATTTGGCGGTATGGACAACTTGACTTTTCCGGTGGGCGTGGGCACATCCACCTTGGCGCCCAGCGCCGCCTCCCACGGGGCCACGGGCAAATCCAGGTACAAGTCATTGTCTTCAACCTTGAAGTAGGGGTGTGGCAAAAACTTGACCTTCAGGTACAAATCCCCGGCCGGAGCACCGCCCAGTCCGGGTTTTCCCTGACCGGCCAAGCGGATATGCTGGCCTTCCTTGATGCCCTTGGGGATTTTGACGTTCAAATTAACTTCTTTAAGCGTCATGCGGCCATCGGGCAACAATTCCGGCTTGCGGTATTTAATGGTTCGGGTGGTGCCGGTAAAGCTGTCTTCTAGTGGAATCTGAATGACATTGCTGATGTCTTCGCCTCGACGCGCATAGGTCCGCCGTTGGCCGCCGCCAAAATCAAAGCCGGCATGACCACCCCGGCCCCGGGCACCGAATATGCTTTCAAAAAAATCACTAAATCCCTCGGCGCCACCACTGGTGTAACCACCACCGGCAAAGTCAAAGCCTGACGGATCCCAATCCGGCGGCGGCGTAAATTCCTGACCATGCTTCCAGTTCATGCCGAACTGGTCATAGGCTTTCCGTTTTTCAGGATCCTTAAGCACTTCGTAAGCTTCGCCAATTTCCTTGAATTTGGCCTCAGCGTCCGCTTCCTTGCTCACATCCGGGTGATATTTGCGCGCCAGTTTTTTATAGGCGCGCTTGATGGTTTTCTGGTCTGCGTTCTTGTCAACGCCGAGAATTTTATAATAATCTTTATATTCCATGCTTGTTCGCCGCTATTTTGTGAATTGCCATCCCCGCTAGATGGTGTTTATTGATGAAAATTCAAGAGGGTTTGGGCGGTATTTGCCGCTGCTGTGGGAAAGCCGGTTATGTCGGGGCGCTAAAAAGATTTCCGCGCCTCAAGAATGACCTGAAAGCCGCTTAGATCACTGTCGCCACCCACAGGAAAGGCAAAATCAATATGAATCACCTTGCCATTGGCCGCTTCGGTGGGCACCAAGCGCAAGCCAAATCCGATATCTTTGACCGTTCTGTTTTCATCCGGGTCATCAGAACCCCAGGCGGTGGCCACATCAGCAAACACGGCGGCGCCAAATTGCACCAGGTGGTAAGGATACCAGTCAAAATAAAAACGTTGCTCCACGGTCAGCAAGGCATTTTTTGGGGCCGTTAAATAGCGCACCGGAAAACCACGCAAACCGTTTTCGCCCCCCAGGGTGTTCTGGCGCTCGGGGAATAAATTATGGCCCATGCGAGTGGCTGCTTTGATATAGAAGCTGCGGTGACGGCTTTGAAACAGAAACCACTGGGCCTGCGCGCTGGCCAGCCCATCCAGCACCACCTGATTGCCATAAAAACCGCTCACATTGGCATTGAACAATAATAGCTGATTGTCATTGGGTTGCCAGCCTTTGCTGTAGTCGGCTTGCCAGACCAGATGGCTGTCACTGGCGCCAAAAGCCACATGAGACCAACCCAGACGGGCTTGCACATGATGCCCCAGGGACACGTCTTCGATCCGGCCCATATGTTGCAAATTGGTTTTTTCAATAAACTGATCTTGCAGGTATTCGTAACCCACCCAGGGGTAAGCAAAATGCCTGTCAGCCGGAACGCGCTGTTGGGGATAGTTTTCCGTGGCCCGGAAACGATTATCGTCATCAGAAAAGCCGATCACATAGCGCCGTGTGGCGCCGTCCTGGAAGCCATTTGAGCGCCCAAGCCAGGCTTCTGCCAACTGCCTTTTCTGGCCAATTTCCGAAGTGATTTCCCCATTGCGGTACAGAGGGTTATCCAGCCGGTGGGAAAACAGATGCAGCCCCCAGGCACGGCGGCTGTCCAGGGAGTAAAACGGTTTTTGCCATTCAATTTCCCCGATATGTCCGTCGGAGTTATTTTGGTAAAGCAATTTGATTCGTTGTCGACTGCCTGCCAGATTGGGGTCGATATAACGCAGAATTTTCTCTGTACGGTCGATGCCGTGACGATACTTGATTTGTAAGTTCTTGCCCAGGCCGAGGAAGTTTTCTTCTTCGATTTCAACTGCCCAGCGGTTTTTCCCACCGCCGCGGCCAAAGGAAAAATTCGGTGTTAAAGTCCAGTTATCCCTGGTCGTCACTTGCACGGTTACCGCATCACCGCACACGGACACCGGCGTAACAATCGCATCACGGATATAGGAAAAGCCACGCAAATGGCGCTCGGTTTCGGCCAACACCCGGGGGTCAAAGGCGTCCCCGGGCTGAAACAGCAGTTCCCGTTTAATAATTTCTTCCCGGGTTTTGATGTGAAAACGGTTGGCCAACCGATTAATGCGGTGATTCTGGTCTTTCTGACTGGTGTCAAAAATATTCCGCACATCCAGTTTAATGCGGCCAATGCGCCACTCCGCAGAGGGGTGAGTCTGCTCTTGATGATTTAACGGCCGACACGGGGAGTCGGCGGTGGTGATGGCAGGCTCGCGGGCAAAAACCTGCTGGCATAACAGCAATCCATATACACATAGGGCTGAATTCAACCAGATGGTATTTAGGTTTTTCGGCGCCTTGTCCATTGTTTCAATGTGTTCCATACGGGTCTTTTCAATGCAGGGTTCTTTAGCATATCATCCAAACTCGCCAAATAGATTCGTTGATTGTCTTTGTTCTCCCTGAGCGTGTCAAACTCCAATCGCCATCCGTCTGGTAGATCCACCGACACATGGGCTGTGGAAATTACTGTGATTTTACAAGCGCGCGGACTCTCACCAATGGCCTGAAGAATTTTCTCAAGCAGCTCTCTATGCGCCGATGGCAACTCGCCGCCGGGCTGCTGTATGCTGGTAGTCTCAGCGGGCGGGTTCAGATCCGGCAAGGCGTCACTTTGATGTACTGCAGCCTGCTGTGCGCTATCGCCACAACGCCGCCGCCACGGCCGCAAGCCCAGTAACGCCATAGACTGAGGATGCAGCTTAATCATGTTTTTCAACGGCTTTGCCAGCGGTTTCCGCGGCAGACATGCGGGCGCGAATGGCCGCGTCCACCTGTTGCATCACGGTTTCGCTCATGGCGCTGACCGCCGCCACAAAGGCGCTGATGCTGTTTTCGGGCAAGTCCCGCTGTTGCCGGAAGGTTTGCAGGTAACGCTGTTGTTTGCGCGCATCCAGCCATTCCACCCGCACACCAAGCGTGGCGGTTTGTTTGTTTTTTTCCAGCGCCAACAAGGTGACCAGTACGGTATCATGGCGAGGATGGGGTGGTTTGATATCCAGCACCTGCGGCCATAAACCAGACTGCGAAGCCCAGTCCAGAAACAGGTTCTGCCAGATGACGCGCGGCGAGTCCAGCCAAAAGTGATGGTGCATTTGCACCCGGGCACCATCCCCGGCCACCGCCAGCATCGGCCGGGAACCAACAACACCCAATGCCTGGGCCCGGGGAATGTAAACCGGCACTGAACGCTGTGGCACCGGCGCGTTTTCGACCCATTCCAATCTGACTTGCAGGGGATAATACTGGCGATCGACCACCATACCCCGCTTATGGCAACCACTCAACCCGATGGTAGTGAATAAAACCAGCCACCAGGCCCATACCGGTTTTGCAAAGAATCGTGTTTTCATCGTTCTTCATCCGCTGGTTGTCCTTTGGGCGCGAATATCAGCCGCGAGGGATTACGCCGCAGTTCATCAGTCAATTCATTCAGGTTCATGCTGGCGCTTTCCAGTTCAGTGGTAATGGTATCCAGCCGCACGGAAACCAATCCCACGGACTCCACCAATTGAGTCATAACCGCATCTATCCGGGGATCATTTTCCGCCACCAGTTCATGCGCCTGCGCTATCAAGGTGTTGACCTTTTCTCCGGCCTGTTTCAGGGATTCGCTGAATTGCTGGCTATTGACCAGCAAGGCGTTGATGCGCTCGGCATTCTCCTTGTTAAGCATTTCGCCGGTGGCGTCAATCAGCTGATTGAGCTGACCGGTGGCCTTGTTGACATTTTCCAGCAGCTGGGGAATCTGGACATTCAGCGTTCGGGTCAGACTGTCTGTGCGCTGGTACAGCAGGTCTATTAAAGGCACAATTTTTTCCTGGTTCAGCTTTTCAAAGTCCCGCGCCAAGTCAGTCATCACGGCCATCAGGTTTGTGGCTTCCTCACCCGGAATTTCTGAGCCTGGCGGCAAAAAACGGGGGCTTTTTCCAGCCTTGATATTGACCGATACATCGCCAAGCAAGCCGGTCGCCTGAACCACGGCTTTTGAGCCCTCAGGAATTTTCCAACCGGCCTTGATCTTGTAGTTGACCTTGAAGCGCACCGGCGCCAGACTTTCCGGCGTTATCGAGTCAATCTGACCAATGCGATAGCCCTCAAAATAAACCGGTTTGCCAAAGTCCAAACCGGTGACATTCCTGAAGCGACTGTAATATGTGTCACTGGCCGCCGGGGAACCGGTCAGGTACACCATAATGGCCAGCGTCATGGCGATCACCACCAGGCTAAACAGGCCAACAATAAAATAGGTTTTGCTTGATTTCATGCCCTTCTCCTGGGGTTATTTTTTCTTGTCCAGCGCCTGGGTCAACCGTTGCAGATATTTTTGCGGATCTACCGCCGAGTGCAATGGCTGCCGTCGAATCATGGCCTGGATAATGGGGTTGTCGGCATTTTTGACCTCATCGGGGGTGCCTGTCATTAGAATCCGGCCTTCATGCAGAAAGGTGATTTTGTCTGCAATGGTGAAGGCGCTATCCAGATCGTGGGTAACCACAATCATGGTGATACCCATGGCCTTGCGCAGTTGCAATATCAGTTCGTCCAGCTCCGCAGCCAAAATCGGATCCAGTCCTGCAGAGGGCTCGTCAAACAGGAGCAACAAGGGATCACGCACAATGGCCCGGGCCAGCGCCGCCCGCTTGACCATGCCACCGGATAACTGGGATGGGTAATAGTCCTCGTAGCCACCCAGGTTGACCACTTCCAGCTTCATGCGAACAATAATGCGGATGGTTTTTTCATCCAGATCGGTAAATTCTCGCAATGGCAAGGCCACATTTTCGCCCACCGTCATATCCGACAACAAAGCGCCATTCTGGAATGACACCCCGAGCTTCCACAGGACGTCGAGCTTTTCCAGAAATGAAATCCGGTGAATGTCCCGCCCCATCACCAACACGCGCCCGGCGGTGGGCTGGTACAGGCCGACAATATGCCACAGCAGTGTGCTTTTCCCAGAGCCAGAGCCGCCCATAATCACCCGAATTTCTCCGGCTTCCACGCGCAGATCGACACCTTTGAGAATCACCTTGTCCCCATACTGGGTCACCAGGTTTTCCACCACCACGATATCGCGGCGGGGTTGCGTGTCTTTCTGTGGCCGGTTCTGCTTCATTGGGTCAGGAAATAGCTGAAAATCATGTCTGTAATCACGATCAAGGCAATGGAGATGACCACCGTTTGTGTGGTAGCCCGGCCGACTCCCTCGGCACCACCTTTGACTTGCAGCCCCATGGTCGCCCCCACCAGGGCAATGATGACGGCAAACACCACACTTTTGATAAGCCCCTGCATGATATCTCCAAGCACCAGCACATCGAGACTGGTCTTCATGTAAGCAGCCAAGGTCATGTCCATCTTGCCGATACTAAACAGGGCGCCTCCCAAAATACCACTGATATCCGCCAGAATAATCAACATGGGCAAAGCCAGCACCATGGCAATCAAAGGCGGCAGCACCAAAAACCGCACCGGCACGATGCCCATCACTTTGAGGGCGTCCACTTCCTGGTTCACCACTTGTGAACCGATTTTGGCCGCCAGGGCGGCGCCACTGCGGCCTGCCACGATAATCCCGGTAATCAGGGGCGAAAACTCTCGGGTGACTGATTTGGCGATGGCCAGCAAGACCTGGGACTCCGCCCCGAAGGTGCTCAGGGCATACAACAACTGGATGGCCAGCATCATACCCACCACCACAGAAAGGCCATTGACAATCAGCGTGGCGTTCACTCCGATTTTGCGAAACTCCTCGGCAATTTGCCACCCATGAACCCGCTGTTTGTATTTCGGCCCCATGACCAGCCAATAGAGACATTCGAACAACAGGCTGATACCAAAGCCGAAGCGCGCGATGGCTTCTGCCACACGCGCGCCCAGGGACTCAATCAGTGCGCGCATGGGCATCCAGAATGGTAAATACCTTGTCCAGCCGCGCCAGCTCCAGAATCGAGCGCACCCGCGGACTGGGGGTTCGCAGGGCAAAATGCTTGTTGTTTTCCTGGGCGAACTGGAGCCCTTCCACCAAAGCCGCTATGCCGGAGGAGTCGATATAATCCACATCACTGAAATCCACCTGGACGTCATCCACCATGTTCAGCGCATTGAGAATGTGTTTGCGCAAAGCCGGCGAGTTCGACAAATCAATTTCGCCATGGGGCTGCAAGATAATGCAATTATCCTGCCGCTGGAAAGAAATCAAATCTTGTTCGCTGTGCATGCGAAAATTCCTTGGGAGAGTCTCTGCCAGTTTAACCCGCGTTTAACATGATGTGAATAGCCCATAGGGCAGGTCTATGCCTTGATCAGTCCCTGTTTTTGCATACTCTTGACCATATCCCTGAAAGTGTTTTCCACCGGGTGGTAATGTAAACCCAGCTCCCGAATACTGCGGCGGTTATCAAACGCCAAGGCGTAGCCCACATTATTTTTAATGTAGCGGGTGGTTAAACCAAACAACCAGCCTGTCAAGTAAAGGAGAATTTTGGGCGCTGTTTTTTTCGGCAAGTGGAATTTGCCTGGAAACAGCCGCTCAATGATTTGCGCCATTTGCAGCACGCTCATCACCTTATTAACCACAATATAACGACCACGGGCACGGGATTCGGTCATGGCCGCCACATGGGCGTCAGCGACATCACGCACATCCACCAGGGCAAAACGAAGATCCGGCGCTCCGGCTGCAAGCTTGCCTGAAAGCATGTTGCGCATAAAGGTGAGGCTTTCCGAATGACTGCGTGGTGACAACAGCGACCCCATCACAAAACCAGGGTTAATCACTGCCAACTGCCACTGGCTCTGGTTTTCATGCAATTCCCAAGCCAGCTTTTCCGCCAGTGTTTTGGAATAACTGTAAGGCTGGTGGTTGATGTTGCTGGTGTGGTTAAAGTGCGCTTCGCTAAATTGCTCCAGCCCCTGATCCTGCATATCACGCGCATCCCCGTAGATGGCCGCCACACTGGAGGTCAGCACCACTTTCTTCACCGAGCCAGAGCGCGTGGCCGCTTGCAATACATTGCGGGTGCCCTGCACTGCCGGCTCAATCAGGTCCGTCTGGGCGTCCGCGATTTTTAATCTGAATGGCGAGGCCATGTGAATCACGGCATCGGCTCCCTGTACGGCTGCGTCAAAAGCTCCTTCATGGCGCAAATCCGCCGCGAAAGGGTGCAGGGTTCCAGCACTGTTGTCTGCTATCCGCTGCAAATGGGCATACTTATCGGCGGCCTGCAGATTCCGCACCGACAAACGCACATGATGACCCTGTTCCAATAGCTGTTTCACCACCCACGAACCAACATACCCGGTTCCACCGGTGACCATGACAGTCAAGCCTGTGCCTGTACAATCTTTCCGGTCAGTCATTATCCCCCCCGTGCAGCCGCTGGCTACCATGCAGATCATAAAACCGCCACGCTCTAATCTGTGGCTATAACCGGATTATCGCGCCTGGGGCTGTCTGTTGCAAACCAGCGTTAATGCGCAGAAGATGTGTGGTCGGCCACTATGCGCCATTGTCCCTGAGATTTTTTCCAGAAAAGGGTGAACAAGCCGCGTGGAGAAGACGGGTTCTTGTCGCCATAGTCCAATTGCCAGCGGCCAAACACTATGGCGAAATCCGCCGCTGGCTGGCGTAATTCCAGAATGCGAAACCGCAATTGCCCCATGCCCGCTGACTGGCCACCGGGGCCATATCGCTTTTTGTAACGGTTCAGGGTATTCCGCCAGCCATAGGTGATGTGGTCGCCACTGGCAAAACGCAATTGCTCACTGTTTTCATAGCCTTGCATAAAAGCGTCAAGATCGCCCTGGTTCCAGGCCTGTTGCTGGCGGCTTAACACGGCCTGAATCGCCAGGCTGTCGGGGTTAAGCTTCTGCCAGTTTTCCAGCAGAATATCCACAACCTCGTCCAGGTACAAGTCGCGGAAAAAGTGATCTGCGCCGTCAATTTCGTGGCCGCGCACATGTTTCAGACGGGTATCTGCAGAGATTTCCTGCAGGCGAATAACACCCGCGGAGGTATCCTCACTGCCCACAAAAACATCCACAGGCACACGAATGGCCGCCAGCGCATCCAGCAAGCTGACAGCGCCATTGCGCTGATAGGATGCTCGCGTGGATGGCGCCACCTGCGAGGCCGCAGCGCAATGCAAAAAGGCCCTGGAAGCATCATTCTGGCCATGAACGCTTTTGATGTTAGACTCGCCTCCGGCCCGGTTGGCCATGGGCGCCAACAGCGCCATGGCCACCACGGCAGGATCATGCTGGCCTGCCTGATACTGGGCCACTTGCAAGCCACCACGGGAATGACCCATTAAAATGATTTGGTGCCGGCCCTGCTTTTTCAGCCAGTCACTCCAGGCTGCAATCTCTTGTGCCGCATCTTCATGAAGGTGGGTCTGCGGCACATCACAAGGCATGAAGCCATGACGGTTGTCCCGATTTAGTGTCAGGTTAATCGCCAGGGAATCATAGCCATTTTCCAGCAACAAATCTTGCGCTTGCTGGATAATTTCCATGTCCTTGTGGCCCATGGTGCCATGCACCAGCAGCACAACTGGTTTGTCGGCGCCACCGGGGGTGGTTTCCCAGTCTGCATTGGCGGTATACGCACCCATCGGGATCTGAACTTCCCCGGCCAGAACCGGCAGAACACTTACCAGAGCCAGCATCACCAGGGCATAGAGAAACCGGAGCACCAACAACATTTAGAAGTGTAACGTGCGGAAGGCGATGGGATAACCACTGTCTTTCCAGGCGGTAAAGCCTCCCGCAATGGAAACCGGCTGAGAAAACCCCATTTCCTTGAGGGTTTTGGCCGCCAGCGCAGACCGGTTGCCGCTGCGGCAGTAAACATAAATGGGTTCATTGGGGTTCCAGCCCAGTTGCTCCACCAGGTTATTGATCTGGAATTCCAGCATGCCCCGGGGAATCCAGGCGGACTTGGGTATCACCCCTTGTTCCACTTCCTGCGGCTCGCGCACGTCCAGAATATGCAAGGGCGAGTGGCTGTCCAATAATCCGGAGAGTTCATTAACAGAAATCTCGCCCACGTCTTGCAATGCGTCTATCACCATTTCCTGAGGAGTCTTCATGGAGTTTTCCTGTGTTTTTCATGAACAAAAGGGGTAGCAGCCATGCGGCTGCCCGGTTTAGCTTTTATCCGCCTCGTCTCCGGCCTGATCCGGCTCCTTGTCGACTGATTTGCCAGCGGTTGGGCAATATAAATCGCTCAAAACAGAAATGATGCGGGTGGTGTCGTGCTGGGCCAGGGAATAATGGATGACCTGGGATTCCCGCCGTGTTTTAACCAGCCCCTGCTTGCGCAAGGTGGCCAAATGCTGACTGAGTGCCGACTGGCTCAAACCGATTTGCCGGTGCAGTTCCGTGACCGAATGCTCCCGTTCTTCCAGTGCACACAAAATCATCAAGCGAGACTCACTGGCCAGGGTTTTCAGCATGCGCGCCGCCTGGCTGGCATTTTTCTTGAGTTCCTGAAACGGATGCGCGGGTTTGTGACTGTTATTGCCTTCGTGAGACATGCGGTTTACTCCAGCCACAACACGCAGCCAGGCAATATCCTGACTGTGCTTGGCTTTTCCATATATTACGGCCGAATTATATGCGAAGCCGCTAAATTAGGAAAGCATAACACAACCTGAGTGCCGCCCCAAGACTCATGCCCGCTTTATTTTCGCCTTGACGGAAAACGCAAAGCCGCCCAACCGCATGTTAAACGCCGCCAAACTTGCTGGTTTGCGCGTGTTCGATGTCCACATCCACGCCCAGTTGATGCAGGCAACGAAGAATCTCTCCCAAATTGGCCTGGTGCAGTGCCAAGGCTTGTGGGTCAGGGTTCATACCTTCTTCCTCAGCCACCATCATTTCACGCACATCGTATTCCCACTGACGCAAGATTTGCTTTTTTTGCGCGACGTCAAAACGGTCATCCTCAAGCACCCGGCATGGGTGCTGAAAAAACAACGAAGGATCCTTGATGGCCTCATTAAAAAGGGGCTGATTTGGCTTGTCCGACTGATGCATCATGTATCCTCTGGTCGTGGGTTGTGTTCACTATCACTATGGTCTTTGCATCCGTTTTCAAGTCTGATACCGGATAACCAGTCACCCCTGCTCAACAGCCGCGGCCAGAAACTGGCTGTGCGGCAATTCTCCCCTCAAAGCCTTGAGAATGAAGCCGGTTTGCCTGCCATGCACAATACGCATATGAATGCCATGCTTCTGGCAAATTTCAGCAGCTTGCAGCTTGGATGTCATGCCACCGGTACCCAAAGGCATCTCGCGCTCATCGATATAATGGCGAACATCGGTAAGACTGGTAATGCGTTCCAACAATCTGGCCTGCCCGGACTTGTGGGGGTTGCGATCAAACAAACCCGCCACATCGGAAGCCACGATCAACTCATCCGCGTTTAACAGCGCCGCCACATAGGCCGACAGTTTGTCATTATCACCAAATACCAATTCGTCGGTCGCCACCGTGTCGTTCTCGTTGACCACAGGCAAGTACCCATTGTGCAGTAAATCGTTCAAGGTGGTTTGGGTGTTATGTCGTGCCACAGGATTGTCAAAATCCCGGTAAGTCAGCAGACACTGGGCGGAACGCACACCGAAGTCACGGAAAATTTCATGGTACATTTGCATCAGCAAGGGCTGGCCAATGGCGGCCATAGCCTGCTTGGAACCGGCCGCAGGCCAGCGATTAACCGCCACAAACTGGCGTGCCGCGGCAATGGCGCCGGAAGAAACCAGCACCACCTCACAGGGGGCATCGGCGTCGTTCTGCAGCGCCAGAATTTGCCGTGCCAGGTCTTCAATTTTTCCGCGCGATATGAGCTCACTGCCCGCCGTCAGGGTGCTGGAGCCAATTTTCACCACCAGTCTGCAGCGGGGTTTTCCGGCAGGTTTGAGAGCAGACTCAGGCACGGATATGTCCATCGCCGTTGACGAACCACTTGTTGGTCACCAGTTCAGACAAACCCAGCGGCCCGCGAAAATGCAGTTTTTGGGTGCTAATGGCGATTTCCGCACCCAAACCGAACTGGCCGCCGTCGGTGAACCGGGTAGACGCATTGTGATAAACCGCCGCACAGTCCACTGCCTGCTGGAACTGTTCGGCGATGGCCTTGTCGGCCGTGACAATACTGGCTGAGTGGCCGCCGGAATGACGGTTGATGGCCTCAATGGCCGCATTCACATCCGGCACCTGGCCCAACATGATATTTTCTGACAGGAATTCCTCGTCCCACATGCGTGCACCCGGTATTGGATGGGCCTCCGGCAGCCACTGGCGCAAGGCCTCATCGGCATAGATTCGCAAACCCGCTTGTTTCAAAGCGGTGAACAAGGCGTTCACTTTTTCAGACAAGTCCGGCCACTGGGCATCAATGAGTATCTTATCCAGAGCATTGCATACACTGAGCCGTTGCTTGCCGTTGACAGCAATGGCGGTGGCCATGTCGGCATCAGCGCCCGAATGAATGTACAAAAAGTTATTGCCGCGGCCACTGACCAGAACCGGCGCAGCACTGTGGCGCTGAACAAACTCAATCAGACGATCTCCACCGCGGGGAATCACCAGGTCAAAATGAGGCTGGCCGCTTTCGATCATGATGCGGGTTTGGGCCCGATCCATTTGCAGATATTGCACAAAATCCGGGTCTACGGCATTGTCCTGCAAGGCCTGACGCCACAAATCCGTGAGCAACAAATTGCTGTGGCGGGCTTCCTTGCCGCCTTTCAGCAGAGTCCGGTTACCCGCCTTGAAAGCGGTAATGGCCGCTTCCACCGTCACATCAGGACGAGACTCATAGATAATCAAAATGGTGCCAAAAGGCACCTGGCGATTTTCAATGTGCAGACCATCTTCACGAGTGTGTTCGTACAAAACCGTTCCCTCCGGATCGGGCAAAGCCATCACTGCATCAATGGCCTGAATCATGCCGGCGATTTTGTTGGCATCCACTTTCAGCCGGTCATACAACGCCTGGTCAGTGGAATCACAGGCCGCCAAATCGCGGGCATTGGCCGCCTGTAATGCCTGGCTGTTTTCAGCAATAAGCGCTTTGAGACGCCGGAGTACATTGTTTTTTTGTGCTGTCTGCATGGTCAAAAGGCAGAGTTGGGGGTTGATTCTCGAGTGTAACAAAACCGCTCAACAAATCGAACTGTTCATTGTGCAGAGGGCGGAGTTTCACCATTCTTGTCCATATCAGCAATCTCGATGCGATTTTTCCCCATGCGCTTGGCGCGGTACAAGGCATTGTCAATGGCGTCAAAATGATTGGTCAGACTGTGCCGCCGGTCCAGCAGCGCCACGCCAATGGAAAGACTAACAGGCATGTCAGACAGGCCCACACGCTGAGGAATGTTCTTTGCCAAACGGGACAACTCCTCAAGCATATGCATAACCTGTGGCAAATTTCGTACGGGCAGCACCAACAGAAATTCTTCCCCACCCACGCGGCCCACTTGCCCTTCACCGGCCAACACCTGTCGGCAAATGGCGCCAAATTCTTTTAGCACATTGTCTCCAACCAAATGACCAAAACGGTCGTTAATCTGTTTAAAATTATCGAAGTCTATCAATGCCAGGCCACAGTCAGTCAGGCAATCATCATGAAAAACCTGCTGGGCTTTTTGCAAAATACTGCCACGGTTGAGCAAGCCTGTCAGATGATCGTGGGTGGCCAACCACTGGAAACGCTGGCGTTGATGACGAAACCGCCACCCCACATAGATCAGCAAGCCAATAAGCAGGGAAAAAAACAGTAACAATCGGTCTTGCCACAGGCTTTCTCTTGCCTGAGCCTTGAGTTGCGCTGCCTGTAATTGGTTCTGTTTGGCCAGCAAGGCATTTTCTGTTTGGCTATTCTCCAATTCATAACGAGCCCGCATAAAATGAAGCTGGCTGGTGGATTTTTCCTGCAATAAACGTGTGCGCTCCTGTTGAGCCGCTTCCAGCACATGATAGGCCTGGGCATAGCGCTTTTGCGCCGCCAGTAATCTGGCATGAACAAACTGCATTCGATTCAACAACCGCGGTGCATCCATCTGTTGCGCCCATTTTCTGGCCTGTTCCCAGGCTTTTTCCGCCTGATGCGGCTTGTCCTGCACGAGCCAAAGATTAATTTCCGCCAGGGCCACATCAATCTGCTTTTTGATGTTTCCGGCATTGTGAAAGGTTTTTGCCGCTGTTTCCAGGCGCGCTTGGGCGGATTGCCATTGTTGTTGTTTGATATCCAGATTGGCCAATTCCAGCAAGGCAAAGGCCACGCCCTGTTGGTCACCAATATTTTCCGCAATTTCCAGTGATCGCTGAAAAAGCCCCCGGGGTCTGTCAATACGCCCCTGCTCCGCCTGGACTTTAGCCAGCCCGTACAGGGCCATGGACAATTCCATTTTTCTGCCTGTCTGGCGTGCAAACCGCACCCACTCCTCAAAGTAAGGTTGGGCCAGCTCCGGCTCTCCCCGGTTTTCATAAACCCGGGCCAGAAAACCGGCTATTTCACCAGGCCCCATGCCGTCTTTTTGTTCCCGGGACAGCTGGTAGGCCTGCTGTAAATCCTGCAAGGCCAGCAGATAATTGGCCATTTCCGATTCCACCATACCGCGCAGAATCAGCGCCTCAACCAGGGTATTCTGGTCATGGTGATCTTCAGCCCATTTGGCAACTTCGTCCACCAAGGGCAATGCCGCATCGTGCCTTCCAAGATCATTGAGCGCAGTGGCTTGACTCAACTGCAAGTTACGATACAGCCAGGGTTGCGATTCCTCAGAAACCAGGTCCAATCCCCGCTGGCTGGATGTCAATGCATCCTTGGCCAATCCCAGATAACCCTGGGCATCAGAAAGCAGCCAGTACCCCTGCGCCAGTTCCAACTGTGTGCGACCAGGTTTGACCAGAAATTCAATCACTTCTGCGACAACTTTATCCGGTTCCGATGCCGCCTCCTGGTACCATTGCTCAAAACGGGAGTCCATGACCGTCAGCGCCCCTGGCGGTAAAGATTCGGTAATATGTTCGTCCTGAGCCAGAGCAAAGGTCATGACAGCAGCCGATAAAATCATCACCACCAAGCCGTGCGAAAATGGTTTGTTGTGCTGATTCGAAATCCGTCTCATCTCACAAAAACCGGGCAAACTCTGCTTAGGAACAGGTGTAATTGCGTTCCATATCCTCGCAGGCGGTCGTCATTAGCTGCACAAGAACCACCTCATCAATGTCGGCCAGTTTTTCGATATGAAGGCAGGAACGCCCGGTGGTATGCCTGCCAAGCTGGGCAAGAAAATCGTGATATTCATCGAAACCGGACAGAACATAAATGGAGAGACCAGACTTTCGCGGCGAGAATCCGGTCATCAGAAAATCCCCCCGCTGATCTGAGCGCGATAGATAACGGAAACTGCCAAAACCTACCAGCGTACGCCCCCACATAACCGCCGGCTTGCCGGTAATCCGCCTCATCAAAGCCAACAGGCGAAAGCCATCCGCTTTCCTGACGGGATTTTCAATGCCATGCAGAAAATCCACCGGGTCCCGGTCAGTGGCCCGAGTCTGGTTGATGTAAGCCATATGGCGCCTCCCCTTTGCAAACCAGCCTTGAGCATACCACAGCTCTTTGGGGAAGTCCTTGCGGCTAGCCTTGCGGGGAAGTCAGGGGAGGTCCGCTCAATATCAGCGACTGGTCGTGTGGATTTTCTTCAATATGCAATATTTGCAGGCTGGCGCCGCGGCAGGGGCCGGTCACGCAAAAACCGTCATCCGGACGAAATTCGGCACCATGCGCGGGACAAACAAGGCTGCCGTTGGGGCTGACAAGAAATTGATCCTGGGCAAAATCCATGCGCCGCCCCTGATGGGGACAGGCATTGACAAAGGCTTGCCAGCACCCAGCCTGTACCTGGCGGAGCATAATGGACAGATGGCGCTCGCCTATGGTCAGACCACGCTCATGCCAGCGCCCGTCACGCAAGGTTTCATCCAGTTTCAGTCTCACTGTGTTCATTTTCGTGACAATTCATGGACGGCATCCACCATCACGCCCAGTTTTTCCGGCGCCATGTCCGGATGCATGCCATGGCCCAGATTGAAAACATGGCCCGGACCTTCCCCATAGGCGTTTAACACCTGCTGGACTTCGCGGCGAATCACCGCATCATCGGCATACAATACGCACGGATCCAGATTGCCCTGCAAGGCCACCTTGTCGGCTGTTAGCTGGCGGGCTTCATTCATATCAGTGGTCCAATCCACGCCCAGGGCATGAGCGCCACTGGCGGCCATGTCTCCCAAAACACTGCCATGCACACCTTTGGAAAACAGAATTACCGGCGTTTCAGCATAACCGGCCTGCCGCAAACCGGTGACGATCTGCTGCAAATAGGGCAAGGAAAACTCCCGGTACATGGCCGGTGACAACACGCCACCCCAGGAGTCAAACACCTGCACGGCATCCGCGCCGCTATCGATTTGCGCCGCCAGATAAGCCACCGTGGCCTGGGCCAGCTTGTCCAGCAACTGATGCGCCGCGGCTGGCTGGTTAAGCAAAAACGCCTTGGAACGGGCGAAATTCTTGCTGCTACCGCCTTCGATCATATATGTGGCCAAAGTCCACGGGCTACCGGCAAAACCCAGTAGCGGCACCGCTCCGGCAAGGGTTTTGGCGGTCAGGGCAATGGCATCCATCACATACCGTAAATCATCCATGGGGTCGGGAACCGGCAGGGCTTCAATATCTGCAGGGGTTTGAATGATTTTTTTGAACTTGGGCCCTTCCCCGGCTGCGAAAAACAATCCCTGGCCCATGGCATCGGGAATGGTCAGAATGTCCGAAAAAATAATCACAGCGTCCAGATCAAAACGCCGCAATGGCTGTATGGTTACCTCGCAAGCCAGCTCCGGGTTCGTGGCCAGCGCCATGAAACTGCCGGCTTTGGCCCGAACCGCCCGATATTCGGGCAAGTAGCGCCCGGCCTGGCGCATGGCCCACACCGGGGTGTACTCTGTGAGTTGACGTTTGAGCGCGCGCAACAGCGTGTCATTTTTGAGTGGTTTCATGGAGCAGGGCCCTGAAAAGTCAATAATCGGCCTATTTTACCGTATTCATGCGCACTCAAAGCACGCAAAAGCCGGCGGGTTTCGAGTAAAATGCCGGGCAGTCGCCTTTATTCACCCTTTTCCAAGCAGGTTCATCATGAGCTGGATACATGAAGTGCCATACGAGCAAGCGGATGAAAAGCTCAAGTCCGTCTACGACCAGCTTATTGCGCAACGCGGCAAAATCTCCAACATCCTCAAAGTTCATTCGCTGAACCCGCAAGCCATGCAGGATCATTTGAATCTGTATATGGGTATCATGTTCGGCAAGTCCCGTCTCAAGCGGGCCGAGCGCGAGGCCATTGCCGTGGTGGTTTCCCGTGCCAATAATTGTGACTACTGTGTCAACCATCACCGTGAAGCACTGGCTCGTTACCTCAAGGACGAGCCACAGCTTGATGCCATATGCGCGGACTACACACAAGCCGAATTGCCTGCACGCCTGCGCGCCATGTGTGATTATGCGCATCACTTGACCTGCCAGCCAGGCCAGCAAGACGCCAGCCGAATTGACGCCTTGCGTGCCGCAGGCCTGAGCGACAGCGAAATTCTGGATGCGACCCTGGTCACCGCTTATTTTAATTTTGTTAATCGCATTGCCCTGGGGCTGGGTGTGGCTTTTGATGCCGAAGAGCTTGCCGGTTATACTGATGAAGGGGAACAACGGTGAATTTTTCCGCCTATTTTTCAACCGGCGCTCCCGGCGTCTATCCTGCCAACCGGGAACGGCTGAAAATCTTTATGGTCTATGCTCGCAGAACTGCAAAAACATTTTTTCACACCTAACCAGGAATTCCGCATGAAACACCGCTTGCTTCGCTTCGCCTTGATTGTCTGTTGTGTACTGCTATGGGGTCATCAGACAATGGCGCAATTTCTCCCCCCGGCTGAAAAAGCCGCCGGCGAGGATTCACTGGCCACCGGCGATGCGGCTTTCTACTACACGGTCAAAAACAACCATAACGTGCCTGAACTATTGACCATGGGCGGCCGATTTTATCAGGAAAAAAACTGGCCGAAATTCACCACGGTCATGGAGCGGGTGAGTGAACTGCGGCCGCATCAGGCCGAGTACCAGTGGCTGGCCGCCAAAGGGCACGCGCTGCAAAATCACAAAAGCGCCGCTTACGATCGCCTGATTCGCATGCAGAAACTGGGCCTGGCTTATGACCCTTCCACCGATGATGACTTTGCGCCGGTACGCGGCACTCCTGTTTATGACTACATCGTCGAAAACCTGCAAGCCAATGGAGAACCCTTTGGCAGTAGCCAGCCGGCTTTTCAGATTGACAAGGCCTGGACGGGGCTGTTGTATGAAAGTCTGGCCTATGACCCCAAAAGCCGCAGTTTTCTGCTGGGCAGTGTGCGCGATGGCAGCGTCATTCGCATAAAAGATGGCCACCGGCAAACCTTCATCAGCCCATCCCAAGGCGACCAATCCGGCCCCTGGAGCGTGACAGACCTGGCCGTGGATGCCGCCCATAATCGCCTGTGGGTGGCCAGCACGTCCCTGCCCCAATACAGCCGTTTCAGTCCCGAAAACCAGGGTATGGCGGGAATATTTGAATATGCGCTGGATAGCGGTCAATTAATCAAGCGTTATGTTTTGCCGGCCAAGTCCCGCCCGCATCTGATTACCAGCCTGACCGTGGCGCCTGATGGCACTGTCTATTTCAATAACAACATTCGCGGTCATATTTTGCGCATCGACCCTAAAGTGAAAAAGATTGCTGGTGTACTGGAGTCACCAATCTTCCGCAGCATCAATGGCCTGACGACGGATGAAACCGGCCAGTTTCTTTACTTCAGCGACTTTGAATTCGGGCTGTTTGGCATTGACCTGAAGAAAAAACAGCTGCTTGATTTGGCCGATCCTGCCCGGTTTATTGCCGGCGGCATCGATGATGTCATTTATGACGATAACGGCCTGATTGTTTTCCAGAATGGCATTCGTCCCCAGCGAATCATGCGAATCCAGTTGAGCCCGGACAAACACCGCGCACTCAAGGTCTACCCCATTGAGTCGGCAAATCCGCGCTTTGACTTGCCCGGCCATGGCGTAGTGGTGGCTGACAAACTCTATTATGTGGCCAACAGTCAGTGGCGAAAGATGGACGCACGCGGTTTACTCAAGGATGGCGAGCAATGGAGCGACCAGCTGATTATGGTCACCGACAAACACTACAAAGAAGCCGCTCGCGACAAACGCGAAGCCGATATCGAAAACTACAAGAAAAAGCTGGGGCTGTCACACTAGCTCCCCTTTTCACTGCCTTTTCGATCACCGGCGACCTGGTGACCATTGCCGTTTCCCATGACAGGGCAGTTTTGTGCGTTTTTTCTGGCATTGGACTTGAACCTGTAGTTACTACAGGTTTTATACTTCCGTAAAGAAAGTAAACCAACCTGGTGTCTTGCCCATGAAAACGCCTGAAATTGTCCTGGATTCCACTCTGGTTTGTCCCCATTGCGGGCATGAAGAAACGGTACGCATGCCCACCGATGCCTGCCAATGGTTCTATGAATGCACCCAGTGCCACCAGATTCTGCAACCGCTGGAAGGCGACTGCTGTGTGTTTTGCTCCTATGGCGACGTGCCTTGCCCACCCATCCAACTGCAGCAACAAGGCTCAGGAATGGGGTGCTGCCACGATTGAGCCGTCCCACCACTCGTCCACGCAAGAGACCTCCATTGGCAGGCGCCTGTTGCCCAGACCAACCTGAAAAAATCAGGTGCGCTTGATAACCACCGGTGCCACACCCACCACCCAGCGTATCAAGAAAGCCATTCTGGAAGCCGGCTTTATGCCATTGGGGATTCAGGAAAACATGGAAAACAATCAGAGCGCGTCAACCATCCAATGAACTACGCAGCACACCGCCCAAAAACACACAGGACGAGCAAAGTCCAAAAGCACACAAGCCGGCGTCATGCCGGCTTGTGTGCGAGAGCCTGTTGCATCCTGTAACGAGACCCTCTCCCCTTGATGCAAAAATCGCGGTCAGTCTTTCATATGATGCCGCATAAAGGCAAAACGGTCAGCCACTTCATCAATCAACTTGTCCGTCGGCTTGCCTGCGCCATGGCCGGCTTTGGTATCGATACGAATTAACACCGGTGCCTGACCTTTTTGCGCCCGTTGCAAGGCTGCTGCCAACTTGAAGCTGTGGGCCGGATACACCCGGTCGTCATGGTCGGCGGTGGTAATCATAATGGCCGGATATTCCTTTTCAACCGCATTGTGCACCGGCGAATAAGCACGCAAGGCGGCAAATTCCTCGGGGTTTTGCGGCGAGCCGTAATCCGATTCCCAGGCCCAGCCAATGGTAAACTGGTTAAACCGCAGCATGTCATGCACACCCACTTCCGGCACCGATGCAGCAAACAGGTCCGGCCGCTGCATCACGGTTGCCGCAGCCAGCAACCCGCCATTGGAACGGCCATTGATGGCCAGTTTCTTCGGGTTGGTGTATTTGTTGTTAATCAGGTACTTAGCGGCGGCAATAAAGTCGTCAAAAACGTTTTGCTTGCGGGTTTTGGTGCCGGCCTCATGCCATGGCTTGCCAAACTCACCACCGCCGCGCAGGTTGGCCACAGCATAGACACCGCCGTTATCCATCCAGACGATATTGGCTGGGGAAAAACGCGGTGTAATGGGGATATTGAAGCCGCCATAACCGTATAGCAAGGTGGGGTTGTTTCCATCTTTTTTCAGTCCTTTTTTATAGCTGATAAACATGGGTACGCGCGTGCCGTCCTTGCTGGTATACCATACTTGCTCGGTGGTGTAGTCGTTCGGATTAAAGGCCACCTTGGGCTGTTTCAGCAGCTCTGACTGATTACTCGCCACATCGTAACGATAGACGGTGGTAGGGGTATAAAAGTTGTTGAAGGTGTAAAAGGTTTCCGTATCGCTTTGCTTGCCGCCGAAGCCGCTCACAGAACCAATGCCCGGCAATTTCACCTCACCCAGATCAGTGCCATCCAGATCAAATCGTTTGACTGTGCTGTAAGCATTATCCAGATAGGACACCAGCAGCTTGCCACCAATCATACTGGCGCTTCGCAGCGTGGCTTTGGGGTTATTCGGAACAATTTCCTTGTGTTCGTCGGGGGCGTTGGCATTGATGGTGATGATGCGGTAATTATCCGCGTTTTCATCGGTCACAAAATACAGGTCATCTCCCTGGTTGCCAATAAAAGTGTAACTGTTTTCGAATTCCGGCGTGATTGGCCGAAAAGGCTCATCACTGCCCAGGCGTTTTATCAACACCAGATTGCGTTCATCGGTGCCTTTCCAGACCGGCAGCAAAAGAAATCGACCATCCTCAGTGACAATGTTGCCAAAACCCCATTCCTTGTGATCGGGCCGCTGGTAAACCAGCTTGTCCTCAGACTGTTTGGTGCCCAGCTTGTGGAAATAGACTTTCTGGTTGTAATTAACCGCCTTGAGTTCGTTTTCGTCCTCGGGCGCATCGTAACGAGCATAAAAGAACCCGGACTCATCCGGCAACCAGGCCGGGGCGGAAAACTTGACCCAATGCAACTCATCATCGGTATCTTGACCTGTGGCCACATCCCGAACCTTCCAGGTTCGCCAGTCAGAACCACCTTCAGAAATCCCGTAGGCCATGTAGCGCCCCTTGGGAGAAAAAACCACACCGGCCACCGAGGCGGTCTGATCGTCCGATAACTTGTTGGGGTCGATCAGTACCCGCCCGGGTTTTTTCAAGTCATCCGTTACATACAGCACGGACTGGTTCTGCAGGCCGTCATTTTTCCAGTAAGCGTATTGCTGGCCCACTTTTTCCGGCGCACTCACACGCTCATAGTTCCAAATCTTTTTCAGCTGCTTGCGGAACTGCTCCCGCTCCGGCACCTGTTTGAAATAGTCTTCAGTAAACGCCACCTGACGCTTGACCCAGTCACGGGTTTCCTCGCTGTCCAGGTTTTCCAGCCACCGGTAAGGGTCGGCCACCTTGACGCCATTGTAATCATCCACCACATCCACACGCCGGCTTTCCGGGTAAATCAGGTTTTTCATGCTGTGACCACTTTCAGGTTTGTGATTATTGGTCATCGGGGTTGTTGTAACGGATATTTTCCGGCTGGTATCGGACGCCTGTTTTGCATCCGGAGCGGCCGCGCCCGTGGCATTCTTGTCAGCACCGCCACAAGCCGTCAGCCCCAAAGCCAGGAACGTAACCAATCCACATGTGAGCTTATTCATAAAAAAACCTCCAAAAACGGGGGAAAGAGTGGTTCATCAGGCCGCACGTTAATGATGCGGCGTATCACAACGTGCTGCCATTGCCGCATCTTCCACTTGCAAGGTGTAATGGTCAATACCAAAGCGCTTTTTCAGCACCGTTTGCAAGGCATCCCATATGGCTGGCCATTGGCTTAGGTCATCAACCACCACATGCGCCGTCAAAGAGGCTTGCGAGGACGTCAACGACCACAAGTGCAAGTCATGGATGCCCTGGACGCCCGGCACAGCAGCCATGGCGTCTTTCACTTTTTCCGGAGACAGGTTCAGCGGCACGCCTTCCATTAGGGCATGGATGGCCTCCCGCAACAGACGAATGGTCGAATAGAGGATGAGCACGCTGATAAAAATGGACAAAATCGGGTCAATCTTCATCCAGCCGGTCAGGGAAATAACCACCCCGGAGATAATGGCCGCCACCGAACCCAGCAAATCCCCCATGACATGCAACATGGCCCCGCGGGTATTGACGTTTTTTTCGCCACGGCTGAGTATCCAGGCCACCAACAGGTTGACCAGTAACCCGATGACCGCCACGGCCGTCACCATATGGCCCTGAACCGGTTCTGGCGACAACAACCGCAACACCGACTCCACCACAATATAGGCCACCAGCACCAGCATAATGACCGAATTCAGCAAAGCGGCCAGAAACTCCACCCGCCCAAGGCCGAAACTGTGCCGGCCAGTAGCGCCGCGATTGGCCAACCAGGCCGCCACAGCTGCAATCGCCAGTGCAAAGGAATCCGTTATCATGTGGCCGGCATCGCCCATTAACGCCAGCGAATTGGCCAGCCAACCAGCCACCGCCTCCACCAGGGCAAAAAATGTTGTCAGGCTCAGGGCCAGAAACAGGGTTTTGCCGGAACTACGCGGGTGATGATTGTGGTTAGCGCCCATAACGAAAACTACCCGGGTAAATGCGCCACAAATTTGGCCACACCATCGAGAAACATTTGCACAGAAATGGCCACCAGCACCATACCCATTAACCGCTCAATGGCAATCATGCCGCGTTTACCCAGATATTTTTGCAAGGCGGTGGCGGAAAAAAGAATAATGGCCGAAGCCAACCAGGCGATAAACAAAGCAATGGCCCAGTCGGCCAAACGGTCAGGATACTGATTGGCCAACAGAATCAGTGTGGCCAGAATCGACGGCCCGGCCACCAGGGGTATGGCCAGCGGCACCAGAAAGGGCTCGCCTTCAATGTCCTCATTGCCATAGGACTTGGTGGCGGGAAAAATCATCCGCAAGGCAATAATAAACAGGATAATGGCGCCAGCCAGGTTAACTGCTTCCTGCTTCAGGTTCAGCAAGCTGAGAAACTTTTGCCCGAAGAACAAAAACAGATACAAAATGGCCAAAGCCAAAAGCAGTTCACGGGCCAGCACCTTGTAGCGGCGCTGGCTTTTCTGCAAATAGGACAAAAATATGGGGATATTGCCCAATGGGTCCAGAATCAGAAACAGCAAAATGGTCGCCGAAATAATGTCCATTGCCGATGTTCAACCTTTATTACCAAAAGGCCAGACAATCGCCTTGAAAGTCATGGCCGGGTCGCGCAGTGTGAGTGTGAGCTTGCCCGTTTTCAGATAGGGGTGTTGCGGGTAGTTCAACGCCAAGACCTTGCGGGCATCTGCAGCCAGCTCCGGCTCATCCATGTGCCCGTACGCCTCTGCCAGAATGGCCAGCGCATCACCCACAGCCGGGGTGCCCTGAAAAGCCTCTATCACAAACTTGGCGCGATTGGCTGCCCCCACCCAGGCGCCACGGCGCAGGTAATACCGGGCCACCCGGTTTTCTGCATTGGCCAACTGGTTTTTCAGATAGAGCATGCGCTGCCTGGCGTCGGCGGCATAAGGGCTGTCGGGATATTTTTCCAGAAAGTCCTTGAAAGCCAGAAAAGCCAGTTGCACATCTTCCTGGTTGCGATCCGCCGCTGGATCCGGGCTAATGCGCTGGAACAACCCCCGATTGCTGTCAAAGTACACCAGCCCCTTGAGGTAGTAGGCAAAATCCAGGTTCGGGTGGGCCGGATAGTTCCGTATGAACCGGTCCAGGGTCGAAATCGCCAAATCCTTGTTATAAGACTTGTAATAGGCAAAAGCCAAATCCAGCGCGGCCTGCTCGGCATATTTGCCGAAGGGATACTGTGAACGCAGGTTCTTCAGGGACAAAACAGCCTGATCCCACAACTTCAGATCCATGGCCCGGCTGGCCTGGCGGTACAGTTCCTCGGCGCTATAACGCGAACCGGTCAAACCGGCATCATCCTTTTTCTTGTCGCCCCGGCAACCGCCCAGGGACACCAGCAAAGCGGCTGCCAGCAACCATATTGTCAATTTTTTCATTGTCACCATCATCCCGTAAAACCTGCCCATAATACTGTAAAATCCAACCATGAACCAGAATAAACCTGCGCAAATCCAACAAAGCCTGTCGGTTCCCGCCCATTGTCATGGACAACGCATAGACCAGTTTCTCAGCCAGCAGTTTCCTGAACACTCACGCAGCGCCATCCAGCAGTGGATTGAAAGCGGTCAGGTGCGGCTGAACGGGCACGCTGTCAAAGCCAAAACCCGGCTCAAAGGCTATGAAAACATTGATGTTTCTGTCACTTTTCCGGAACACAGCGAAGACCAGCCCCAGGACATGAACCTGGATGTGGTTTTCGCCGACAGCGATTTGTTTGTTATCAACAAACCTGCCGGACTGGTGGTGCATCCGGCAGCAGGCAACCCCGACCACACCCTGCTCAACGGCCTGCTCTATCTGGACCCGAATCAGCGCCTGCTGCCACGGGCGGGAATTGTACACCGCCTGGACAAGGACACCAGCGGACTGATGGTGGTGGCGCGAACGCCGGAAGCCTATAACTCACTGGTCAACCAGCTCAAGGAGCGCAGTGTCAAGCGCCAGTATCTGGCCATTGCCAAAGGCCGTATCCGCCAGCCTGGGCGTATTGACAAGCCCATTGGCCGTCACAAGACCCAGCGCACAAAAATGGCGGTGGTCACCGGCGGCAAGCCCGCTGTCACCCACTTTCGGCCCATCGAGCCCTTTCGCCATTACACCGCCTGCCAGGTGGATCTGGAAACCGGGCGCACGCACCAGATCCGCGTGCACTTCACCGACATGAACCATCCGCTGGTGGGCGACCCGCTCTATGGCAACCCCAAGCGGATCGACCCGGCGGTGGATGATGCGCTCAAGGATATCATTCGCACCTTTCCCCGCCAGGCTTTACATGCAAAAAATCTGCGATTCGTTCACCCGTCTACGGGATCCCCGGTCAAGTTCTCAGCGCCACTGCCGGATGACATGGATGACCTGTTGTACGACCTGCGAGAACTCGACGCCCTCTTGCCCGACGATGAGGCGACCATACACCGTCCCGGAGATTCAGACCGTGATGGCCAGTGGGATGTTTTTTATGAGGAATGAGCCTTGCTGACCGCGCTTGCCGCCAATTGTTGCCTCACTCACCCAACGGCACTTGCAAGCCCAGGGTGAACTGACCATCGCCCCACCCGTCTTGCCCGGGTAACCCGGTGTCATTCAGATCCATACGCAAGCGCGCTTCGGCCCGCAAACGGACATTATCACCAAAGACATACCAGCTGCCGCCAATGGCTACATTGAAAGCGGCATTGGTGCCACTGTCCTCCGGCGAGCGGTGGCGAATCATACCCACACCGAGTAAAAAATAAGGGTTCCACAAGGGTTCGTAATTCATTTGCAGCACGTTGACATTAACCCCTGTATGCCTGAGGCCATAGTCAATATCAAAGTCGTACTCATCCCGGAAATATTCCACTTCGACCGTCCAGCGGCCATTTACCGGTTTGCCAATTCGAACATCTGTGACACTGGCGTCATTGGCCTGCAGGGAATCATCCGGCACCACGATGCCGGTATTGATATTCCAGTACCAGCGCGGGTCTTCCAGGTGATGTTCGGGGTTTTCCATCGGCATTGCCGGTACCGGCGTTTGCGCGCCAGCACCGGTGGACAAGGCCAGCAAAAGGCAAGGCGCTGACCAGGCACGCCAGCTCATGCGTGGTTGTCCGGATGGCAAAAACAATCCACCAGATGACCATTCACCAGCCCGGTGGCCTGCATCAGGGCGTACACAATGGTGGGGCCGACAAAGCTGAAACCGTGTTGCTTCAGGTCTGCGCTGATTTGTCGTGACAACGGCGTTTCTGTGGGGACCTCAGCCGCCGTGCGGTAGTGGTTAATCACAGGCTGGCCATCCACATAGCGCCATATCCACTGGTCAAAGCTGCCGTGTTTGTCCTGAATGCGGACAAAAGCCCGGGCATTATTGATGGCTGAACGGATTTTCAGCCGATTGCGCACGATACCGGGGTTGGCCAGAAGCTCCCGCTCTTTGGCCGCATCAAACCCGGCGACGACTTCCGGATCAAACCCGGCGAAAGCCTGCCGGTAAGCCGGTCGTTTTTTCAGAATCGTCAGCCAACTCAGACCCGCCTGGGCGCCATCCAGCACAATGGCCTCAAACCAGCGATGGTCATCATGTAACGGCCGGCCCCACTCGCTGTCATGATACGCCTGTTCCAAAGGACTTTGACAAGCCCAGGGGCAACGGTTCACGGTTTTCATGAACGCGGCTGGCCCGATGCGGGTTCCTGGGTGGGTTCAAAATCCAGAGACAAGGAGTTGACACAATGGCGAATGCCGGTGACTGTGGGCCCGTCATTAAAAACATGGCCCAGATGTGCCCCGCAGCGGGCGCAGAGGATCTCTGTGCGCCGCATGCCATGACTGTTGTCTTCCTGGGTCGCCACGGCGCCTGGCAGCGCGCGATCAAAACTGGGCCAACCGCAACCGGCGTCGAATTTGCTGTCCGCCTCAAATAATGGCTCACCACAGCTCACACACCGATAGGTGCCTGGCTGAAAATGGGCATTCCAGACGCCGGAAAACGGCGCTTCTGTGCCTTTCTCCACCACCACATGATACTGCTGGGGAGACAGCTTTTGTTTCAGGGCTTGTTTGGTTTTTTCATCCACTCGCTTTTCTCCACAGTCTCTCGCACTACACGCTAACGTAAGCCCAATAATATCCCAAACGCCAGTAACAGACCAAACACACCCACCGCCAGATTGATCGTCTGCACAGCCCGGGTTGAATAGCCCGGAGGCAGTTTGGTGCTGCGGTCAATGCTCGCCAGAATGGCGTGGTACTGGTAGATGGCGAAAAACGCCACTGCCGCCCCCAGACCGATAAAAAACACTCCCAGCCACAAAGAGTAGCGCAACGCATCGGCTTCCACAGGCAACCCGGAAATATCCAGGCCAAATTTTTCAATCACAAAGCCAAAAGCCATCAAGGCAGTGCTGGTTCGTGTCCAGGACAAAGCCGTGCGTTCACCGGCCAGCAAGACTTGTTCCAGACTGTAAAGGGTATTCCTGTTCATTCCACAGTCACTGACTTGGCCAGATTGCGGGGCTGGTCCACATCCGTGCCGCGCAACACCGCCACATGATAGGCCAGTAGCTGCAAGGGCACATTAAATACCACCGGCGAGGTAAACTCACCACCGGCCTGCAAGGCGAGCAGATGGTTGCGATCATCATCCAGCCCGTGATCGCTGGTGTGATCCACAAAAACATACAATTCACCACCACGGGCCCGCACTTCCTCAATATTGGATTTGAGTTTTTCCAGCAGTTCATCATTGGGACAGACGGCGATCACCGGCATGTCCTCATCCACCAGGGCCAAAGGCCCGTGCTTGAGTTCTCCGGCCGGATAGGCTTCAGCATGAATGTAAGAGATCTCCTTAAGCTTCAGCGCGCCTTCCATGGCAATGGGGTAATGCCGCCCGCGGCCCAAAAACAGGGCGTGATCCCGCGGCGCGATTTTTTCGGCCATGGCCTGAATGGCCGGCTCCAACCCTAACGCCGCTTCCACGGTATCTGGCAGGCCCAGCAACTGTTCCACCAACGCCTGTTGGCGCTCAGACGACAAGCCGTTAAGCTGGGCCATTTTCAGGGTAAACATGGCCAGGACCGTTAACTGGGTGGTGAGCGCCTTGGTGGAAGCCACGCCGATTTCCGGACCGGCGCGAGTCATCAGGGTCATGTCGCTTTCGCGATCCAGAGACGAGTTGGCCACATTGCACACCGCCAGGGTGGCCAGATAACCATTGGCCTTGGCAAATCGCAAGGCCGCCAGCGAGTCAGCGGTTTCACCGGACTGGGAAATGGTCAAAAACAGGGTGCCGTCTTCGATGACCGGGTTGCGATAACGGTATTCGCTGGCGATTTCCACGCGCGTGGGAATGCGGGCGATGTCTTCCAGCCAATAGCGCGCCACCAAGCCAGCATGGTATGAGGTGCCGCAAGCGACAATATGGATTTTTTTCACCTGCCGCAAACAGGCTTCCATATCCTTGTCGACAAACCATGGCGTCAGGCCCGTGGCTTCCACACGGCCTTCAAGGGTTTTGCGGATGGCTTCAGGTTGCTCGTGAATTTCCTTGAGCATGTGGTGGCGAAACCCGCCCTTGCCCAGGGCTTCCAGATTAAACTCCGCCTGTTTGACCGCGCGTTTAACCGGCTTGCCTTGTGCGTTAAACACTTGCACCTGTTCGGGTGTCAGCACCACACAGTCGCCGTCTTCCAGATAGTGAAAGCGATTGGTTACCGGCAACAAGGCCTGCACGTCCGAGGCAATAAAATTTTCCCCTATCCCCAACCCGACCACCAACGGGCTGCCCATGCGCGCGCCAACGATGGTTTCAGGCTCGTCAGCATCAATAATCGCCACCGCATAGGCGCCTTCCAGGGCGTCAATGGCTTTTCGGGCAGCGGCAACAAAATCCAGCCCTTGCTGACGATGGTATTCCACCAGATGGGCCAGGTTTTCCGTATCCGTATCAGAAGTAAAGGTAAAACCCGCCTTTTGCAGTTGTTGGCGCAAGGCCTGGTGGTTTTCAATGATGCCATTATGCACCACGGCCACGCGCCGGGCGGACTCATGCGGGTGCGCATTGCGGGTGCTGGGCTCCCCATGGGTGGCCCAGCGGGTATGGCCAATGCCACAATGGCCGCTTAATGGTTGCTCGGCAAGCCGATTTTCCAGGTTTTCCAGTTTACCGGCGCATTTGCGGACGACGATACGCGGCTGGCCGTCGGCTTCAGTGACAACAGCGATGCCGGCGGAGTCATAGCCGCGGTATTCCAGGGTTTTCAGACCGGTCAAAATAATGGCGACGATATCCCTTTGCGCCGTGGCGGCAACAATTCCACACATTAACTGTTCTCCTGTTCGGCTTTTTTGTCTCGCGGACTGCGCCAGTCTGGCACATGGCGCTGTTTCACCCGGCTGAGTGTTAGTTGCTCCGCAGGGGCGTCGTGTGTCAATGTGGTGCCCGCGCCGATGGTGGCATTTTTGCCCACGCGCACCGGCGCCACCAGTTGCGTATCCGAGCCGATAAACGCACCATCTTCAATGATGGTCTGGTGCTTGTTCACTCCGTCATAATTGCAGGTAATGGTGCCTGCGCCAATATTGACCTGTTCGCCAACAATAGCGTCTCCCAAATAACTCAGGTGGCTGGCCTTGCTGCCCGCACCGAGTGTCGTTTGCTTGGTTTCTACGAAGTTGCCCACTTTGCTCCCGGCCCCCAGGGTGGTGCCTGGCCGAATGCGCGCAAATGGTCCGACACTGGCTTCAGGACCGATATGCGCCTGTTCGATGATGCTGTGTGCATGTACTGTGGCGGCCTTGCTCAATCTACAATCACTCAAAATACTGTATGGACCCACGGAAACACCGTCTTCCAGAACAACCTGGCCTTGCAAAATCACTCCCTGATCCAGAAACACGTCACAGCCGGCGGTGACCTGACCACGGATGATAACGCTTTCGGGATTGGCCATGCGAACACCCGCCTGTAACAGCTTGTGACGCTGGCGATTCTGCCAGATGCGCTCCAGATCAGCCAGTTGCGCCATGGTGTTGGCGCCAGCCACTTCATCGCTATCTGCCACAGGAACAGCCATAAACGGTCGGCCTTCTGCAGCGGCTATGGCCACCACGTCCGTGAGGTATTTTTCCCCCTGCTGGTTGGCATAATCGGCCTGCCGCAACCATTTTTTCAGCTTCAAAGCATTGGCTGTCAAAATGCCAGAATTGATTTCATCGATGGCTTTTTCCCGGGCATCGGCGTCTTTTTCCTCGACAATTCGAGCAATGGCGTCTCCCTGCCGAACAATCCGGCCATAGCCTGTGGGGTTGTCCACAATGGCTGTCAGCACGGCTTGCGGCTGCGACAACACCGGTTCCAGCGTCTCTTTTCGCAACAACGGCACATCACCATACAGCACCAGCACGCGGGCGTCGTCAGGTATCTGTTGCAGAGCGTGTTCGACTGCGTGACCAGTGCCTTTTTGCTGTTTTTGCCAGACCCATTGCAGGGGTGCATCAGCCAAATGCGCGCGCACCTGTTCCCCCGCATGCCCATAAACCACGTGGATGCTGTCCGGGTTCACGGACTGGGCCGTTTCCAGCACATGCCGGATCAGGCTTTGATGGCCTAAAGGCTGCAATACCTTGGGCAGACTGGAACGCATACGGCTACCGGCGCCGGCAGCCAAAATGATGACATGAAGGTTTTCTGGCATGAATATAGTTCAGGTGTTAGGGCCGGTCACAGTCAAACCGGCGATTCAGATTATGTTTGCTGTCTGTGCTATCAGGCTATTGTACAACAGCCCGCCGGACTCGCCGCACGCGCCCCAAACCACAGGGGAAGTCCCGATTACATAACGCCAAAAGCCACCATGGCGTCAGCCACCTTGACAAAACCGGCAATGTTGGCGCCTTTAAGATAGTTGACACGCTCGCCTTCCTGGCCGTAACGCACACATTTGTCATGGATCTTTCGCATGATTGTGCGCAGCATTGCATCCAGTTCCTCCCGCGACCAGGACAACCTCTGACTGTTTTGCGACATCTCCAGGCCACTGACCGCGACACCACCGGCATTGCTGGCCTTGCCAGGCGCATAGAGCACCGCCGAGGCCAAAAACAGGTCAATAGCGGCTTTTGTGCAGGGCATGTTCGCACCTTCACACACCGCCTGACAGCCATGCGCTATCAGGGTTTTCGCATCGTTTTCATCCAATTCGTTCTGGGTGGCGCATGGCAATGCCGCATCACACGGAATACCCCACGGTTTTTCGCCCGAATGGTATTCCACCTCGGGATATTTTTCCGCCACGGCACTGATTCGCCCGCGGTGCAGCATTTTCAGTTGTTTGATAAACGCCAGCTGCTCTGCTGTGAGTCCTTTCTTGAAATGAACGAAACCGCCGGAATCAGACAGGGTCAACACCCGCATGCCCAACTGCATGGCTTTTTCTGCGGCAAAAATCGCCACATTGCCCGAGCCGGAAATCACACACCGGCGGCCGGTGGTTTCCATGCGGTGGAATTCCAGCATGTTTTTCAAGAAATACACCACACCGTAGCCGGTGGCTTCCAGCCGCACCAGTGAACCGCCATATTCCAACGCCTTGCCTGTCAACACGCCAGCAAATTCGTGGGTGAGCCGCTTGTACTGGCCAAACAGGTAGGCGATTTCGCGGCCACCCACACCGATATCGCCGGCGGGGATATCCACATTTTCGCCAATATAATGGTAGAGCTCGCTCATAAAAGCCTGGCAAAAACGCATCACTTCACGGTCAGACTTGCCCTTTGGGTTGAAATCCGAACCGCCTTTCCCCGCCCCCATGGGGAGATCGGTCAAACTGTTTTTGAACGTTTGTTCAAACCCCAGGAACTTGAGCACGCTCAGGTTCACCGTGGGATGAAAACGTAAGCCCCCCTTGTACGGGCCAATGGAGTTGTTGAACTGTACCCGGTAACCGCGATTCACGTGAATTTCTCCGGCGTCGTCCTCCCAGGTCACGCGAAAGAGAATGGCGCGGTCCGGCTCACACATGCGCTCCAGTATCCGGTGCTCAAGGTAGCGCGGGTGCTGGTTAATAAAGGGGATCAGGCTTTCCGCCACTTCTTCCACGGCCTGGTGGAATTCCGGTTCGTGCGGGTTGCGCTGGCGCACAAGCTGCATGAATTGCTCCAGTTGCAAGGGTTGTGGCATGGTTGGTCTCCGTATGGGGCAGAGGCTATTGTAATCCCCGCCCCCTGCCGGCTCAACCACTCACACTTGTGCCCGGGCAATAAAAAACCGGCCATTGGGGCCGGTTTTTTAGTCTCGATATATCAACTTAACGCTTGAGTTTTTTCTTTAAGCGAGCCAGTGCTTGCAGTTGCGCTAACGCCTTGGCCAGCTCCGCCTCCACCTTGGCAAGGTCATATTCCTTGTCCTTGGTTTGCAGCAGCCGCTCGGCTTCTTCCTTGGCCTTGATGGCGGCGGCCTCGTCAATGTCTTCGGCACGGATGGCGGTGTCTGCCAGTACGCTGATAAGGTAGGGCTGCACTTCCAGTATGCCGCCGGACACATAGTAGTCTTCTTCGCGGTTATCCGGAAACTGCACCCGCACTTCACCCGGTTTCAGCAAGGTCATCAAGGGCGCGTGGCGCGGAGCAATACCCAGCTCGCCCATGACCCCGGAGGCAATCAGCATGCTGACCTCACCGGAAAAAATCTCCTGCTCGGCGCTGACGATTTTGCATTGAATGGTACTGGCCATGGTATTGGCTCCTTAGGCGGCTTTTTCAGTCATTTTCTTGGCTTTTTCCACCGCTTCGTCGATGGTGCCCACCATGTAGAAAGCCTGTTCAGGCAGGTGGTCGTATTCACCATTCAAAATGCCCTTGAAGCCCCGAATGGTTTCTTCCAGCGGCACATATTTACCCGGAGCGCCGGTAAAGACCTCAGCCACGAAAAATGGCTGGGAGAAGAATCGCTCGATTTTACGCGCGCGGGCCACGGTCAATTTGTCTTCTTCAGACAACTCATCCATACCCAGAATGGCGATAATGTCCTTAAGCTCTTTGTACCGCTGCAAGGTGCCCTGCACCTGGCGGGCTGTTTCGTAATGCTCTTCGCCCACCACCAGCGGGTCCAGCTGGCGGGAGGTTGAATCCAGCGGGTCAACCGCCGGGTAAATGCCCAACTCGGCGATCTGGCGAGACAACACCACCGTGGCGTCCAGGTGCGCAAAGGTCGTGGCTGGAGACGGGTCAGTCAAGTCATCCGCAGGCACGTATACGGCCTGGATGGAGGTGATGGAGCCGGTTTTGGTCGAAGTAATGCGTTCTTGCAGCATGCCCATTTCTTCGGCCAGCGTCGGCTGATAACCCACCGCCGAAGGCATGCGGCCCAGCAAGGCTGATACTTCTGTACCCGCCAGCGTGTAACGGTAAATGTTATCGATGAACATCAACACATCACGGCCTTCGTCGCGGAAATATTCGGCAATGGTCAAGCCAGTCAAGGCCACACGCAGACGGTTGCCTGGCGGCTCATTCATTTGGCCGTAAACCAGGGCTACCTTGTCCAGCACGTTGGAGTCTTTCATTTCGTGGTAAAAGTCGTTACCTTCGCGGGTGCGTTCACCCACACCGGCAAAGACTGAATAGCCGCTGTGCTCAATGGCGATATTGCGGATAAGTTCCATCATATTCACGGTTTTGCCCACACCGGCGCCACCGAACAAGCCCACTTTACCACCCTTGGCGAAAGGACAAATCAGGTCAATCACTTTAATGCCGGTTTCCAGAATGTCGCTGGAGGCGGCCTGCTCAACGTATTTCGGCGCCTTGCGGTGAATCACCCACTCTTCTTCAGCACCCACGGGGCCTTTTTCATCAATGGGCTCACCAAGCACATTCATAATGCGGCCCAGGGTTTTGGTGCCCACGGGAACCTTAATGGGCGAACCGGTGGACTCGACCGCCATGCCCCGCTTGAGACCATCGGTGGTGCCCATGGCAATGGTCCGCACGATGCCATCGCCTAACAACTGCTCCACTTCCATTACAGTGCCGGTGTCGACGATTTTCAGCGCATCATACACCTTTGGCACTTCATCACGGGGAAATTCGACGTCAACCACTGCGCCGATGATCTGTACAATTTTACCTGTGCTCATTGAGGTTCTCCTGTTCGTATCGGGCGTGCGCGTTAGACCGCAGCGGCACCGCTCACAATTTCTGAAATTTCCTGGGTAATCGCTGCCTGTCTGGCCTTGTTGTAAACCAGTTGCAGTTCCTTGATCAGTTCCTTGGCGTTATCCGAAGCGCTCTTCATGGCCACCATCCGGGCGGCGTGTTCACTGGCCAGGTTTTCCAGAACGCCCTGATAAACCAGCGATTCAATATAACGAATCAATACGTAGTCCAGCACCACTTCCGGCTCTGGTTCGTAGATATAGTCCCACTGATCACGAATGTTTTCGTCTTCCACCGGTACCAATGGCAACAACTGGTCAACAATTGGTTTTTGAACCATGGTGTTGATAAAGTCGTTGTATACCAGGTACAAGCGATCCAGCTCGGCATCACGATAGCGATCCAACATGATTTTGACCACACCGATGATATCACCCAGCTCCGGGTTGTCCCCCAAGCCGCTGATATTACCCAGCAAATTGACATCAGTTGACTTGAAAAAAACAGCGGCCTTGAGCCCAATGGTGACCACGTCAATTTCGGCGCCGCGGGCTTGCCAGTCACGCATGTGGCCGACGGCTTTTTTGAACTCGTTGGTATTCAGGCCGCCACACAAACCGCGATCGGTGCTGATAATGACATAGCCCACGCGTTTGGCCGGGTCACGCTTGAGCATAAACGGATGTTTATACTCGGGGTTGGCGTGCGCCAGGTGTCCACTGATTTGCCTTATGCCCCGGGCATAAGGACGCGAGGCCAGCATTTTATCCTGGGCCTTTTTGATCTTACTGGCAGAAACCATCTCGAGCGCAGAAGTCACCTTGCGGGTGCTTTGCACGCTCTTGATCTTGCTTCTGATTTCTCTTGCACCTGCCATAACGAATGACTCCGGTTAAATAGAGGTCTGTGCTTACCAGCTGCCTGTTTTTTTGAATTCTTCCACGGCTTTTTGCAGGCCCGACTCAATGTCTTCGTTGTAATCGCCGGTGGCGTCAATTTTATCCATCAGGTCCTGATAGTTGGCGTGCATGAATTCCAGCAAGGCTTTTTCGAAGGCGTTGATTTTGCTGACCTCAACATCGTCCATATAGCCCTTGTCGACGGCATACAACACCACCGCCATTTCGGAGACGGAATACGGGGTGTATTGCGGCTGTTTCATCAGCTCCATTACACGCTGGCCGTGTTCCAGTTGTTTCCGCGTGACCGGATCAAGATCAGAAGCGAACTGGGCGAACGCCGCCAGCTCACGATACTGGGCCAGGGCCAGACGTACACCGCCACCCAGCTTTTTAATGATTTTGGTTTGCGCGGCACCACCCACACGGGATACCGACAAACCGGCGTTGATGGCCGGACGGATACCGGAATTAAACAAGTCGGTTTCCAGGAAAATCTGGCCGTCGGTAATGGAAATGACGTTAGTGGGAATAAAGGCGGAAACGTCACCGGCCTGGGTTTCCACAATCGGCAGGGCTGTCAGAGAGCCGGTTTTACCCTTCACCTCGCCGTTGGTCATTTTTTCCACATAGTCTTCATTAACCCGGGCAGCCCGCTCCAGCAGACGCGAGTGCAGGTAGAAGACGTCACCCGGATAGGCTTCCCGGCCTGGCGGACGCTTCAGCAACAGGGAAACCTGGCGATAGGCCCAGGCTTGTTTGGTGAGGTCATCATAGACGATCAGGGCATCCTCACCCCGATCACGAAAATACTCGCCCATGGAGCAACCCGCATATGGCGCGATGTATTGCATGGCCGCAGAATCAGAAGCCGTAGCAGCCACAATGATGGAATGCTCCATGGCGCCATGTTCTTCCAGTTTGCGAACCAGCGCCGCCACAGATGATCGCTTTTGGCCCACAGCCACATAGATACTGATAACTCCGGTGCCTTTCTGGTTGATAATAGCGTCAATGGCCACCGCAGTTTTACCGGTTTGGCGGTCGCCAATAATCAATTCACGCTGCCCCCGGCCAATAGGAACCATGGCGTCAACAGACTTGAGGCCGGTCTGCAACGGCTGATCCACCGATTTACGCGTAATCACCCCGGGCGCCACTTTTTCAACCGGAGAAAACTCCTTGGCTTCTATTGGGCCTTTGCCGTCAATTGGATTACCCAGCGCATCCACGACCCGACCCACCAGCTCAGGCCCTACAGGCACTTCCAGAATGCGCCCGGTGCATTTGGCTTTGTCGCCCTCGGTAATGTGTTCATAGTCGCCCAGAATTACGGCACCGACTGAATCACGCTCCAGATTGAGCGCCAGCGCGTAAGTCTCCTGTGGCAGTTCAATCATTTCACCCTGCATGACATCTGTCAGGCCGTGGATACGAACAATACCGTCGGTCACGCTGACCACGGTGCCTTCAGCGCGGGCTTCAGAGTGCACCTTGAAGTGTTTGATGCGCTCTTTGATGAGCTCACTGATTTCTGATGGATTCAATGTCGTTTGCATTGCGGTTCCTCTTTCGACCATCGGCCCCACTCGGGGTGGCCTCGGTGGTTAATTCAATAGTTCGGATCTTAGTTTTTCCAGCTTGCCCTTGAGGGTGCCATCGATAACCAAATCACCAGCCTGGATTCGCACGCCACCTAACAGGGAGTCATCCCTGTGAGTGCGAATTTTCACATCCCGCTGAAGTTTTTTCCCCAGCGCTTGCTTTAGTTTGTCCAACTGCTCGGCGCTCATGTCTCCGGGAGTATAAACATCCACAGTCAGTTCACTGGCGGCTTCTTCAGCATATTGGCTGAATAGCTGATGAATTTCCGGCAACAGGGCCAGCCGGTCATTAGCAGCCAACAATCGCAAGAAATTGACAAGGCCGTCATCGGCCTTGTCACCGGCAAACAATGCCACAAGGTCATCCCGTGACTGGTCAGGATCAGTAAACAGCATCCGCACCTGTGGTGCAGAAGCCAGTGCCGCGGCTTCTGCCAGCCAGCGCTCCCACTGATCTATCTGCCCGGCTTCTTGCGCATAAGAGAACGCTGCGCGCGCATAAGGTCTGGCCAAGGTGATAAATTCACTCATAATCAAATCTCTTTGACCAGTTCAGCCAGCAGGTCGGCATGCGCTTTTTCGTCAACCTCGCGGTTTAGCAGCTTTTCAGCCCCAGCCACCGCCAGAGCGGAAACCTGTTTACGCAAGGCGTCTTTGGCTCGGGCCGCTTCCATTTCAATTTCCGCACGCGCAGCTTCCAGTTGACGCTCCTTTTCAGCCAACGCTTCGTTCTTGGCTTGATCCTTGATCTTGATGGCTTGTTGGTGAGCCTGATCACGGATCTGACTGGCCTGTTCACGCGCCTCTTTAAGCAGCTTGACCGCTTTGTTCTCGGCTTCAGCCAGGGCTTTTGCGGCCTTGTCGGAAGCGGCCAAGCCATCGGCGATTTTCTTTTCGCGCTCTTCGATAGCACCCAGAATAACAGGCCATATGTATTTCATGGTGAACAAGATAACACCAAAAAATACAATGATCTGAATGATCATGGTGAAGTTGATATTCATGGCTTGGTTCGCCTTCTCTGTCTAAAAATAAAATCCGAACAAATTCGGGTCGCTTCTTAGTGGGCAGCTTGTACAGCGGCCAGGAACGGGTTGGCAAAAGTAAAGAACAGCGCCATACCCACGCCAATCATGGCGATCGCATCCAGCAGACCGGCGACAATAAACATTTTAACCTGCAACATGGAAGCCAGTTCCGGCTGACGCGCAGTGGCTTCCAGCAGGCGGCCACCCAACAAGGCAAAGCCTATGCCTGTACCCAAAGCGGCCAGACCCAGAATGATTGCCACGGCAATTACGGTGCTGCTTTGAATGTCTGCAACAAGTGCTAAAGTTTCCATCATTTTCTCCGGTTATATTTAACGGTTGGGGTTGAAAAAACGGTGTGTCACAAGGTGCTTAATGCGACTCGGTTTCGCTGGCCATGCTGAGATAAACAATTGTCAGCATCATAAAAATGAAAGCCTGCAAGAGAATAATCAGGATATGAAAAATCGCCCATATCAGGCCCAGCAGCAGTTGACCGGCGGTCATGGCGATGCCACTGGCTGTCAAAAAGTGTTCCAAAGTATAGCCAAGGGTGAATACGGCAATCAGGATAAAAATCAGTTCGCCTGCATACAGGTTGCCAAACAAACGCAGGCTCAATGAAATCGGCTTGGCCACAGTTTCCACTGTATTCAGCAACAAGTTGGCCGGAAACAGTTTGGGGCCGAATGGATGGGTCAGCAGTTCCTTGGCATAACCCTTAACGCCTTTCATCTTGAAACTGTAATAGAACACCAGCAAGATCACACCCAGGGCCAGACCGAATGTAATGTTCAGATCCGTTGAAGGCACCACCCGCATGTACATGTGTTCGTTTCCGCTGAGCTTCTGTCCGAGCCATGGCAAAAGATCCACGGGAATCAAATCCATGAAATTCATCAGGAAAATCCACACGAAAATGCTGAGCGCCAGTGGCCCGATGAGCTTGGATTTGCCATGATAGGTGTCCTGCACCTGCTCATTGACGAAATTAACAACCATTTCCACAAAGTTTTGCAGCCTGCCCGGCACGCCGCTGGTGGCCCGTTTGGCCACATAACTGAACAGACCAAGAAAAACGGCCGCTGTCAACAGCGTATAAAACAGGCTGTCGAGATTAATGACCCAGAAACTGGAGCCGTCAACCAGCTGCAACTGGTTGTTTTGCAAATGGTGGTGAATATAATCGCCAATGCTGCTACTTGCTTGCTCAGCCATTTTTCCCTTATCTCACTGTCAGTGATCGTAACAACGCAACCCAAAAAACCACCAGGGTTGCCACAAAGCCGACCATGGTTGGCAGGGCTTTTACCCGCAAAACCGTAATGGCCAGATAAAACAAAACGGCCACCAGGGCCATTTTGAGCGCTTCGCCGCGAAACATGCGCCGCAAAACCACTCTGGAATTCGTTGTTGGCGCCGCAAACACGCTCAGGGCAAACACCAGACTCCCCAGCGCGCTCACCCCACCTCCGACCAGCAGTCCTGTGGCCACCGACCCGTCGAATCCGGCCCACACCAGCAGCGCCAGCACCACGCTCACAACAAGCTGCCATAGCGGAATCAGAAAAACCGCTTTGCGGACAGGATCCAGTTGTATTTTGCGCATGCGCCAAATGCCTTTTAGAAAAACAAAACGCCACATCTTTCACGGATTGTGGCGCATTAAAAAAGCCGCTGCATTATATAGGCTATCAAGCCATGACGCAACTTTTCATGGCTTTTTTGTGTGAATCTTCTGAACAGTTTCTCCAGGAATCGCCTATACCAGGCTAGCAAGGGGTGCTAATGCGCCGCAAACGGCGGACTCGGTTATGCGAACGCACCTCCTGAGCCTTGAGCCGCTCCCAGTCGGCCACTGTCACCCGGTGACCATGAGAGGCGTAGCGGCGGTGGAAATCCTCATACTCACAAAACCTGGCCAGAGGCCGCTGCAAACGTTTGGCCACCACTGCAATAACCATGGCATCATCCATCAAACCGATGCCAGGCACAGAATCAGGAACCACATCGTCTTCTTCAATGAGATACGCCTGCATGGCGTCAATCAGCTCTTGCTGTTCGGCGGGAAGTTTCCATCCCTTGCTGTGCCGCATGCGTAGCAGGTCATTGAGCCTCTCTACCACATTTCCATCGAAATGCTGATCCTGCAGCGTTTTTATCTTTTCTGCCAGCGCTTTTGTTTGCCCGTCCTGTGCTTGCCGGGAATAATCCCTATAGGCGCTCAATTGTTTGAGCCAGAAATGATCCGCTTGTCGGCTGGGTTCCATTGAATATGTCATGACTTTCTCCTGTAACGGTTACTGAATGTTGGTGTACTATACCACTACAACACCAAACTGTCCCCTGTCAAAAGTCATGGAATGGCTTGTTATCTTTGCGCGCCGATAAAACAAAAGGGCCTTTCGGCCCTTTTGTTGATTCTCATCCGGCAACAACCGGATAACCTGGCTCACCGGATGGATTAGAAGCGGTAGTTGGCTGAAATAAAGTAGAAGCCGCCATTAAAGCCAAAGGGGGCCGCCCGCCGGGAGTAGGTGAATACGCCCGGGGAGTCGACAATCACGTTGCCATCCGCATCCACAATCCGGCCGCCACGGGCCTGACCAATGCGGTTTTTATCCGGATAGTTGTCGAACAGGTTGTTGGCGCCCACACTGACGGTTAACGGCATGTCCTCAAAGTTATAGGTGAACATCAGGTCGGTCAGGAATTCACCACCAAATGTCTGACGGTCGCCATTGCCTTCCTGAATGGTGTACTCTCCATAATAGCTTTCGCGAAGGGTGATATCCCAGTTGCCTTTGCTGAACACATTGGTCCAGCTCATGTGGCTCTTGGGTTGCCATTCCTCGATAATGGAGCGATCCTGACTGGTGAAAATCACATCTTCCAGGCCGGCCAGCAGGTCTGGCGCTTGTACGCTGACAGTCACCGATGTGTCTGTCCAGTTAGCCGCAAAAGTCGTATCCCAGTTCCATTCGTCACCCAACTCAATCCCATTTTTACTCACTACCACATCAACACCCTTGGTGGTGGTATCACCAGCATTGATGAAGAACTGCGCAGCGGTGATGTTCAGCTCTTCAAAAATAGCAGTGGCCGCCGGCGCATTCGACGGCGAAAAGGCCCCGGAAATCACAATCCGGTCATTGATATCGATGCGGTACAAGTCTACTGAAACCGTCACATCGTTCTCGGTGGTGTAGACCATTCCCAATGAGTAGTTGGTGGACTCCTCTTCTTTCAGTTGCGGAATCCCCAGCAAACGGGCAATCTCGCTGTCATTGCGGAACGTACCGCGTTCCTGGGCAATCAGGCCGCCATCCGGGTTATTGGGATCAGACACAAACTGGGTGCTGATGCTGTTGAAATACAGCTGTTGCATGGACGGAGCCCGGAAGCCCGTATTGAAAGCGCCCCGGAAAGCCAGGTTCAGGTTCACATCATATTTGAACCCCAGTTTGCCAATGGTGGTACCGCCAAAATCACTGTAATTTTCGTGACGCAGGGCGCCGGTGAGCAGCAATTTGTCGGTCACATTGGACTCCAGATCAACATAGGCCGCCTTGTTATTACGATCCTCACTCACGTAGTTATTGGGTGAAAAGCCGCGAAACACCTGGAAGCCTGGCGCATATGGCTCGCCTGTGCGCGGGTTAATGGCGCCACCGTCTTCATAGGACACTGGCTCGCCCGGCACAATTTTGTATTTGTCCCGGCGGTACTCAAGCCCCCAGGCAAAGTTGGCGTCATGCCCGGCGATATTCACCGGCCGGGTGGCATCCAGCGTGATCTGGAACAAGCCCAGCTTCAATGTGCCCGCATCCGCTTCTGTGGGACTTGCCGGCCCAAATGAAGCATTGAGCGAGTTGCTGATATAAAAATTAAAGGAGTTATGGCCGGTGCCCATATGAAGGTCATAATCCCAGCCGCTTTCCGTGGACCATTTGTATCCGGTATTAAAGCTCCAGTCCTTGATATTGGTATTAATCAAGGGCAAAAAGCCATCCGGATAAATTTCCAGCACTGTGCGATTGGTCTGGTTGGCCCGGCGATAAAAGCCGGCGGACTGGTTTTCCCGGTCTGAATAAGTGGCAAAGGCATACCATGCGCCCGGGCCAATGCTCATTTCAGAATTCAGCACCATCACATTTTGCTTGGAGTCCGCATCACCAATGCGGAAATTGCGCCGGTTAAAGGTGTACTCGCGCGGATCATAGCTACCATCTTCCAGCAAGGGATACTGCACCGCACCGGTCAATCCCGCGCGATTGGTGTGGTCCCGATTCCGGTATTCATAGGTAAAATGAAAAAAACCATCCTCACCCAGCGCCGTTCCCAGATTCAGATTGCCCACCGTGGTATCGCCATCGCCTTCATAGGTTTGACCCCAGTATGCCCCGACTTCACGATCATTGGGATCGGACTTGAGCACAATGTTGATAACACCAGCAATGGCGTCTGACCCATAAATGGCCGCCGCGCCGTCACGCAGGACTTCAATATGGTCCACCGCGGAAATGGGAATGGCGTTGATGTCGGTACCGGCGGTACCACGGCCCACTGACGTATTCACATGAATCAATGCGCTGGTGTGGCGACGCTTGCCATTGATAAGCACCAGGGTCTGATCCGGCCCCAGACCACGCAAAGTGGCCGGGCGCAGGGCGTCAGTGCCATCAGAAACGCTGGAACTGGAAAAGTTAAAAGACGGAGCCAACGCCTGAATGGCCCGCCCCAGTTCCGTGGCGCCGGTGCGCTGCAGGTCTTCAGCTTCAAGAATATCCACCGGAACCGGCGCATCATTCACCGTGCGGTACTTGCCGCGGGTACCCACTACGGCCACGGTGCCCAGGTTGTAATTATCATCATTTTTTTGCTTGCCCGATTCTGTCTGCTGGGCTGACGCCACCGGGGCCGCGCCCAGGGCCAGCAAAATAGACAGTGTCAGGACTTCCGGCTGAATTTTCATAAGCTCCTCTTTTTAATTGTTACAGGGAATAGTAAGGGTTGTTCGCTTCTTCAATATAAGCTTTTGTCACAAATTGTCAATGCAGATACCTTCCTGCCACCCATCAGTGCGCCTTGCCCGTCTCCCGATCGAGGCAGCGATAGGCAATCGCCTCGGCCAGATGCGCCCGTGATACGGACTCGCTTGCCGCCAGGTCAGCAATCGTTCGCGCCACTTTCAGAATACGGAAATAAGCCCGGGTCGACAGACGTAAACGCTCCACGGCATCTTCCACAAAACGCAGTAAATCTTCGGACAGGTGCAAGGCGGCATCCAGTCTTTCCCCGGACAATCGCGCATTCAAAATGCCGCCATTGCGCTTTTCTTGCCGCATGCGAGCAGCCAATACCCGCTGCGCCACAACCGCGGAGCTCTCCTCTTGACGGCGACTGGACCGCCACTCAGAGGGCGCGGTACGCGGCACCTCCAGATGCATATCGATACGATCCAGCAAAGGTCCGGATAATCGGTTCCGGTAAGCCTGTATTTGCCCCGGCGAGCAACGGCAGGCACGCCCCGAATCGCCCAGATAACCACAAGGACACGGGTTCATGGCGGCGATCAGCTGGAACCGGGCCGGATATTCGGCCTGATGGGCGGCCCGTGAAATGGTGATTGTGCCAGACTCCAACGGTTCCCGCAGCACTTCCAGCACATGACGGCTGAACTCCGGCAGCTCATCCAGAAACAGCACGCCACAATGGGCCAGGGAAATCTCGCCAGGTTTTGGCTTTGAGCCGCCCCCAACCATGGCCACGGCAGAAGCCGTATGGTGCGGCGCCCGGAATGGCACCTGCTTCCATTGGGCCGGATCAAACCCGATGCTGGCCACCGAGGCCACCGCCGCCGCTTCAGTGGCTTCCTCGTCACTCAAAGGCGGCAAAATACCCGGAAAACGCGTAGCCAACAAGGTTTTGCCCGTCCCCGGCGGCCCCACAAACAACAGATTGTGACCGCCAGCAGCGGCGATTTCTAACGCCCTTTTGGCTTGTTGCTGGCCTTTGACATCCGCCAGGTCAGGCGCAGATGTTTTGTCCGGTTGTGGTTGTGCCCGGGCCACTGGTACATCCTCCAGGCCATTCATCCAGGCGCACACCTGCAACAAACTCGCAGCCACTCGCGCCACGCCGTTTTTGACCAGTGCGGCCTCGGCTTCGTTACCACAAGGCACGATCAACACGCGACTGGCCCGGGCCGCCTGCAGCGCCACAGGCAAAACGCCTCGCACGGCGCGTAATTCACCTCCCAAACCCAACTCACCGATAAATTCAGTCTCCGCCAATCGATCCGGCTTCACCTGTCCGGCCGCCGCCAGGATGCCGATGGCGATGGGCAAGTCAAACCGACCGCCCTCTTTGGGCAAATCCGCTGGAGACAAATTGACTGTGATGCGTTTCTGGGGAAAGTCAAAACCGGCATTCAGAATCGCCGCACGCACGCGATCCTTGCTTTCCTTGACCGCTGTTTCCGGCAACCCCACCAGCGACAGGGATGGCAACCCCGGTGACAAATGCACTTCCACCCGCACCAATGGCGCCTCAATACCATACTGAGCCCGGGTATATACGGTGGCCAATCCCTTCTTCATGGCATGCCTGGGGCAATAATGGTGCGCGGACGCGCAAGCATCAGGCGTTTTTCTGCAAACCGGCTTCCAGCGCCTGAATCTGCTTTTCCAACTCAGAGAGTTTTTTTCGCGTTTTCGCTAAAACGGCTTTTTGGACGTCAAATTCCTCTCGTGTCACCAAATCCATCGAACGCAATCCGGCAATCAGGACAGCTTTGGCATTCTGCTGAAACTCCTGGCGTAAGTCTTTCACATCCTGGGGCACCAATGCGGCCAGTTTCTGGGTGATTTCTTCCACCGTTTCGGGCTTAATCATGAGTCGTTCCTGTGGTCGTGTTTCAAAGCTGGACAGAAAGTTCGGCCCGGTTGGGCCGGCCAGACAGCATTTTAGCATGCCTAAAAATAGCACCTGTGTGGGAAAAAAACCCGCTAGCCTGTCAGCCAGCGCCCTCGATACCCTTGGCGCTACAGGTTTCCGCTTCCTGGCCAGCTGTGGTAACCTTAAAGCCACGCTTTCTTTAGGGGGTGAGGCATCAATGCCCATGAACGCAGAACAGCACACTGACTCCATAAAACCCGCAGCCAGCGTGGGCAACCTGTTGCAAAGCCGGCCCTTTGTGCCGCGCCGCAACGACCCTTGTTTTTGTGGCAGTGGCGCACGCTTCAAATCCTGCTGCGGTTCCAAGGCCGCCGACCGGACCACGCCGTTCGGCATTCATGTGGTCAAGGGGTTTATCGACCCGGCGGAATGCCGCCGCATGAGCGAATTTCTGCTCCGCCAGCCACGTTCACCCCTGGGCGTTTATGACAAGGAAAAAAGCCACCACGGCAAGGCGGCCTTCCGGCGTGACCCGGGGCGCATCACCGACTATGTGGACTACAGCAAAAAAGAAAGCACCGTCATTAACTGGGTTCGGCGCGCCATAAAAAACCACTTGGTTCCCTTTTACCAGACCCAGATCGAATGGTACGAGCGGCCAGCGATTCTCTATTACCAGCCCGGCGGCAAATACAGCGAACACGCCGACAGCCAGTATTATGACAAAGAAAAAAATCTCTGGATCAAATGCCTGGACCGGGATTACAGCCTGCTGATTTATCTGAACGAAGACTTTGCCGGTGGCGAACTCTACTTCAAGAAGTTCGACTACACCTATCACCCCCAGGCCGGCGACCTGTTATTATTCCCGTCCAATCATATCTACATGCACGAGGCCCGACCGGTCACCAGCGGCCAGCGTCTGGCCGTGGTCAGCTGGCTGGCTGAAAAGGGCCAGCCCCGGGTCCAGAACCCCCGGCCAGCCACGGCCATGCCCTACACGCCCAATAAAACTGATTGACAGGAGACACGCCCATGAAAATGGTCACCGCCATCATCAAGCCGTTCAAACTCGACGATGTGCGCCAGGCGCTGGAAGACATTGGCGTACAGGGCATTACCGTCACGGAAGTCAAAGGCTTCGGACGCCAGAAAGGACATACTGAACTATACCGCGGGGCAGAATATGTGGTGGACTTTCTCCCCAAGCTGAAGCTGGAAATCGCCGTCACCGAAAGCCAGCTCGAACAGGTGATTGAAGCCATTATGGAAACCGCCAGCAGCGGTAAAATCGGCGATGGCAAAATTTTCGTGCATTCCCTGGAAAAAGTCATCCGCATCCGCACCGGCGAAGTGGACCAAGACGCCATTTGAGTCTACATGGCTCATGA
>JALSHI010000015.1 GCA_026982315.1 Lysobacterales bacterium
GTGGGTGTGGGCGCCAGCCGGGTGCGGGATATGTTCGAGCAGGCCAAAAAGCATGCGCCGTGCATCATTTTTATCGACGAAATTGACGCTGTCGGCCGTCACCGTGGCGCAGGTCTGGGCGGTGGCCATGATGAACGCGAGCAAACCCTTAACCAGTTGCTGGTGGAAATGGATGGCTTTGAAGGCAATGAGGGCGTGATTGTGATTGCCGCCACCAACCGGCCTGATGTGCTGGACCCGGCCTTGTTGCGGCCTGGCCGTTTTGACCGCCAGGTGGTGGTGGGCTTGCCGGATATCAAGGGTCGCGAGGCCATCCTGAAGGTGCATATGAAAAAAGTGCCGTTGGCCAAGGACGTCAAGGCGTCGGTGCTGGCGCGGGGCACGCCTGGCTTTTCCGGCGCGGATCTGGCCAATCTGGTCAACGAAGCCGCCCTGTTTGCCGCCCGGGATGACAGCAAGGAAGTCACCATGGAGCATTTTGAAAAGGCCAAGGACAAAATCATGATGGGCGCAGAACGCCGCTCCATGGTGATGAGTGAGAAGGAAAAACTCAACACGGCTTATCACGAAGCCGGCCATGCCATTGTGGGCCTGAAGGTTCCCGAGCATGATCCGGTCTACAAGGTCACCATTATTCCACGGGGCCGAGCTTTGGGCGTGACCATGTTTTTGCCCGAGGAAGATAAGTATTCCCTGAGCAAACGCGCCATTGAAAGCCAAATAGCCAGCCTGTTTGGCGGCCGCATTGCCGAGGAATTGATTGGCGGCGCTGAGGCGGTGACCACCGGCGCCAGCAACGATATTGAGCGGGCCACCAGTCTGGCGCGCAATATGGTGACCAAGTGGGGCTTGTCCGAGACATTGGGCCCCATGAGTTACCACGAGGATGAAGAAGAAGTCTTTCTTGGCCGGCAAGTGACCCAGCACAAACATATGTCCGATGAAACCGCGCGCAAGATCGATCAGGAAATCAAGGACATTATTACCCGTAATTATGAGCGGGCGAAGAAGATCCTCCAGGAGAATATCGATAAACTGCACTTGATGGCAAAGGCCTTGATGAAGTACGAAACCATCGACGAAAATCAGATTGCCGAAATCATGCAGGGCAAGGAGCCCTCGCCGCCGGAAGGTTGGGATGATGATGAGCGTCCCGGTGGAGGTGTCAAGGTGGAAGACAAACCACGCACACGCTCCAGCAGCAAGCCCACAGTGGGTGGGCCGGCCGAACAGGTTTAAGATGCCTGGCAACCAGCCCAGCCCGGCATGTCAAATTATGGGGGTCGTCAATGTGACCCCCGATTCTTTTTCTGACGGCGGCCGATTTTTGCAACCGGCTGCCGCGGTGGAACACGCTCTGGGATTATGGCAAGCCGGAGCGGATATGCTCGATGTGGGCGGAGAGTCCACGCGGCCGGGGGCTGAACCAGTCTCGGTGAGCGAGGAGCTGGAGCGGGTGATCCCGGTGATTGAAGGCATTCGGCAGGCGGTGCCGGATGCAGTTATTTCCGTGGATACCAGCAAGGCGGAAGTCATGCAAGTGGCGGTGGAAGCCGGCGCCCGCTTTATCAATGATGTTAATGCCCTGCAATCACCCGGTGCCTTGCAGGCGGCTGTGGAAGCAGACGTGCCGGTGTGTCTGATGCACAAGCAGGGCGACCCGGCCACTATGCAGCGTAACCCCCGATACAAGGATGTGCTGCATGAGGTGCTGAGTTTTTTGCAGGATCGTGCCGATAACTGCCTGGCGGCGGGCATTTGCCCGGAGCACATTTATCTGGATCCGGGCATTGGTTTTGGCAAAAATGTGCAGCATAATCTCGTTCTGCTCAAGAATTTGAACAGTATCCGCGCCTTGGGCTATCCGGTATTGCTGGGTGTATCGCGCAAAAGTTTCATCGGCGAGATTGTGCAGCAGCCTGAGGCTGACAAACGCCTGTATGGCAGTATTGCCGCTGCCATGTGGGGCTGGTTGCATGGTGCTGATATCGTGCGTGTCCATGATGTGGCTGAAACCCGTCAGGCCCTGCAGGTGCTGACGGCCATTGCACAGGCCAGCGGATGACAGAAAAAAAATACTTTGGTACCGACGGCATTCGTGGCCGGGTTGGCGGTGGTGTCATGACCGCCGAGTTCGCCTTGCGTCTGGGCCGGGCCGCCGGTCAGGTCCTCGGGAGCCTGTCGCGTGCCAATGCCATTGTCATTGGCAAAGACACCCGGATCTCCGGCTACATGCTGGAGTCGGCATTGGAAGCCGGCTTGTCTTCGGCAGGAACCGGTATTTTGTTACTCGGTCCCATGTCCACTCCGGCCATTGCCTGGATGACGCGTTCCATGCATGCCTCAGCGGGCATCGTTATCAGCGCTTCGCATAATCCCTTCCATGACAACGGCATCAAGTTTTTCAATCAGCACGGCGAAAAGCTCAGTGATGAACTGGAGCTGGCCATCGAGGCGGAGTTGGAAAAGGATTTTGTCACTGCACCGTCAGAGCGGCTGGGTAAAGCCCGCCGCATAGAAGATGCCGCCGGGCGCTATGTGGAGTATTGCAAAAGCACTTTCCCCAACAGCCTCAGCTTGCATGGCATGCATATTGCTCTGGATTGCGCCAATGGCGCCGCCTACCGCAGTGCGCCACAGGTGTTCCGGGAATTGGGCGCGCGCCTGAGTGTCATCGGCGATCAACCCGACGGGCTCAACATCAATGCCGGTTGTGGCTCCACACATCCACAAGCACTGCAACATGCCGTGAAAACCACAGGCGCCGATCTGGGTATTGCGCTGGACGGGGATGGTGACCGTGTGCTGATGGTTGATGAAGCCGGCGAGGTGGTGGATGGCGACCGGCTGATTTTTCTGCTGGCCAAACATCTGCACGCCCAGGGACAACTGAGCGGTGGCGTGGTCGGAACGCTCATGAGCAATCAAGGCATGGAAACGGCTTTACAGGCCTTGGGGATCCCCTTTTTGCGCGCCAATGTGGGTGACCGCCATGTGCATCAACTGTTACGTGACAATGGCTGGGTACTGGGCGGGGAATCCTCCGGCCACATACTCAATCTTGAGTTGGCCAGTACGGGTGATGGCATCATCAGCGCCTTGATGGTGTTGCGCGTACTGCGGGAAACAGGCCGTAGCCTGCGTGAACTGGCTGCAGAAATGCCGCTTTTCCCACAAACATTGGTGAATGTGTCCACCGCAAACCCTCAGGCAGTGGTCGAGCAGACCGCTGTCCAGAAACTGACCCGGGAAGCCAATGACCGGCTGGGTCAAGACGGGCGGGTTCTGGTGCGTGCTTCCGGCACCGAGCCGCTGGTGCGGGTCATGGTGGAATGCCGTCAGGCAGACAAGGCTCAAAAAGTGGCCGAACAACTGGCTACAGACATTCAGGAGATTGCCTCATGTATTTAACCTCAATGGCTTGTTTTTTCAGAACCACATCCCGCTGGCGGCACATGCTTTTGTTAGTGCTTGCATTTGGCGTGACAGCCTGCCAACAGCCGGGAAGAGGGCAGGCATCATCAGCGGACAAGGATTCTCCGTCGTCAGCCCATCAGGAAAAAGTCGCGCCATCCGAACCGTTACTGACAGACATCAGCCAGTTGACATTTGCCGGCAAACGCGCCGGTGAAGGTTATTTTTCCGCCGACGGCACGCAATTGGTGTTTCAAAGCGAACGCCAGGCGGATAACCCGTTCTACCAGATTTACCTGATGGATCTGGAAACCGGCGATATCGAGCGAGTCAGCCCGGGTATTGGCAAAACCACCTGCGCCTGGATTCACCCGGATGGAAAAAAAATTCTGTTTTCATCCACGCACCTGGATCCTCAGGCGCGCCAGAAACAGCGTGAGGAACTGGCTTTCCGCGCTTCGGGCAAACAGCGGCGGTATAGCTGGGACTATGATGAGAACTACGATATTTTCGTGCGTAACGGCGACCAATATCGTCGGTTGACCACAGCCAGGGGTTATGATGCCGAAGGCAGTTTCTCGCCGGATGGCCAGTGGGTGGTGTTCGCCTCCAATCGACGCGCTTACGATGGCAGCATGACAGCCGAAGAAGCCCGGGCATTTGCCACGGATCCAGCGGCGCTGATGGATATTTATCTGATGCGGGCCGATGGCAGTGATGTGCGGCGGCTGACCACAGCCCTGGGTTATGATGGCGGGCCGTTTTTTTCACCCGATGGACAGCGCATTGTCTGGCGGCGCTTCCACCCCAATGGCGCCACGGCGGAAATCTACAGCATGAATCGGGATGGCAGTGACAAAAAGCAAATTACCCATCAGGGTGTCATGTCCTGGGCGCCGTTTTATCACCCCAGCGGCCAATACATCATTTACACCAACAACCTTAACGGCTTTGGCAATTTCGAGCTTTATATTGTTGACACCGAAGGCCGCCATGAGCCGGTGCGGGTGACTTTTTCTGAAGGGTTTGACGGTTTGCCGGTCTTTTCCCCCGATGGCAAGCAGCTTTACTGGACGCGCCGTGACAATACGAACAAGGGGCAGATTTTTCGAGCCAGATGGAACCATGCCCTGGCGCTGAAGAAACTCGGTTTGTCCACTGTTCAGCCATCGTCTGACTGAACCGGAAACCGCCATCGCCAATAAAAAAGAGGAGGCGTTTTATTATGAAAACAGTATATCGGCAATCGGCCGCGGGCCTGATAATTGCGTGTTTGTGGTGCCTGTTGTGGGTGACACCGCTGTGGGCCAGGGGGGAACCCATCTCCACAGCCATTGATGCGGATGAGATTCGCCAGCATGTTACTGCATTAACCGGCTTTGGCGGCCGTTTGACCGGCACAAAAAGCGAGTCTCAGGCAGCGGACTACCTGGCGCGTCACTTTGCCGAAACCGGGCTGAAACCCTGGAACGCGAAAGGCTATCGACATAACTTCAGCTTTACCGCCGGAACCCATTTGGGGCCGGATAACCAATTGCTGGTGAACGGCAAGGCATTGCAGGTTAATCGGGACTTTCGGCCACTGGTATTTTCAGGGCAGGGCGCATTCCCGGCCGCTGGCGTGGTGTTCGCCGGTTATGGCATTACCGAGCCGCAACAAGCCGGCCAGCAACCCGGTGACAGTTATGACAGCTACACACACTTGGATGTCAAGGATAAATGGGTGTTGGCATATCGCTTTATGCCGGAAGACCTGACCCCGGAACAGCGCGTTCGTTTGGCGCCATTTTCCAGTGACAGGCACAAGGCGCTCACGGCCCGCCAGCATGGTGCGAAAGGGCTGATTCTGGTGGCCGGGCCAAACACCGTGGTTAAAAGCGAGCTGGTGCCACTGAAATACGACGCATCCACGGCGCAGGGCAGCCTGCCGGTAATCTCTGTGAGCCGTGATGTGGTCAAAGGCTGGTTCAAGCGCGCCGGAAAAGATCAAAAATCCATTCAGAAACGCCTGGATAAGGGCGATTTTGTCATGGGGTTTGATTTTCCAGACACTCAGGTGGCCGCGCACATTGATCTCAAGCAGGAAAAGAAAACCGGCCACAATGTGATTGGCTATCTGCCCGGCAGTCAGCCTCAGCTGCCCGCAGTGGTTATCGGCGCTCACTATGACCATCTGGGTCATGGGGAATCTTCCACCTCCCTGGCGCGGGCCAACGAGCAAGGTCAGGTGCATCCGGGGGCGGATGATAATGCCTCGGGTGTGGCCGCCATGCTGGAAGCAGCCGAATACCTGGCTGGACTCCAGAAAAAGGGCAAATTTCAGCCCTTGCGAGATGTGATTTTTATTGGCTGGTCAGGTGAAGAACTGGGTTTGCTGGGCTCTGACCAGTTTGTCAAGCGTTTTGGCAAGCAGGATTTGTCCGACCGTTTTGGCGCTTACCTCAACATGGACATGGTGGGCCGTTTGCGCGATGCGGCCATTATGCAGGGCGTGGGCTCGGCCAGTGAATGGCCGGCCATTATCGAACAGCGTAATGCGCCGGTGGGTTTGAATATTACCCTGCAGCAAGATGCCTATTTGCCTACCGACGCCATGAGTTTTTACTTGCATAACGTTCCGGTGTTATCGGCTTTTACCGGCTCTCACCCGGAATATCACAGCCCCCGTGATACTGCGGATTTGCTCAACTATCCGGGCACAGCCAAAATTGCCAAACTGGTGGCGCTGATTGGCCGCGATCTGGCCATGCGTCATGAAGGCTTGCATTATCAGAAAATGGAGCGCAAGCAGGAAAAATCCGTTCGCGGTGGCATGCGCGCCTATTTGGGCACCATTCCCGATTATGCCCAGGAGGATGGCAAGGGCGTGCGCCTGAATGGCGCCACCAAGGGCGGTCCGGCGGAAAAGGCGGGCATCCAGCCCGGGGATGTGATTGTTGAACTGGCCGGCACGCCCATCGAAAACATTTATGACTACACCTATGTGCTGCAGGCGCTGAAAGTCGGTCAGCCGGTCAAAATGGTGGTTCGCCGCGCAGGTCAGCTTGTGGAACTGGAAATTATTCCCGGCTCGCGCCAGTAACGGAGAAAAGCGGCGTGAAAGTGGTTATTGTCGGCAGTGGCATTGCCGGATTGGGCGCAGCCTGGGAGTTAGGTAACCGCGGCGTGACCGACATCACCATTCTGGATCGCTACCCGCTGGCCACTCGCGCATCCTGGGCCGGTGGCGGCATTTTATCGCCCATTTGCCCCTGGGACTATCCGCAAACGGTTCAGCGTCTGTTTTTACAATCCCGCCGGCAGTACGATGCGTTTTTTGCCCAGGTTCAGGAAGAATCCGGCATTGATCCGGAATACCAGCGCTGTGGCTTGCGTATCCGCGGAACCAACCTGAAAAAAGCCGAAGACTGGTGCCGGCAGCATGATGTTGCCTGCCAAATTGAAGCTGAAAACCAGATTTGTCTGCCGGATTTTGCCCAGGTGCGTAATCCCCGTTTGCTGAAAGGCTTGATAAAGGCTTTGCGACGGCGCGGTGTGGTGCTTGAGTCCGGTGTCACCGTGCAACCGCCTGAGCCCGACGCTATTGTGCATGGTATCAGCGACGGGGCGCGATGGTGGCCAGCGGATGTGGTGATTGCCGCCACCGGCGCGTGGACAGCCCGTTGGCTGGGCGAGGCATCCCGGCCAACGCCAGTAAAGGGTCAAATGGTGCTGTTTGCCAGTCAGGCGAAAGCATCCGCTCCGATTGACATTGATATGGCGCAAGACATTTACCTGGTGACACGCCGCGATGGCCACATACTGGCCGGTAGTACGCTAGAACCCAATACCTGGGATCAGTTACCTGATGCAGAAGCCATTGCCCAGTTGACAGCCCGGGCGCGAAAGCTGAACCCGACCTTAAATCAGGTGCCGGTGGTGGCTGCATGGGCTGGTTTGCGGCCTTACCAGCCCAATGGAATTCCCTTGATTGGCCCGCATCCGAATATGCCCGGCCTGCATTTCCACTGTGGCCATTATCGCAATGGCTTCAATCTGAACCCAGCCAGCGCCCAGCAACTGGTGGATGGTATTCTGGATAAAACACCCGCTGATAATCCTTGCGATTGAACAAACCCCTGTGCCAGTGACTTGGCAAGGTGTGTTCGCCAGGGGGCAAGGAAAAATAGGGAGGGAAATGGTGGCTATGGGTGGACTTGAACCACCGACCCCAGCATTATGAGTGCTGTGCTCTAACCAGCTGAGCTACATAGCCACATGGGAATTAGGAACTCATCACGGCAAGGCCGTGGCAAGGGCGTGAATTTTCCTCTGCTTTGACGATTTTGTCAAGCCAAGGCCCTGAATTTATGCCATTTCGTTTTTTCTGGTATCACCTTGTAATTGTAAGGTTTGCTTTTCTTGATCGGGGTCAAGTTCCAGGCTTGCGAGAAACAAAAATGCTGATACAATGAATCTAATTGAGAGTGATTCTCAGTATCGAGGTTCTCATGAAAGCCTGTATCCGCGCCATTGTCTTATTGCTTGCCTTCTGGCTTTTGTCAGGGTGGGCACAGGCATGTGCGCCGCAGGCGTCTCGATCGGCTCTTTTGTCTTCAACCCCGTTTGCTGTTGCCATTGAATTGGCATCTGTTGCGTCTCTGGACAGCGCGCGGGTTGATTCTTCTGCCAGTCTGGCATTTGAGCGCCGTCAACCAATGGCACATTCCGCCATGTCTGGCCATATGTCAGCAAATGGAGACGATTGTTCCTGTTGCGATGACTGTGACTGCGGCCAATGCCAGGGTGTTTGTGGTTGTGTGGTGCATGCAGTGACAATCCCGGCGCGGATGCCAACCTTTTCCGGCTGGACCCTCCGTTTTGACGCAGCCAGGTTCAACCAGCCATTGCTGGCTGTTTCTTTTCCCATCGATACCCCTCCTGATTGATCTGGTTTCCTGATTTGGCGGCATAACGCCCCATTCGACAAGACCGCTGCCGGAAATATCGGTATGCAGTGATTGCCTGTTGTGTTGTTAGCCCGTGGGCCTGTTGCCCGCTGAAAAAATGGCTTTCTGCGCAACGCGTAAACCCTAATCAGGAGACCACTATGATGATCCCAAACCCGTTTCGCTGGCGGATAACGCTGGCGCTGTTGTTGTCTGCGAGTATTGTTTATGCCCAGGATGGCTCGCGCCTGGATATTGGCCGTTTTGTTGTGTCCGGTTATGGCGATGTGAGCTATTTTGAAACCTCCGATTTGGCTACGGACGGAACCAATAGCAATGTGCAAGCCCGCTTTGTGCCCATTTTTTTGTTTCAGCTGTCTGAAAAGATTCATATTGAGGCGGAATTGGAGTTTTCCCTGGACGAGACCGGATCCACGGAAGTGGAGATGGAATATGCGGATTTGCACTATTTTCTGAATAACAATACCACCATTACGGCGGGCAAGTTCTTGCTGCCCTTTGGCCAGTTTGGGCCCAATTTGCACCCCAGCTGGATCAATAAACTGCCGACTCCGCCGGGGCTTTATGGTCATGGTGGCAATGGCGCCATGGTGCCATTGATGCCGGTGTTGTCTGATACCGGTGTGAATATCCGCAATGTTTTCAAGCTGGGTGGGTCACGCCTGTTTACCGACTTTTACGTAGTCAGTGGCCCACGGGAAGAAAGTGCGGAGACAGCGGAAGGCGGCGGTCATTTCCTGGTGAAAAATGCAGACCACGATGCGCTTTTCCCGACGGTGGAACTGGAAAGCGCCGCTGGTGATAACAATGGAAAAATGGCCGTTGGCGGACGTGTGGCTTTGGCTTTTCTTCCGCAGTGGGAAGTTGGGCTCTCTTTTTATCAGGGTGCCTATGACCACGAAGGCCGTTTGGATTACCGGGCACAGGCGCTGGATATGAACTGGATTGGCACTTATGCCAGTGTGCGTGGTGAATGGATAACAACCCGCACTGACTTTGTTGATAGTGAAGACGGGCAGGTGGATGTATTTGAACGCGATGGCTGGTACCTGCAAGGCAGCTGGCAATTGCGGCAACTGGGCCGGGATTGGCTCAACCCCGTGGAGCTGGTGTTAAGGCGCTCGGTGATAACAGGCGTCCAGGGTGGCAAGCGCTGGAGCTTCGGGGTTGATTACTGGCTGGAGTCCAGCGCTGCACTCAAACTGGCCTATGAACAGACAACGCTGGATGATGGCGATAAAGACACCCGTTTACTGGCCCAACTGGCTTTTGGATTTTAGGAGAAGAATGATGAAAAACTATATTTTTCAATTTGGCCTGCTGGTCCTGTTGGTATTTTCGACCGGCAGCCGCGCCGAGCATGTGTCCGATGATTCACTGGTGGCCGAGGGGGCGCGGTTGTACAGTGAGAATTGCGGCCGCTGCCATAACCCGCGGCCAGCCTCGGATTACTCCAAGAAAGAATGGTCCGTGGTTATGCCGCACATGCGCGAGAAGGCGCATATGACCGGCCAGGAAGCCCTGGCGGTAGAGGCGTTTCTGGACAGCACGCTGACAGCCGATGTCCGCAACAAAAGCCAATCAGGAAATGGGCGTGAAACAAGGCCGGAAACGCTTCCAAGTGGCGCGAAGGTGTTAGAGAAATATGGCTGTCAAGGCTGTCATCAGGTGGACGGCACAGGCGGTCGTCTGGGGCCATCGCTGGATAATGTCATCAAGCGGCGAGGTGAAAATTACGTGCGGAAAAAACTGTTGAACCCGAAATTTGACAATCCGGCTTCAGCCATGCCGCAATTTCCATTAAGCGAAGCGGAAATAACGGCATTGTTGAATCATTTGAAAAGAAATGGCCAATAAACCTTAATGGGCCCGGGATGGGTAGCTCTGTCCCGGGCCTGGCGGAGAAAGCGATGAAACACGAGAAGCATAAACCTGAAAAAACACACGAGGACATATCAACGGCGTCCACAGACAATGGTGAGCCCATGGGCGAACCAGGCGAGACTCAATTGTTGATTGATGGCGCCAGTTGTTCGTCATGTGTGCTGAAAATCGAACAAGCATTGAAAGCAGTGCCAGGTGTTCAGTCCGCCAGCATGAACTTTGCCCAAAAAACCGCATCGGTGCGTGGAGAGGCGAATATCGATGCCCTGGTGCAAGCCGTCGAAAAAATTGGGTACCAGGCGAAGCCGGTTGACGGACTGGATGATAGCCGGGTATTGGACGAAAAAGAACAGGCCGAGCAAGCCTATTACAGGCAGCTGATTCGTAAAACCGTCGTCGCGCTGGCTTTGGGCATCCCTTTAATGTTGTGGGGCTTGCTGGGTGGTTCTGTCTCGGTAGAAAGTCCTGTTGAACGCTGGTCCTGGTTTGTGGTGGGCGTGTTGACCTTGGGCGTGATGGTGTGGTCTGGCCGGCATTTTTATATTGGCGCCTGGAAATCATTTAAGAACCACACAGCCAATATGGATACCTTGATTTCCCTGGGTACAGGAGCGGCCTGGCTTTATTCCATGTTTGTGGTGCTGTTCCCTCAATGGTTGCCGGCAATGGCGCGGCATGTGTACTTTGAGGCCACAGCCATTATTATCGGCCTGATTAACCTGGGGTTGGCACTGGAGGTCCGCGCCCGTGGCAGAACCTCTGAGGCCATCAAGCGGTTGATTGGCTTGCAGCCGAAAACCGCCCGAGTGATCCGGAATGGTCAGGAACAGGATGTGCCCATTGAAGCCGTGCGCCTGGGCGATATGGTGCGGGTGCGCCCTGGTGAAAAAATTCCGGTGGATGGCGTTGTGACAGAAGGGCGTTCCAGCGTGGACGAATCCATGCTGACCGGTGAACCGATGCCAGTCAGTAAAACAGTGGGTGATGAAGTGGCGGCCGGTACCATCAATAAAAGCGGCACGCTGGTTTTCAAAGCCACACGGGTGGGCAAGGACACTGCCTTGGCCCGCATTATCCAGTTGGTCAAGCAGGCCCAGGGAAGCAAACCGTCCATTGGTCGTCTGGCGGATGTGATCTCTGCCTATTTTGTGCCCACTGTCATGATTATTGCGGTGCTGACAGCGCTGGCGTGGCTGAATTTCGGTCCTGACCCCCGCATTGCTTTTGCGGTGGTGACCGCCACCACGGTATTGATTATCGCTTGTCCCTGCGCGCTGGGGCTGGCCACGCCCATGTCGGTGATGGTGGGGGTGGGCAAAGCTGCCGAGCATGGCGTTTTGATTCGCAATGGAGAGGCTTTGCAAACCGCTTCGAAAATCACCACCATGGTGCTGGACAAGACCGGCACCATTACCGAAGGCACGCCCCGTGTCACCGATATCGTGCCACTGGCAGAAGACATTGATGAAAACCGGTTGTTGCAATTGGCCGCCAGTGTCGAGGCTGGATCGGAACATCCGTTGGCCGAAGCCATTGTCGCCGAGGCCAAAAAACGCGATTTGGGTTTATTGCCCAGTTCCGGCTTTGAGGCCATTGCCGGTCATGGTGTTAAAGCCGAGGTAGCCGGTAAGGAAGTTTTGCTGGGCAATGAAAAACTGATGCGCGATATGGGAGTGGATCTGGGCGATGCCACCCAGCGTGGCCAGACTTTGGCCCGGCAGGCCAAAACCCCCATGTATCTGGCCTATGGCGGTCACCTGGCAGGAATTATCGCGGTGGCTGATCCCATTAAACCGGATTCCGTTGAAGCCATCCGCCGTTTGCATGATGACGGCATCAAGGTGGTCATGCTGACGGGTGACAACCGTGAAACTGCCGAGGCTGTGGCCCGTCAGGCCGGTATTGATGAGTTTGTTGCTGAAGTTTTGCCTGAGCACAAGGCGGAGAAGGTGCGCGTCTTGCAGGCGGCCGGTGAAACTGTCGGCATGACCGGAGATGGCATCAATGATGCACCGGCCCTGGCCAGTGCTGATGTGGGTTTTGCCATTGGCACCGGTACGGATGTGGCCATTGAGAGCGCCGATGTGACATTGATGCGGGGCTCCCTGCACGGTTTGGCCGATGCCATTGCCATCAGCAAGGCGACGGTCAGGAATATCAAGCAAAATCTCTTTGGCGCTTTTATCTATAACGTGCTGGGTGTGCCCATTGCCGCCGGCGTTTTGTATCCGTTTCTTGGCATTCTGTTAAACCCCATTATTGCCGGAGCAGCCATGGCCTTTTCTTCTGTGACGGTGGTGACGAACGCCAATCGCTTGCGATTTTTCAGACCTAGGGGCAGCTTTGGGCGGAAAAGCAGCGTTTCAGCCCAGCCATTAACAGAAAGTGGAGGAAAAGATCATGATGTGGATTAATCTTGCGGGGTTTTTATTGATTGCTTTGATTGCCTGGTGGTTTTGGTTTTACCAGGCCAAGGGCGTTGAGGCCCAATCCGGTCAGGCGGTGGAAATTCTGGTCCATGACGGCGTTTATGAACCGGCTCGTGTCCAGGTGCCTCAAGGGCAACCGGTGGAGTTGGTCTTTTTACGTCAGGACGCCTCACCCTGTGCTGCCATGGTGGAGTTTCCGGACTTTGGCATTTCCCGTGAATTGCTGGTGAACAAAAAGACCTCCATTCATTTACCGGCCATGCTGCCGGGAGAATACCCGTTTCATTGCCAGATGAACATGTACCAGGGCAGTTTGCTGGTGAAATAAATTGATAGGAGACAGGAGAACAGTATGAAAAAGAACACCCACAGCAAACAGACGAATATGAACCGACGCCGGTTTGTGACCGGTATTAGTGCAGGTGTCACCGCAGCGGTACTGGGCGCGCGCATTCCCATGGCTCGTGCGACCGAGGGACAACATACAAGGCATCGTGACATGGTCGCTGCTGTTGAACAAATACGCAATGGCCTGCACGACCAAGGCAGCACAGGCATACTCACCGGGACAGAATTTCATCTATCCATTGAGCGGACGCAAGTCAATATTACCGGTAAAAAAGCCTGGGCCACCGCCATTAACGGTAAAGTACCAGGCCCGGTGCTGGTGTGGCGGGAAGGGGGTGAAGTCACCATTCATGTGACCAACAACCTGGATGAAGATAGCTCCATACACTGGCATGGCATTATTCTTCCCTATGATATGGACGGCGTGCCCGGAGTCAGTTTTCCGGGGATCAAACCTGGCGAGACATTCACTTATCGTTTCACGGTGCAGCAAAGCGGCACCTACTGGTATCACAGTCACTCCGGGTTTCAGGAGCAAAGCGGACATTATGGCAGCATTGTGGTATTGCCAAAGCAACCTGAGCCCCTGGAATATGATGTGGATTATGTTGTCCAGTTGTCTGACTGGTCGGATGAGAGCCCCACCCGCATTTATCACAAGTTAAAAAAGCAGTCAGATTATTACAATATTACTGAACGGACGGTGTTTGATTTCTGGAAGGAAGTCAAAGCCAAAGGTTTGAAGCGCGCTTTTAATGATCGAAAAATGTGGAACCGCATGCGTATGTCCGACCGGGATTTGTCGGATGTGACCGGTTATACCTATACCTTCCTGATGAATGGCGCGTCTCCCGCTGCCAATTTCCGCGTCTTGTATCGGCCAGGGCAGAAGGTTCGCTTGCGAATTATCAACAGCTCTGCCATGACATTTTTTGACTTCCGCATCCCCGGCTTAAAAATGACTGTTGTGGCCGCGGACGGACAGTTGGTGCAGCCGGTGACTGTCGATGAGTTTCGCATTGGTGTGGCGGAAACCTATGACGTCATTGTCGAACCTGAAGGACCCGGGCCCTATCCCCTGTTTGCCCAGGCCCTGGACCGCAGTGGTTATGCGTTGGGTTCTTTGACCACCGATGCCACCCGGCTGGCTGTGGCGCCGCCAATGGACCCTGTTCCTGTGTTGGCGCATGTGGATATGGGCATGGACATGGACATGAGCCAAATGAAGATGAAAGGCATGGATCATGGGGGCATGGCTGGCATGATGGCGGGGGCATCCGGCATGAGCCACGCCGGTATGAAAAGCATGGCGCATGGCCATATGGCGCAGGGGACACAATCGAAGAAAAAAAACATGTCTCATCACGCCATGGAACACATGGCAGCGGACGATGTGGTGATTCCCATGGATATGGAGCCGAATCTGCCAGTGACACCCTTGCCGAAAAAGCGTGGGCCGCATACCACCATGCGCGCGCAATCACCGCAGTACCGGCTGGACGACCCCGGTCCTGGCTTACGCGACATGTGGCGCATGGGGCGCAAAGTTTTGACCTATGCCGATTTGAAAAATCGTTACCCGACAGCGCATTGGCCCAAGCCCACGCGGGAAATTATTTTGCGCTTAACGGGCAATATGGAGCGCTACATGTGGTCGATTAACGGCATTCCCTATGCCGAGTCAGACCCCTTGGAATTTTATTATGGCGAGCGTCTGCGAGTTACGTTCATCAATGACACCATGATGAATCATCCCATGCACTTGCATGGCATGTGGTCAGACCTGGAAACCGGCGATGAAAACCATATTCCGAGAAAACACACCGTCATTGTCCAGCCTGGCGCCAAAATCAGCATGCGTGTCACCGTAGACGCGCCGGGGCGCTGGGTTTTTCACTGCCACTTGCTGTATCACATGGGTGGCATGTTCCGCGAAGTGACTGTGGTTGAAACCCGAGCTGCTGAAGGAGAGAAATCATGAGTACATTAAATTTGACAAGATATGGTGTGTTGTTGCGGTATGCCGCATTGTTTCTTATCGCCTGGAATGTGTCCTCCGTGGCTGTGGCAGCCGGTAAGGACGACCCCTTTCTGACTAAGGTATTGGCCGATCAACTGGAGTGGCAGAACGATGATAGCGACACCAAAGCCTGGGATATGCAGGCCTGGGCGGGGAAGAACTGGCACAAACTGTGGCTGTATTCCGAAGGTGAGCAACGCAATGGGGAAACAGAAAGCGAAAACATGCTGACCTATAGCGCACCCATTGCGCCATTCTGGGATGTGCAGGTGGGCCTGGGCCGGGATATAACCGCTGAAGCCAATCATAACTGGGCTGTGGTGGGCATTAACGGCTTGGCGCCATACTACTTTGAAACCCAGGCCCATGTGCTGGTGGACAGTGACGGCACGTTGGGTGTGCGTGCGAGTTTTGAATACGAGCTGTTGTTTACCCAGTTTCTGATTTTGACACCGGAACTGGAGATAGACGCCTATAGCGATAATCTGGCGGAGTTAGGGCTTGGCAAGGGGCTTTCCAGTCTGACTGCCGGGTTGCGCTTGCGCTACGAAATTCGCAGGGAGTTTGCGCCGTATGTGGGCGTGGAGTGGGACAAGGCCTATGGGCAAACAGCCGATTACCGCCGCACAGCGGGGGAGCCGGTGAGTGATGCCCGCTTTGTTGCCGGGGTACGCATCTGGTTTTAAGGGCCGTAATAGATCACTAACGCCGCGACCACAAATGGTGGCCGCGGCTGGCAGGCCCGGTGGGCCAGGGGGATAATAATGTTGTCAGGTGTCATGTTGTTATGGTTTGTTTTAACCGGATTGTCGGTGTTGTTTGTGGCCATTGATATTGTCCGCACACCGGAATCGCCGGTGCTGAAGTGGGGGTTTATCCTGTTCACGCTGTACACCGGCCCCATCGGCGCGTTTTTGTATGTGCTGGGGTGCCGGGAACCACTACCTGGCTTGCATGAACAATATGTGGCGACCCGTTGGCGGCAAGTACTGGGTTCAACGATTCATTGTGTGGCTGGCGACGGGTTGGGAATTCTCGCTGGCGCGGTCATCGGTGGTGTGACGCACTTAAGCATGTTGCAGGAAGTGGTGCTGGAATATGTTTTGGGATTCGCCTTTGGCTGGACGATCTTCCAGTCCCTGTTTATGAAGGAATCAGCCGGTGGCAGTTTTCTCAAGGCGTTAAAAAAGACATTTATTCCCGAGTTACTGTCCATGAATTTTATGATGGCTGGCATGGTGCCCGTGATGGTGGCGGGTATGCGCGCGGTGCCAGAAAGCATGAATCCCGCCAATCCGGCATTCTGGTTTGTCATGTCCATGGTGTTACTGGTTGGCTCCGTGGTTGCGTATCCGGTTAACTGGTGGCTGGTCTCCCGGGGGCTGAAGCACGGCATGATGACTGTGCGGCCACCCCAGTCGGCGTTGCCAGGGGAAAGGGCGGACAGGCACGGTAAGACACCAGTCGGTCAGCCTCGGCCGATGCCGGAAGACAAGGGTGACCACATGGCGCATCACTCAGCGGATACACGCCAGGTGAGCCGTATTTCTATTGCGGCGATGACAATACTTTCTTTCGTCCTGTTGCTGCTCAGCGTCTATTTCACTTTCAAAAACTAGCCCAAAGCCGAGTGCTTTGGGCCAGTCTGGCCGCATTCCGCTTTTAGTCCGACTCGTCCTGCAGGTGTTCGGCCATGCGTCGCATGATTTGCATGTTGACCTCATGGGGAATGTCTTCTGAGGGCGTATCTGGCGGCAGGTTGGCCTTTGCCAGCTCTTCGCGGGTGATGATGGCCTTCAGTGCATAAACGTCCTGGGCTTTCAATCTTTTTTCAGAAGGATTGTTACCCTCGATGCTCCAGTGCCTGTACTGATGACGGGCGATTTCCTCGGGGGTTAACAATCGGTAGCGACAAATAAAACAATAAACAGTCATTCTGGTAACTCCTTGTGGTTGGAGTGACTGTTATCCCGCTGCGACCTGAGATGACTTTTGGACCGGTTTTATGGCCAGAAACCGGTCGGGCAATGGCGAAATGAAACGAAAAAGAGAAAAATGTGAGGCTGTGCTACCCTGTGTGCTCTGGAATGCAAGAGGAGAGATTGATGAATAGCAGTCAATATGCGATTTTTGTGCCGGTTTTGGTGCACATGACTTTGATTATGGCCCTTTATTTTTCCCTGGGTGTGAGCAAGGTGCGGGCTTTGAAACGCAAACAGGTGGATATGCAGCGGCGGGCGCTGCATGCGGATGCCTGGCCGGAAAATGTGCAGAAAATCAACAATAACTTGTTGAATCAGTTCCAGTTGCCGGTGCTGTTTTATGTGTTGAGTTTAATGCTGTTTGTGTTGCAGGCCACAGGCCCGCTGGCGCTGGGCGCGGCCTGGGTGTTTGTGCTGACCCGGCTGGCGCATAGCTGGGTACACACCCATGGCAATGTGGTGGAAATTCGATTCGCCCTGTTCACCGCGGGGCTGGTGAGCGTGATATTTATGCTGGGCGTGGCCGCCGGTGCTGTGGCCGCTTATCTGGCCTGAGTCCAGCGTCAGCCACCCTGCTGCCGGTGGGTGATAACCGCGCTAAGCGCGACGTTTTTGCGGATTGACGGTCAGTGTTTCGGTGGTTTTGTGGAAGCGGATATCCGGGTAACGTTCCATGGTTAATTGCAAATTGGCATAAGTGGGCGCCAGGTAGACCAGGTGGCCGTGTGCATCCAGCGCCAGGTTCTGGGCGGCTTTATTGCGGAATTGCTCCAGTTTTTTGGGGTCTTCGGCATCCACCCAGCGTGCCGTGGCGACGGGAATGTTTTCAAACAGGGCGTCGACGCCATACTCGCTTTTCAGGCGGTAAGCCACCACATCAAATTGCAGCACGCCCACAGCGCCCAGAATCAGATCGTTACTCATCAAAGGCCGAAAAAACTGGGTGGCGCCTTCTTCGGAAAGCTGCTCCAGCCCTTTGTGGAGTTGCTTGAGCTTGAGCGGATCTTTCAGCCGCGCGCGCCGGAACAGTTCCGGGGCAAAGCTGGGTATGCCGGTAAAGCGCAAGCCCTCGCCTTCGCTGAAAGTATCGCCAATGCTGATGGTGCCATGATTATGGATGCCAATGATATCGCCGGGATAGGCCTTGTCCACATGTTCGCGCTGCGAGGCCAGGAAGGTCAGGGCGTCGGCAATCTTGATGTCTTTGCCCAACCGGGTATTTTTCAGCTTCATTCCCTGCTGGAAGACCCCGGAGCAAACGCGCATGAAGGCAATGCGGTCACGGTGTTTGGGGTCCATATTGGCCTGGATCTTGAACACAAAGCCGGTGCACTTTGGCTCCTCCGGATGCACCGTGCGGGTGGTGGTGTCGCGGGGTTGCGGCGGCGGCGCGTATTCGGCGAAGGCGTCCAGCAGGGGCTCCACGCCAAAGTTGTTGATGGCTGAGCCGAAAAACACCGGTGTCAGCTCACCACGCAGGTAAGCGGCCTTGTCGAAGGCATTGGAAGCGCCTTGCACCAGCTCGATTTCCTCGCGGAGTTCGGTGGCAATATCGTCGCTAAGGGCGGTTTCCAGTGCCGGGTTGTCCAGCCCTTTAATAATGTCGGCCTGTTGCGTTTCGTAGTTTTTTCCGGACTCGTACAGCAAGACTTCGTCCCGCATAAAATGGTAAACGCCCTTAAGCCGGTTGCCCATGCCGATGGGCCATGTCACCGGCGCGCAGCGAATTTTTAACACGTCTTCCACTTCATCCAGCAGTTCAATCGGGTCTTTGCCTTCGCGGTCCAGCTTGTTGATAAAAGTAAAGATGGGCGTGGTGCGTAAGCGGCACACTTCCATCAGCTTGATGGTGCGTTCTTCCACGCCTTTGGCGCAGTCTATTACCATCAGCGCCGAGTCCACGGCTGTCAATGTGCGGTAAGTGTCTTCGGAAAAGTCCGCATGCCCGGGCGTGTCCAGCAGGTTCATTACCGCGCCTTTGTAAGGGAATTGCATGACCGATGAGGTGACGGAAATACCGCGTTCTTTTTCCATGGTCATCCAGTCTGAAGTGGCGTGACGCGCCGCCTTGCGGGATTTGACCGAACCGGCCACGGCAATGGCGCCGCCAAACAGCAGGATTTTTTCTGTAATGGTGGTTTTACCCGCGTCGGGATGCGAAATAATCGCAAAGGTACGGCGTTTGCGGGTTTCGGTGATATGCGCTTGTTCGCTCATGGGCTATGGTCACAAAAGATGGGCTGACAGGGAAAAACAGGCCGCGTAGTTTAACACAGGCCGGGAAAAATGGCGTCCATGACCAGCTTGGCTGGTGCCAGTTCAGTGGCATGGGTTCTCCAGGCGTCCACCGCCGTGGTGGAAATAGCCTCGCGCACCTGGGCGGCGCTGGCGGTGGCGGTCACGGCTTTACCTTGGGATGCCAGGAGGGTTTCGCTTTGATTGTCCAAGCCTAAAAAGTCCTGGATTTTATCCAGTTGGTCGCCGGGATTTCGGGCCAGATCTTCATAGTGAATTCGTATTATGCGCTGGGGCATGGTTTGATGCCAGGCGGTCATGTGTTGGTGGTGCAAGGCAATGGCTTCCCCCAGCCAGGGCAGGTGATAGCTCCAGGGTTTGTGCCCCTGGGCAAAGAGCTGTTTGAACAGGCTCCAGCTTGCGGCCATGGGGTGCTTGTCAATCCAGATAATCCGCGCCTGGGGCAATGCCGTCAGAATATAGCCAAGATGCTGGGCATTATCTGGCAGTTTATCGGTAAACCAGCGGCTTGTCGGGGCGTGAATGGCTTTCACTCGGGCCAGGTAATCCTCGCCAACGACTGTGATGGAATCTTCAGGACTGGCGGTGTTCGTCCAGCGTGCCAGGGCCAGAGGCAAGTCCGGCAGTTCACCCAAGGCCGAAATATTGCTGTGGCTGGCCAGCAGGGATTCCAGCAAACTGCTGCCTGCCCGGGGCAAGCCCACAATAAATACTGGACACGGGTGATCGTGAGAGGCTTCTGCCTGCTGGTGGCCGGTCAATAAGTGCTGCTGGCGTCGAAAGTGTGCCTGCCGCCGTGCGCGCCAGTGGGCCTGGTCATGGTGAAGCTGCTTACGGACGAGGCGATTGGCTTTCTCGGCCCAGTTCCAGGCGGCTTCGTGTTGGCCGGTTTTCTCCAGTAACCGGGCCAGGGCAAAGGCCAGATAAGCGCGTTCCCGGGGTGGCGTGGTTGTTGGCCACAGGGTCTTGATGGCCGCAATATCCTTTTCAGGCTGTGTGCTGACAGCCGCCAGCATCCACCATGCGCGGGCTGTGTCCGCTCGCTGTTGCACCACTGCCTGTAAGCGTTTGCGCGCTTGCTCCAGTTGACCCAGGTGCAAGTCGTTGGATGCGGCATTGCACAGCAAAGTGATATCGTGCGGTTTGCGCTTGAGCGCCTCGGCAAAGGCGCGCCCGGCATCATGTTGGCGGCCAAGCAGATTGGCGCATACTGCCAGGTCTTCCCAGCCTTCGGTGTGCAGACAGCCTCGCCTCAAGCCGTTCTGCAAGGCGCGTAAGGCTTCCGAGCGTTGCTGGTTGGTGATAAACAATCGGGCCAGCAAAGCATGGAAATCACCGATATCAGGAGCCAGTTGCAGACTTTTAGCGACAGCTTCAGCCGCTGCGCGCGGTTGATTCTGGCTGACCAGCCGTTGAGCCAGTCGGTACCAGTCCCAGGGATTATTGCCAGGTTTATGGCTGGCAGTGTGTGAACGTGGCGTCATCGGGTCATTGTAAATCAAACCCCGGCCAAGAAATCATTTCCAGCTCATGATTTTTACAGCGCCTGACCGGCTATGTTATTCGTGGATGGGATTGTTATCCCAGCCAACGGTTTTTCTTTTTTGTTATTCCGGACAAGCCTCCCAACCTTAGCCATTCCGGGCAAGCGGTTTTTCTTTCTTGTCATTCCAGGCGAGCGGTTTTTTCTTGTCATTCCGGGCGAGCGTAGCGAGACCCGGAATCCATCCCCCAGGGGCACGGCACAGCCAATAGGCACACAACTACAGGTTCTCCGAGTATTACCAATGGACTTTTGCTTCGGCAAGCCCTGCGTTTGCGGGTTGTTCCTTCCCGCTTTGCGGCATGGATTCCCGCGTTCGCGGGAATGACGGGGAGGGTGCGGGAATGGCGGGAATGACGGGGAGGGTGTGGGAATGGCAAGGCGGTGCGGGAATGGCAAGGTAGGTTGTTATTCCGGGTGGTTTTTCTTTCCCCGTCACTTGGGCAAGCTCCCAGCCTTTGTCATTCCGGGCGAGCGGTTTTTCTCCTCGTCATTCCGGGCGAGCGTAGCGAGACCCGGAATCCATCGCCTAATCACCCCCCACAGCCAGCAAACCCACCCTGGTATGCTGACAAGTTCCCAACCGGTCTATTCGGCGAGGCGGTGTATGCTTAAATCAAACAGGTATCCAATTTCGAAAAAATATATTGACAACCCAGAAATGGGGGGGGGTAGGATGGACGATAATAATATCGTACTTCATAAAACATAGGGGGCAAACTATGTTAGAGCCGAAAATTTATCAAAGAACAGCGGCGACGATTCTTGTGTGTGTTTTCGCAATATCAGCCTCGGCAGAAGGCATGTCTCCCGTGCCCTACGGTAGTTTGCAAACGGCTAACAGTGGAGGCGCAAACCCTAATACCAGTGAGTGCCGGGCGGTTTTGGGGTGTGATATGGCGGCCAGCCATTACAACTATGGCAAGCAATGCCCTACAGCCGGCAACCCCATTAATTTTGCTACTGGCAATAAGATAGAAGAGCTGAAAATAACCCTGAACGCCGAGATAGACTTTATCCTTTTTTATAATTCATATGTGCTGTTGCCGCCATTGCAATCTGTGCCACGATGGCCCATTACCCGCCATATACTGGGCAAGGGCTGGTTTAGCAACTTTGAACTGCACACAAATCCGATCTCTATGACAGGTTATGCCGGTAACTGGGAGATGACAATTGGGCTAACCCGGCCTGATGGCCGGGTGGTGTATTTTCGCAAACAGTCATATTCCCAATGGCCGCAAGCTGATGAATTTGTCGGAGAGTGGGAACTAATGGACCCGGAACAGGCCGAAAAAGGCCGGTTGATTCGCTCAGCCAATGATTGGGAATATTATTCAGAGGACGGCAAGAAGGAAATTTACCGTTTGGTGAATTATTTTCCAGGCAGTGATGACCCGCCTGTGGCGGAACCCAAACAAGGCGTGATATCCCGGGTTATTGATTTGAAAACAGGCCGAATGACTCATCATTTTGGTCTTGGCCAATCCACCTGGCCTTCCTGGGTGGGTGACCGTACCAGCGACTCACCTGCTTTGGCGCAGTTTACATTGTATCCGGAGGAAACCGGTATCAATGCCGGTAAACTCAAAAGCATTGTGGATAACAATAACCCCTCGCGGGTGTGGCAATTTGTTCACGATGATCAGGAGCGGCTGAAACAGATTATTTACCCCGATGGTACAACCACGGTATTTCATTACTATGAAGAAGATGATCCGTCGGTGCCCGGGACACTAAAGGACCTGTTGACGGGTATCACAGATAGGCGCGGTATTCGCTATGCGACTTTTGGCTATGATGCACATGGCTTTGCTTATCGGTCCGAGTTGGCCGAAGGTGTAAACAAAGTAGAGGTTTCCGGTATTGGTGGAAATAATTCCAATACGTTCAACCGCTATGTGAAAGACAGCCGGGGTCAATGGCGGACCTACCTTTTTGAAAAACGTTTTGGGGCGTATAAAATGCTGGAAACGTCCGGATCCGGTTGCAGTTCATGCACCAATCAGCGTAGCAGCTATCAATATGACGACCACAACAATATTATCTCGAAAACAGTTAATGGTGTCACCACCGCCTACACCATCAACAACGCAGTATTGGGCCAATACTCGGCGATGACCACAGCTCCCGGTACGCCGCAAGAACATACCCGATACTTGACATATCACCCTGTTATGCCCACAAAGGTGGTGCAGATAGCCGAAGACTCAGTGGCGGTGGGTCGGCAGAAAGTGACTAATTTCAGCTATAACAGCGATGGCCAGGTCACGCAAATGAGCCAGCAAGGGTATCAGCCAGACGCGCATGCATTGCCACTTCGGATGACCTCAACAGAATACAACGGGCCGTTTGGCCAGGTCAGCCAGTACGACGGCCCCAGAACAGATATTTCGGATATTATCCAGTACAGCTACTATTCCACTGATGAATCCCAGGGGTTCAACCGGGGGCGATTGAAACGGGTAAAAGGCCCCAACAATACAGTTTTACGGACTAATGTAATTTACCGCGACAATATTACCTACTCATCCACCGGCCGGGTGTTGAGTGAAGACCGTCCCAATGGCCTGCATGTGAGTTACTCCTACTATCCAGGGAATGACCGGCTAAAAACAGTGACCTTGTCCGGTGATGGCAAGTCCATCAGTACTTTCTATGACTATCTGCCCACTGGTGAAGTGAAAACCATCATCACAAACTATGGCACCACCAAGGCGCATACCACAACCTTCACCTACGACGGCGCCCGGCGGTTGATTCAGGTTGAAGACGATCAGGGAAGCAGCCTCCAGCGCACCTTGGATACGGAAGGCAATATGCTGAGTGAGGAAAATCGTGACAGTAATGGCGTACTCAGACGGCAGATCACCCATGTTTACAACCTCAACAATCAAATGGAGTCCAGTACTGACGGTGGCATAACGGAGTATTTTAATTACTCGGCGACTACTGGCCAATTGTTGTCGAAAACCACGGGTGCAGGCGTGGTCACGACATTTTCGTATGATGCGCTCAATCAGTTGAGACAACAGACTGATGACAACGGATCTGGTGACCCGGCCACATCTGATACCACAACCGGCTTTGAGTATGATTCCCAGGGGAATCTGACCAGAGTCACTGACGCCAATGGTAATCAAACCCATTACACGTATGACGACTTTGGCAACCGTTTGTCTGTACACTCCCCTGACGCCGGCGTTACACAATATTCCTATGATGAAGCGGGCAACCCTATGCAGGTGGTTGACGCGCGCGGGACAATCATTAACGCTACCTACGACGCCCTCGGCCGCCCTGAATTTGTTGATTACAAAGGCTGGGTAGACGATACTCGGTACGTTTACGATCAAGGGCTAAATGCCGAAGGCAGATTGGGCTCGTATGCCAATGGCCATGTGCAGATGGTTTTTGAATACGACCCATTTGGACATATGGTCAGGAAGAGCCAGCGCCTGCCAAATGTGAGTGGCCGCATTGATTTGACAGCATCATTGGAATATCAATATAACGATCAGGGGCTCGTGGAAAAAATTATTTATCCATCGAATCTGGAAGTGTCATACCAGTACAATTCCGCTGGGGAAATTATCCGGGTTGATGCAACCACCGCTACGGGACTATCGGTGGTATTGGCTCAAAACATCACCTATTTACCCATGGGTGGCCCATTGGTGTCCATGAATCTTGGCAACGGCCTGTCATATTCAGCCCAATACGACACAGGATACCGCCTGCAGAGTTTTCAGTATGGCTCGGTGTACGGGCAATCATACAGTCGCGACCCGGTGGGTAACATCACCCAAATCACTTCCCTGAACAACGAAGCCCCCCGCTATTTTACCTACGACCGGCTGAACCGTCTGAGACAGGAGACTCCAGGCCCGCAGCAATACAGCTACGACCGCTTGGGCAACCGCCTTAGTCATATCAACGGCCACCAGGCGACCATATCCTATGCTTATGCTGCAGATAGCAACCGGCTGTCATCCATTGATCAGTTTAGCCGAAGCTATGACAGCGCAGGCAATACCCTCACTCTGGACGACCAGGGTCTGACAGCCAGTTATGACGCCAACGGCCGTTTGGCGGCGATACAAACAGCCAGTGGTGTAAGCGCGTGGTACCGCTATAACCCCGAAGGACAACGGATTCTGAAAAAACGCCTTGATCCGCCGCCTGCAGCGCCACAGTACTTTGATTTTCTGCATGGGCAAGATGGCCACTTGCTGCACTACGCTCGGCACAGCGGTACGCATCCTGGGCTGGATTGGAGGTGGGAAACCGTCTGGCTGGGCAACCGCCCCCTGGCGCAATTCCGCACTGATTACAGTGGTGCCTCGCCTGTCACCGAGCTGGTTTACATCCTGACCGACCATTTGAACACGCCGCGGCAGGTCACCGACAAGACCGGCCAGGTTATCTGGCGCTGGCCAGTGGATGCTTTTGGTACCGGATTGCCTGAGACTGATCCGGATGGTGACGGTTTGGGCTTTACCTTTAACCTGCGTTTTCCGGGGCAGTATTATGACAACGAAACCGGGTTGCATTACAACTACTTCCGGTATTATGATCCCCAAACAGGACGGTACATCACCTCAGATCCCATCGGCTTGCAAGGTGGCCTTAATACTTATCCTTACGCCAATGCGAATCCTGTAAGATATGTAGTGACGTGGTCTAATGGACTTGTACAACCCAGTTAAGGATAATGATCTTAACTGAGGAAAGTAAAAATGGCGACACGAAAGAAATATTCGAAAGAATTCAAACTGGAT
>JALSHI010000016.1 GCA_026982315.1 Lysobacterales bacterium
GATCCCAAAATGGGCATCTGCTCCTTTTCCGTACCAGCCACTTGTTGTGCAATGCTGGCCGCCTTTGCCTGCGCCAGCCTGCGACACAGGGATTGAGGACCTTCCTCCGACCGCGGTGTTTCATCAATATTGGCTGGCAGGCACACCGGTTCAATACCCACCTGGCGCAACAACTGCGCCCGCCTGGGGGATGCTGAGGCCAGAATGATCTGCAAGGCGGTAGAAGAATGATTCTGACTGGCGTCCATGGAAAATCCTGCTACGGTTGCGTTCTCCATTGTTGGAAGGGGCGCCCTGTGAACAAAGACTATGCCCGATGATAAGGGTGATTATGACGCAGACTCCAGACACGATAAATCTGCTCGGCCACAATGACGCGCACCAGCGGGTGCGGAAAGGTCAAGGCGCTTAAAGACCAGATCTCGCTGGCGCGCTGTTTCAAGGCCGGGTCCAACCCGTCGGCGCCACCGATGACCAGATCGATTTCGCCACCTTCCATCTCCCACCGCGCAAACTTGTCCGCCAGTTTGCGGGTGCTGCAAGGGGTGCCGCGCTCATCCAGCATCACCAGCGGATTGCCTGGCTTGAGCGCCTGGATAATGGCTTCGGCTTCTTTTTTCATGGCCTGTTGCGCATTCACTGACTTGTTACGGGCCACTGGCGGAACTTCTACCAGCTCAATACCATGGGCCGCAGGCAGGCGTCTGGCGTATTCACTAAAACCCGCTTCAACCCAGGCGGGCATTTTGTGTCCTATACTAAGCAGTCGAACTTTCACAGGCTGGCTGACAGTCTACGACGCCGGATTACCGGTTTTTTCCGCCCCGGCTTCACTGGAGGCATCAATATCCCACAAACCTTCCAAATGATAAAATCGCCGCGCCTCCGGAGACATAACATGCAGAACGACATCCCCCAGATCCACGACCACCCATTCGGATGTCCCGTTTCCTTCATGCCCCAACACATCGAAACCGGCTTTTCGGACAGCCTCCATGGCAGTTTCGGCGATGGTTTTCAGGTGCCGGCTGGACGTGCCATTGCAAATGGCCAAATAATCAGTCACAGCGGTGAGATGGGAAACATCCAGACTGGTGATATTCTGGGCTTTGGCGTTTTCAAGGGCCTCAATGACCACAGACAGCAAAGAGGCAGGTGAGGTATTTTGGGGGTCTTGCGATTGCTTGTTTTCCACACATTCTCCTGTTAGCTGATAAAAGCAATTGGCAGCATCATATGCATTTTAACGCGACACCGCTGTAGAGGGAAGGCCAGGGGCGCTTGGCGACACAAACCAAGCAGGATACAATTGGCCGCTACCCATTGAGTACCTTGTCCATGAACGCACAAAGCCTTTTCTCCGCCGCCACTGCGCGCAATCAATCTTCTGGTCAGTCACGCTGGTGCCGACTGCATGTTGCCTGGGCCTTTTTTCTGGTTTACCTGGCTCTCAGTTTTTTAACCCGCGCTGTCCTGACTGTGCTCAGCTGGTCGGCACTGGATGCCAGTTGGAGCGACCTTCCGGTCATTTTCTTTCGGGGTTTGCTTTTTGATCTTGGCTTTTACAGCTACTTTCTCATTCCCTTTGTGCTGTATGTGTGGCTGACACCTGAACGGTTTTGGCACAGCCGGATTAACAAGGTTCTGGTTCACTTGTTCTATCTGCTGTCCATTTACGGCTTTCTGTTTGTGGCCGTGGCGGAATATTTCTTCTGGGACGAGTTCACCGTCCGTTTCAATTTTATCTCGGTGGATTACCTGGTTTACACCCACGAGGTCACCAACAACATTCAACAGTCTTACCCAGTCGGGCCTATTCTGGCCATTCTGGCGCTGTTGGCACTAGCCATTTACTGGCTAACAAGGCCCTATCTGCAACGAGCCCTCGCCTGCCACTCGCATATCCGCCACCGCACCCTGCCGGCTTTGTTGTTGCTATTACTGCCGGTGGCCAGTTTTTCGTTGCTCAACCAGCAATGGCGGGAATACAGCCCGAACACGTTTCGCAATGAGTTGGCCAGCAATGGCCCCTATCAGTTCTTCGCCGCATTCCGAAACAATGTGCTGGATTACGACACCTTTTACCCGGTGGAAGATGACATAACCGTCACCGGCAATCTGTTCAGCCTGGTGCACAAACCCCTGCCGGATAACCCCGAAGCCATCAAGCCTTATGACATTGGTCGGTTTATTGACAACCCGGGTCCGGAACAACATCACAATGTGATTCTGGTCACCCTGGAGTCATTTAACGCCGATTTTCTGAAATATTTTGCCAACCAACGCGGCTACCCGGACACCGTCAAACCGGAATTGATTCGCCAGTATGGCGGTGCTGAAGGCATGACGCCATTTCTGGACTCGCTCATCAATGACAGCTTGTTCTTTACCCGCATGTACGCCACCGGCACCCGCACAGTGCGCGGCCTGGAGGCCATCACCCTCTCCATACCACCCACACCCGGTCGCTCCATTGTCAAACGGTTGGGTCACGAGTCCGGCATGCATTCATTGGGGCAGGTTTTCCGCGACAAGGGCTATGACGTCCAGTTTATTTATGGCGGCCGTGGTTACTTCGACAACATGAACGCCTTTTTTGCCGGCAACGGCTATGGCATTATTGATCAGGACAACGCCGATGAATATCACCACAGCATCGCCTTTGAAAATGCCTGGGGCATGAGCGACGGCGACCTGTATGACATCACCCTGGCACAGGCCGACCGCAGTTTTGCCGAAGGCAGGCCGTTTTTCTACCAGTTGATGACCACATCCAATCACCGGCCGTTTACCTTCCCCGAAGGCAGTATCGACTGGCCACAGCATAACCGCGAGTCCGTCATTGCCTATACCAGTTACGCCATTGGAGAGTTTTTACGGCAAGCCCGGGAAAAACCGTGGTTCGACAACACCATTTTTGTGTTTATTGCCGACCACACCTCACGCGCCGCAGGCAAGGCCAGCTTGCAGGTGCAGCGTTATCACATTCCCATGTGGATTTATGCGCCGAAGATTGTCAAGCCTGGCAAGGTTAATACCCTGCTCAGCCAAATCGATGTAGCGCCGACACTGCTGGCCTTACTTAACATGGATTACAAATCATGGTTTTTTGGCCTGAATGCCGCCGAAGTCACGCCTCAGGAAGAGCGCGCCCTGGTTGGCAATTACCAGAAGCTGGGTTTATACAAAAATGGCACACTGACATACCTGGCGCCGGTCAAACAGGTCATTCAGCGTAATGAAGACAATGGTCAAGCCGTCAAAAACCCGGCACTTGTGGATGATACCATCGCTTATTACCAAGGGGCTGATCGCGTCTATCGCTGTGGTTTGAACATGCTCAAGCCACCTGAAAATGCCCAGGATTGTCTGGCCGGACGAATCAAAAAAGCGCGCTAGATAACAGTCATCGAGCCAGTAGAAGGATTCGCTTCCAGCGCCCGAGCCAGCTGGCAATACTGGTCCACACTGACGGTTTCGGGCCGCTGGCGGGGATCCAAACCCATGTCTTCCAGTTGCCGGGTTGAAAACAAGCCCTTGAGATTGTTTTTAAGGGTCTTGCGGCGCTGAGAGAAAGCCTGCTTCACCACACGCTCCAGGGTAGAAAAATCCACCAATGGGGGATGTGCTTTGGGCACCAGGCGAACCATCTGCGAGTCCACCCGCGGCGCTGGCACAAAAGAGCCGGGCTTGACCACAAACAGCGGGTGCACATCGAACCGATGCTGCAGCATGACAGACAGACGGCCGTAATCCTTGCCGCCAGGCTGCGCGGCCATTCGCGTCACCACCTCTTTTTGCAGCATGAACAGCATGTCCTCAATGCGATCGGCCTGCTGCAACAGATGAATCAACAGGGGCGTGGAAACGTTATAGGGCAAATTACCAATCACACGAACTTTACGCCCATCCATTGACGCTGGCAACTGCAAGGTCAAGGCATCCAGATGATGAATGGTCACATGGGCATGCTGGCCATACTTTTCTTCCAGTTCCGGAATCAGCTCATCATCCAGTTCCACCAGGTGTACGGTTCCCGCACGTTTGACCAACTCGTCAGTAATCGCGCCATGGCCCGAGCCGATTTCATAAAAGGTGTCGCTTTTTCCGGGATTGGCTACGTGAAGGATTTTGCCAATGATATTGGGATCATGCAGAAAATTCTGGCCCAGTCGTTTCTTGGCTTTCATGGGCTGTGATTCCGTTGGAACCGGTTAGCTGCCAGTTGCCGTGCCAGCGACACAGCTTGCAACAAGCTGCCAGTATCGGCCTGCCCACGCCCGGCAATATCCAGTGCCGTGCCGTGGTCAACGCTGGTACGGATAAACGGCAGT
>JALSHI010000017.1 GCA_026982315.1 Lysobacterales bacterium
ACCCTGTAAGTTTGGTGGGGAGCGACTGTGACTCTGGTGGGAATGGACAGTCACGTCTGGTTCTGGATCAACCAGAAGGCGGGTATCTGATCAAAGTCATAAACAAAAATGGTGAAATTGGCCTTAATACGGAATATACGCTAAGGATCAGTATCCAGTAAAATCCAGGGTTTGTGAGTTGATATAATACAAGGGCGCTTCTTACTGTATAAGGGGCGCTCTTTTTTATGTTAGGTTTCTGTTCATGGGAAAGAATGTTTTTGTTTTGACCTACCATAGTATCCACGTAGATGGTACTGGCTATGCCACCAATGATCACATTGGCTTTGCAAAGGATATTGAGTACCTGCACCAGGCTGGTTTTCATTTCATTGGCTTGGAGCGGGTAATAGATGCGGTTATATCGGGCTGTTGGGACGACATTCCTGATCGTAGCGTGGCGTTGACCATGGATGATGGCAGTTGGTTTGACTGGTATGATTTGCCGCACCCGAGTTTCGGTAAGCAACGCAGTATGGTGAATATCTTGCGTGATTTTCAAGCCAAACATGGACGCATGGCTCAGCCGGAATTGCAAGTAACCAGTTTTGTGATAGGCTCGCCCAAAGCGCGGGAAGAGCTAGACAAGACTTGTATGATTGGTAAGGGATGGTGGAAAGATGATTGGTGGGCAGCGGCACATGCTGAGGGCTTGGCGAAGATTGCAAACCACAGCTGGGATCACCGCCATGCTTCATTGCCGTCTGATTTTCATTATCCTGGTTGCTCTGATTACGGACACTTTAATAATCTGTCAAATCAAGAGGAGGCAGACTGGCAAATCTACCAGGCTCAAGAATACTTGCGTCAAGTACTAGGAACAAATCCTCTGCCGGCGTTTGCTTATCCTTATGGTGAAGTGCCCGAATGGGTTGCGACGGAATATTTTCCGGCTCATGGTGAGTCAATGGGAATTCTGGCAGCCTTTACAACAAAGCCGGAGCCGGTTTGCTCTGATAGTGATCGGTGGCGTTTGCCCCGATACGTTTTTCGCAATGACTGGTCAAGCCTCGCCGAGTTGGAGCAGTTATTGGGTTAAAGCCAGCCTGAGAATGCGGGATGCATTTTTTTGTATTTTTTTACCAGGTTTAGGAATTTTCGGGTGTCCAGCTCAAGGTGACGCTGGATAGCGTCGATTTCATCCTGGCTGATAATCCTGACAAATTTCTTGTCATTGATTGTTTGAGTTTTTGTTTCTCGATTAGCAAACCTTTTTGAAGACTCAAGACTTTCTTCTGGAACCCATACGCCATCAGAAAGTTGTAATTTTTGCATGCCAGGCATAATGACTTTCTTGGTATCTTCGACCGATTCAGGTGTCGGAGGGACTCCCAAAAAGTTGATAGCCTGGCTAAAAATGTCTTCAGGGTTGGCCTCAGCTGGTGATGGCAATAGCAGGATATTGTCAGCAGAGTAACATTTCAGCCAGTTTTCCAGATGAAAACCATACTGACTCAGGGTGATGATGCCTAAATTTGAATCTGCATCAATGATGCTTGTGTCAGGTGAAAGTGTTTTATGTTTCAGGTGGTGCAGGTAAGCTGAGATTGCCCGCTGTACAGGGTTTCTGAGTAAAACAATGAGCTTTATGCCCTGCCCCAAGGTGTTGGCAATGTCATCAGCGACGTTGCGGTGCTGTCCTGTTGCTGGGTCAGCGCCTCTTTCCGTCCAAAACCATGCAGCACAAGCATCACCTGAAATTTGTCTTGATCGCCGTTGACTAAATCGTTGTAAAAATTTCTGAAAGTCATCAGGCTTGAGAAAATCCGGCTCCCAGTCTTTATCTTTTGGCAGGTATATGCTTGGGTGCTGGCGCAGAGTATGGTGCAGCCAACTGGTGCCGCTTTTTTGTGCTCCGATGATAAGAAAGCTTGGTACGTTGATTTGATCTTTATTGTGGCCGTTCTTTGTTTTTAACTGTTGTGTGATTTTTGTAGGCCGTTGATCTGTTACTTCTAAAGTGGTTTTTGAGTTCTTGCTTAATGTTGGAAACAGGTTGGGCTTGGTCAATTTCGTGCGGGCCAGAAAGCCCAGGCAGGCGGTTCCAAGTACGCCGAAGCCGTATTTGATTGAACGGGGCAGGTTGATGGAGCTGGCTTCAGGAAAGTATTTGGTGGGGACGGAAATTTCCCCCACCGGAAAGCCGGCCACTATGGCTTGGGCCAGCAGCTGGTTGTCGAAAATAAAATCGTCGGAATTGTTTTCAAAAGGGATGTTTTGGAGCAGGTCGGCGGAATAAGCGCGGTAGCCACTGTGGTATTCAGACAGTTTGGCCCCCAGCATCAGGTTTTCAAAAGCGGTTAGCGCGCGGTTGGCCACGTACTTCCACCAGGGCATGCCGCTTTGGCGGGCCTTGCCACCCAGAATGCGCGAGCCGATGACCAAATCATAGACTTCCGACTCAATCATGGCGGCCATGGCCGTGGCCAGGCGCGGCTCGTATTGGTAATCCGGGTGCACCATGACGATGATGTCGGCGCCTTTGTCCAGTGCGGCGCGATAGCAGGTTTTCTGGTTGGCGCCATAGCCACGATTGCGCGCGTGGGTAATAACGTCGATGCCCAGGGATTTGGCCACGGCGACGGTGTTGTCGCTGCTGGCGTCATCCACCAGCAGAACGTGGTCCACCACGTCGTGGGGTAATGCCCGGTAGGTGGCCTCCAGGGTCTGCTCGGCATGGTAGGCAGGCATGACCACCATTACTTTTTTTCCGTTAATCATGCAGGCGATGTTCCTTTCGTGCGTGAAGTGGCGTTAGGTTTTTTCTGTTGCGGGGAAAACTGCGATTTTATCATCTTCATACACAGGCTTGCCGTAGAGGCGTCGGATTTTGCCTTCGCAGCCGCTGAGGTTTTTGTGGGTCATGTGCGCGGATTTGCCAAATCGTTGCGGTTTTTGCCACAGGACATAATCCACGCCCCGGCGTTTGAGATCATCCGGGTCGGCCAGGTAGGCGACATTGGCAAAGCGGAAGCGGCGATTATCCGGTACTTCACCGTGGCGTTTGTCCACGCACAGGCCCAGTAACAACCCGGGAATCACGCGCTGTCCACTGGCTGGCTCCCAGAAAATGGCGTCCCAATGGTAGCTTTCGAAGGCGAAGGGGGCTACGGCGACAGTCAGACTGCCGCGGGGCTGTTGGGCCAGTTGGTGCCAGAAGGGTTCCACTGGCCGTTGGTGCATATAGTCCAGGATTCCGTTTTTGTGTGGACGAAACTCAAATACCAGGGCGGTGTGGGATTTCTGACTATTTGGCGTGCGCAGCCAGTCAGGTAGCGGAGAAGTGAAGAAGGCGGCGATAACAAAGGCTGCAAACAGGGCAATAGCCACGCCGGGGTGTATTGTTTTGCCAAGGACGCTGAAACCGGCAATCACTGCCAGTAACGCCAAGGGCAGGGCCGGCAGCAGGTAACGGGCCACAACCAGGGAGTGGTTGCTCCAGGCCGGCTCGGTGACCAGCACCAGAATCAGGGTCAGCGCACCTCCTGTCAGCGCCCAGCGGGCCTCGGGAAAATGCTTCCAGAGCCGAGGCAGGCCAAGTATGGCCAGCAGGAAGGCCGCACCGGCCAGCCAGGCCGATGTTGTCCCTGTCCACAGGTGCCAGGTTCCAACAAGGGTGTCCAGGCTGGCCTGGTGCTTATGGGTTTTGCCAAGGAGTGATTTGGCGTCATGCAGCAGGGGCGGTACAGTCAGGGCCAGGGTTAACAGCCCGGCGGGTACTCCAAGTGACAGCAGGCAGTAAAAATGTGTCTTGCGTTTTTGTCGTTCCAGCCAGAATGTGCGCAGACCCTCCGTCAAAAAAGGTGCGGCGATAAATAAAGCCACAATCAGGTGTGCCCATACCGCCAAAGCGGCCACCAGCGCATAGGCCAGCCCCAGCCAGAGGCGTTTTCCACTGGGAGTTCGGCAGTAGCGATAAAACAGCCAGTAGGATAGCCACACAAAAAGAACGGTGAGTGCATAGGGGCGGGCTTTCTGGCTATAGGAAATCAATAAAGGGGAGATGGCCAGCAGCACAGCCAATCCCAGCGCTGTTGTCCGGCTGATGCGTCGGGCTGTCAGCCAGGGCAGGAA
>JALSHI010000018.1 GCA_026982315.1 Lysobacterales bacterium
AGGCATTTTTCATTGCCGTCTGGGGCAATTTGAACAAGCTGAGTCTGCCCTGGTCCAGGCGCATGGCCTGGATGATCGTGACCAACGCACCCTGGCTTATCTGGCCATTGCCAGACTGGCCTTGGGCCAGCGGGAAAAAGTGGCCGAGTTTTACGGTCACGGCCAATTGGTCCAACAGCTGAGGCTACAGCCGTCGGCCGCCTTTGGCGGCCTGGCGTCTTACCATCAACAATTGGCGGAAGACATCCGCCACCACAGCCGGTTGCGCCTGAATCCACATGGGCTGGCGGCGCGTAACGGTTACCTGACCGGCGATTTGCTGGCGGACAGAACAACAGCCATCGTCGAGTTTGAGCGTCTGCTGCGGCAAGCCATTGACCACTACCTGGCGCAACTGCCGGATGACGATACCCACCCCATGCTCAAGCACAAAGCCGCGGTTTTGCGAGAGGGTTATACCCTGAATTTATGGGCCACCTGGGTCAAAGGCGATGGCTTTATTGACAAACACATCCATGAAGAATCCTGGCTCAGCGGTGCCTATTATGTGACCGTTCCGGCAGTCTGCGCTCAGACCCCGGATAGCGCCGGTTATTTTGAATATGGGTGTATCCCCGACGACATCCAGTTGAAGCGCACTGCGCCACGCGGACTGATTCAGCCACAACCGGGCACATTGGTGGTGTTTCCTTCTTACCTTTATCACCGCACCATTCCGCACGAAACGGCAGAGGACCGCATTTCCATTGCCTTTGACCTGACCCCAAAATCCTGGAGCCATGTCCTGTGAACGCGTCTTCTGTAACGGTCTTGCTTCAACAGGCATTTGCCGCCTTGAAAGCGCAACAATTTGCGCGGGCCTTGCAATATGGACAACAAGTGCTGGCGCAGCACGAGCATCATGCCGATGCGCAAATGGTGTGTGGCATGGCGCATTTTCACCAGCAACAAATGACACAGGCCTATGACCATTTTTTGGCCGCCAGCCGGCTGAAAGGCAAAGATCCGGCGGTCTGGCGCTGGCTGATGGCTGCCGCTCATCAGGCAGGCAAAGTGCCGGAAGTTGCACATCTATTACTTAGCCGATTACGAACACAGCTCAATCCGCTGCCAGTCGCGTTATGGCTGCCGGTGGCGGAAATTCTGGAACAGGCCGGTTATTACCGCGAGCTAACAGCATGGTTTGGCGAGACCGCCCACGCACTGCCAGAGGGGGATCCAGCCGCCAGTGACCCGGCCGCCTTGGCCTGGCTGCATGCGTGTCTGGCCTGGAACAATGAATTACTCAATGAGTTGGAGCGCGCCCAGGCGCATGCCCGGAAAAGCATTGCGTTGGATGCTGGTGGTTTTCGGGCCAATGTGGTGCTGGCGCGTTTGGCGTTGCGCCAAAACCAACCGGATGAGGCGCTGGCATGGCTGGAGAAAATATCAGATAAAGGGCTGACAGGCGTTAATCAGGGTATAGCGGCCAATGTGCAGGCTCAGGCCATGGAAAAAAAGCAACAGTTTTCCCGGGCGTTTCGCTTGTTCAGTCGCGCGAATGAGGCCATCCGTCGCGCCAGCCCGGCCAGACAAAACGAATGGAACCCGTATGGGATGGCGTGCGCTCAGGCGGCGGCCCAGGTGGACTGGGCGGCGCTGATCGGTACCAGCGCCAGCTCGCAAAGGCCAGCGATGGCGGCAAATCCGGCTGAAGAACCGGTCTTTTTGCTGGGCTTTCCCCGCGCCGGCACCACCTTGCTTGAAAAAATGCTGGCGGCGCACCCGGACATCGTCACCATTGAGGAAAAGCCCACACTGGAGCCGGTGCTGGCGGATATGGGCCAAGCCTTGGAAGATCCGGTGCGCCTGACCCGAATGCTTCAGAATGCCAACCCGGCGCACATTGAGCAATGGCGGCACAGCTATTTGCAGCAGCGCGCGCAATGGCTTCCCGCGGGCAATCCCACACCGGCGCGGGTGATAGACAAATTGCCCTTGAATGTGATTCATTTGGGGCTATTGGCCTGGCTGTTTCCATCGGCCCGTTTTATTCTGGCGATTCGCGATCCCCGGGATGTGGCCTTAAGCTGCTTTACACAGCTGTTTCAGGTCAATGAAGCCATGCGCCATTTTCTGGACTGGCGACAAACAGCGGCCTTTTTGAACCGTTGTGGCTTTGCCGGCTTGGCGGCCGCCCCGCTCATTGCCAAACGCATTGACTGGCACCGGTATGAGGACTTTGTCACCCGGCCGGATGCACGCGCCAGGGATATCCTGGGCTTTTTGCAGCTTGACTGGCACCCGCGGATGCGGCATTTCCAAAAGCATCTGTCAGGCACCAACATCAACACGCCCAGTTACCATCGGGTGACTCAGACCATTGACAGCAGCCGCACGGCGCGCTGGAAAAATTACCAGTCAGAAATCGAAACGGTGGCCGACGAGTTGCGCCCCCTGGTCACAGCCTGTGGCTATCGCTGGGACTAGAACAGGGCTGTCAGGTTTTCTGGTGCGTCACTTGCTGGCGCAAATATGCCGGTTGCAAACTGGTCGGCTCAACCAGCCGGGGCTGGCCAGCGGCCAGTTTGGCAATGGTTCGGGCGTGGCTGCGAGCCGCAGGTAACATGGACGCTGATGGCAGTGTGCTGAGTTCATCAAAGACGGTCAGGGCATTGCCCGCCAGGCAATCCGAAGGATGCTGAGTTTCTTTCTGGAGTAACTGTTTGGCGGACAATAACTGCTCCTTCCCGGTCTGTTGCAAGGCGCTCCCGTCCCAGTGAAATACGGCGCTATAGATCTCATGCATGCGGGCGTCGATGACGGCCCGCAGCCGAAACCCCGGCGGTGGGGCAATCCCTTGAGCGGCTAGCTGCTCATAACCATCCTGCGCCACGGCCAGCAGATTGGAAACCGGCACAATCGGCAGGTTTAGGGCGGCAGCCAGTCCTTGCGCTACGGCTACCGCGATGCGCACGCCGGTGAAGGTGCCAGGACCGATGCCGCAGGCCAGGCAGGCCAGCTCGGATTTTTGTATTCCGGCTTCCTCCAGCAACTGGTCAATCAGGGTGAACAATACCTGGCTGTGCTGTCGGGGAATATCGGTGTCGCGCGATAAACATTGGCCACTGGGCAGTGTTAGCGCCACCGAACAGGATTCAGTGGCGGTATCCAGCGCCAGCAGCGGGGCTGGTGGTAGTGACTTGTTGGTCGGGTTCATAGGGCGTATTATATCCGCGATGAGGCATGACACGCAGAGAATCGGCATGGGAAAAAATAACAGGGCTGCCACACTGGTTGCGGTGTGGCTGTGTTTATTCAATGTATTCAATGGCGCCACTCAGGCAGACCCTGTGGCACCGGCATCGGAAAATCAGGGCCAATGGCAGGTATCCATTTCCGGCAAACCGGTTCAAGGCGCCTTGCTGCTGGGCCATGCGCCGCCGGGGGCGCATGTGACGGTCAATAAAACGCCCGTGCCTGTTTCGGATGATGGTGTTTTTTTATTGGGGATCGGGCGTTTTAATACCCGGCCGCTTGATGTGTCGATAAGGACGCAAGGTCAAACCTACCACATGACAGTGCCGGTGATTCGCCGGGACTTTCCCACCGAGGTGGTTGATGGCTTGCCAGCATCGAAGGTTAATCCCCCGCCGGCGGTGCTGCAGCGCATCCGCGCCGAGGCGGCGCTGGTTCGGCAGGCGCGCAATCATGTGGATCAGCGCACGGATTTTCTGTCCGGTTTTATCTGGCCGGCTCAGGGGCGGGTTTCGGGGGTTTATGGCAGTCGCCGCATACTCAATGGCGAACCGAAAAGGCCCCATTATGGCATGGATATTGCCAATGCGACGGGGACGCCGGTGGTGGCGCCGGCGGCGGGGGTTGTGCGTCTGGCCGAGCCGGACTTGTACTACTCCGGCGGTACCATCATCATTGATCATGGCCTGGGGCTAAGCAGCACCTATCTGCATTTGAGCCGGATTGACGTGATCCCGGGCCAGCGAGTGCAGCAAGGTGACAAAATCGGTGAAATCGGCGCCAGCGGCCGCGCCACAGGCCCGCATCTGGACTGGCGGTTGAACCTTGGGCAAAAACGCCTTGACCCGCAACTGCT
>JALSHI010000019.1 GCA_026982315.1 Lysobacterales bacterium
GACAAATGGGACGACTATACCCAAGCCAAAAAAGCCATGTTTTTTCACACGGATACGGCGGATGCGCCCTGGACAGTGGTGAAATCCGATGACAAAAAGCGGGCACGTATCAATGTGATGCGACATTTTTTGTCAAACCTGGACTATCCCGACAAGGATGAAAGCATTGTCAGCACGCCTGATCCCAAAATTATTGGCTCGGTGCGTGACATATACGCCAATCAGGACGAAGACCGCGATTGATGATTTGCTATGGGCTTCATCGCTTGCAGCAAAAAGACAAAAATATGGAGAAAAAAATGCCATGCAATCATAAAAAATCCTGCAACAAGTCCCTATGCAAGAACCAAAGCCAGGCGTGTCAGAAGCGTGATAGCCAGGAGTTGGAGAAGCTGCTGAAGAAAGCCATTAAAAAAGCCCGCAAGGCTGCGAAAAAAGCCAAAAAGGCGGCGCAAAAAGCGCGGCTGGCCGTGGAAGAGGTGAATAGGACCAAAAAGGCCATTCGCAACCAGATGAGTGATTTTGCGCTACATCAGAAAAAGCAGCAGAAAAAAAACAAGAAGATACAAAAGCAAATCACCAAGGCCGCACAAAAGGCCGTGGCCAAAAACCGGGCGCAAAAAAACGCCAGAAAAAAAAGCAGGCCGGGTGGTAAATGCAAAAAGTAAACCACGATTCCCTGGGCCGATGGCATGAGTTGAGTTTTGGGGTTTTTACCTTTATACTGCCGTCGTGGAACTAATGAGAATCCTTCTCATCTAACGGGCCGTGAATGTCCGTTATTGAGCCGGAGAGTGGATGAGTCCTAAATTATGCGTCACCTATTGACAATACTTGCCCTGCTTGGTCTGGCGCTGGCTCCAGTAGCGATTGCAGCTGCGCCGTGCGCCGCCCATGGCCAGGCCCGGGCAATGGTCACGGCGCCGAAAAGCCAACGGGTCGATTCATCCGCATCGCAGCATGCCAGCCATGGCATGAGTACGCCTTTTTTTGTAGCAGATTCAGTCAGTAAAACATCACAATCTTGTGACTGTTGCGACAATGACAAGTGCCTTTGTCTGCAACTGTGCGCTTCTGGTGTTTATAGCGTGGCGGACTGGCCGCATGGACAGTGGATAACCTTGCCTGTGTCCGGAAAACGGCCAGTTATTGTCGTTAATCCCCAATTACGCTATTTGACATTCCCGCCTTTTCGACCTCCCATTAGCTAAATATTCCCTGGAACGAAGTTAGTGCTTCGTTCAGGCGGTCTTTTGTTGCTTTGATTTTTCAGGCGACAGGCCGCTTGGTGTGTGCTTTTAATGCAGCACAAATCCGTGATTCGAACCACACTTGACAAGGAATATTTATGCGTATTTTTTCTCTACCGACGCGTGCATCAGCAACCCGGTGTTTGACAGGGCGCCATGGACTGGCGGCTATGTTACTGATTGCCCTGATTGCCCCTGTACATGCTGACACCAACGCCAAACATGGGTCGCCAGCCAAGTTCATTCGCAGCTCTGAAGCGGAACAGGGTGAACAGATTTTTCGCCTGGTGGCTGAAGCCGTTTATCGCAGCGACCCGGCCTGGAAAGTGCCCGGTCAACAGGCGCGACTTTGGCAAAACAAGGCGATAAGTGAAGGCGCTTTGCCCAATCCGGTGTTCACTTCTGGCCTGTTTAATGTGCCGTTTGATGGCCTGAGTTTGACCGACATCCCCACAACCCAGTGGCGCTTTGGTCTCAAACAGGCCGTGCCCCGGGGAAAAACCCGTCAACTCAAGGCCGATAAAGCCAGGGAACAGGCCGAGAGCCTGCTCTGGCAGGCTAAAGCGGTTTTCTTGCAGCGCGTGCGTCAGGCACAGCGCTTGTGGCTGGACTTGTTTTTTCTGGCAGAAAAACGCCGCATTGTGCAAGCCAATCATGACCTGCTGCAAGCGCTGACGCAGGTGGCCGAAAACAAACTGGCTGAAGGCCGGGGCAATCAGCAGGATGTGATTCAAGCCCGGGTGGAAATGCTGCGCTTGCAGGATGAGCTCATTCAGATTAAAGATCAGATGCACAGTAAAGAGATGCAGTATCATGCCCTGGCAGGCCATGGCGACCCCCAGTGGCCTGATTTGCCGCTGCAAGCCACCTTGCCCGAGGTTGGGGTAGAGGATATTCGTCAGCACCCGCAAATCCGGCGGCTGGACCGTTTGCTGGCGGTGGCTGATACCGGTATTTCACTGGCCCATGAGCAGCGTAAACCCATGTGGGTGGTCGGGGGTGAATATCGCAAGCGTTTTGGCACCAACCCGGACGGCAGCGATCGCGAAGACCTGTTTGCCATCACAGCCAGTATCGACCTGCCTTTTGCCCGTGCCAAGGCGCGTGATGCAGAAGTGGAGGCCGCCCTGTCCGCCCGGGACGCCTGGCAGTCGGAAAGAGAGAAAACCTGGTTGCAATTACAGGCCGAGGCCTCTAGCGCCACAAGCAGTTTGAAACTGGCCCGGGAAGCTGGCGCGCTCTACCAGACACGTCTGCTTGATGAGGCCCGTTTAAACGTTCAGGCGGCCGAAGACGCCTATGCCGCCGGGACTGGTGACTTTTCCGCTGTCATTATCGCTCAGCGAAATCTTCTGAAAACCCAGTTGCAAGCCGTTGGTCATCAGGTGGCGCAATGGCGCGCCTGGGTGGATTTGCAAGCCATTAAAAGCCATTGGCTGAATGTGTTTCAGGACCTGAAACCCATCGTAAAAGCCAACCAGGAAAAGGAATAATCAAATGAAAACAACACAATTTACTCGTAAGAATAAAATCTGGATTCATGTGCTGGCCAGCGTACTGTTGACGCAACTAGTAGCGAGCACCGCGATGGCGCAGGATGACAAGAGCGAAACCGAACATGGCGAACGCAAAGTGCTCTATTGGGTGGCGCCCATGGATCCGAATTATCGCCGCGACAAACCCGGAAAGTCCCCCATGGGTATGGATCTGATTCCGGTTTATGCTGATGAAGTGGGTGACGGAACAAGCATTAGCATTGACCCGCAAATGGTGCAAAACCTGGGGATTCGCACGGCTTTGGCAGAGCGGGGCCGTTTGTGGCAGGCAGTCCGGGCGCCTGGATTTATCACAATTGACCGCAACCGCGTGCGGGACGTGGAGGTGCGCTTCCCGGGCTGGGTTCAAGAGACCACTGTCCAGGAAACCGGTGAACAGGTCAAAGCCGGCCAGTTGCTGTTCAGCGTTTATTCGCCAGAAGTCAACAGTGCCCAGCGGGACTATCTGCAAATTCTTCGCAGCGGTAAAAAGCCATTGATTGCCGCGGCCCGTGAACGCCTGCGGGCGTTGGGTTTGTCTGAATCACTCATCCATCGACTGGATAAAAGCCGCCAAATCATAGAAAACATACCGGTTGTGGCACCGATAGATGGCTATGTCGCCATGGCCAACGTGCGTCAGGGTGACTATATCAAGCCGGGGAAAGCGGTGATGCGCCTGGAAACCTTAAACAAGGTCTGGCTGATGCTGCAAGCGCCCGAACGCAAGGCGGCGCTGATTAAAGCCGGTTTGCCGGTGGACTACCAGCTGCAAGCGGAAGGTGCACAGCCTGAAGAAGGGCGTATCGACTATGTCTATCCTCAGCTCGACGACAAAACCCGGACGGTTATGGCCCGGTTAACCATCGAAAACACCGATAACAGCCTCAAACCCGGATTGCTGGCCCGCGCCACCATTTATGCCGGTCCCAAGGACGGAATTATTTACGTTCCCAGCGAAGCTGTCATTCGGCTGGGCGATGAAAACCGGGTCATTGTGGCACTGGGTGAGGGCAAATTCGCCGCTCGAGATGTGGGCCTGGGTATTGAAAGTGGCCGCTATACCGAAATCACCTGGGGGCTGGAAGAAGGTGATGAAGTGGTTGTCTCCGGCCAGTTCCTGCTCGACTCCGAGGCCAGCTTTAAAGCCAGCATGATGCGTGCCGGTGGGGACGAGGCCCAGGAAAACGGCGATGCCAGCACAAATGACGGACAGGAGTAGAGCATGTTAAAAAAACTCATTGACTGGTCCATCGAAAACCGGTTTCTCGTTTTGGTGTTGTCTGTCGCTGCGGGTTTCTGGGGGCTGTGGGCGGTGAAAAATACACCGCTGGATGCGCTGCCGGATTTGTCTGACGTGCAGGTTATCGTCAAAACATCCTGGCCCGGACAGGCCCCGCAGGTGATGGAAGATCAGGTCACCTACCCGCTGACCACCGCCATGCTGTCCGTGCCAAAGGCCACGACGGTGCGCGGGTACTCCTTTTTTGGTGATTCCTACGTCTATATCCTGTTTGAAGACAAGACCGACCTGTACTGGGCGCGATCCCGCGTGCTGGAGTATCTTTCCCAGGTGGCCTCCAGTTTGCCTGAGGGCGCCAAAACCGCCATCGGCCCGGACGCCACCGGCATCGGCTGGGTGTTTGAATATGCATTGGTGGACCGCACCGGTCAGCACGACCTTGGACAGCTACGCTCGATCCAGGACTGGTATCTGAAATATGAGCTGCAAACTGTGCCGGGCGTGTCCGAAGTGGCCAGTATCGGCGGCATGATAAAACAGTACCGCGTGGTGGTGGACCCGGTCAAACTGCAAGCCCATGGCATACCGTTAAGCCATGTCAAAATGGCCATCAAACAAAATAACGCTGAAACCGGCGGCGCCGTGGTAGAAATGGCGGAAGCCGAATACATGGTGCGAGCCACTGGTTATTTGAAAGGGCTGGATGACCTGAAAAAAATTGTTCTCAAAGCTGATGCCAACGGCACGCCAGTCACTTTGGCTGATGTGGCCCATTTTGAAGTGGGCCCGCAGCTGCGCCGGGGCATTGCCGAGCTGGATGGCGATGGGGAAGTGGCAGGTGCCGTAGTGTTGATGCGCTATGGCGAAAATGCCCTGAAAACCATCGAGAATGTCAAGGCTAAACTGAAGGAGCTGCAAAAAGGTCTGCCAGAAGGGGTGGAAATCGTCACGACTTATGACCGCTCCAAGCTCATTAACCGCGCGGTGGAAACCTTGCGTGACAAGCTCATTGAAGAATTTATTGTTGTCGCGCTGGTGTGTGCCATCTTCCTGTTTCATTTGCGCTCGTCCCTGGTTATTATCCTGTCATTGCCATTGGGGATTTTGCTGGCCTTTATTGTTATGCAAAAAATGGGCATGAGCGCCAATATCATGTCCCTGGGCGGCATTGCCATTGCCATTGGCGCCATGGTGGATGCGGCCATAGTTATGCTGGAGACTGCGCATAAGCGCCTGGAAAATCGGGCTCCGGGCGAAAGTCACTGGCAGGCCATTGCCGCGGCCTCGAAAGAAGTCGGCCCGGCGCTGTTTTTCTCCTTGTTGATTATTACCCTGAGTTTTGTGCCGGTTTTCTCCCTGGAAGCCCAGGAAGGCCGCCTGTTCAGCCCGCTGGCCTATACAAAAACCTTTGCCATGGCCGCTGCGGCCTTGTTGTCCATTACCCTGGTGCCAGTGCTGATGGGCATTTTTGTGCGCGGAAAAATCACCCCGGAAGAAAAGAACCCCGTCAATCGCTTGTTGATTGCCGGCTACCGGCCCTTTATCAACATGGTGCTGAAGGTTCCCCGTATGCTTCTGATACTTTCTTTTCTCATACTGCTTTCAGTCGCGTGGTCATGGAACCGTCTGGGTTCGGAGTTCATGCCGGAATTGAATGAAGGTGACTTGCTGTACATGCCCACCACTTTTCCGGCCATTTCCACAGGTAAAGCCCAGCAACTGCTTCAGCAAACGGACAAACTCATCAAAACCTTGCCAGAAGTGGACAGGGTTTTTGGCAAGGTTGGCCGGGCCGACAGTGCTACCGATCCGGCTCCATTGACCATGATTGAAACCACCATTTTGCTCAAGCCGGAAGACCAGTGGCGGGAAGGCATGACCATGGATAAAATCAAGCAGGAACTGGATCGACTCGTTAAAATACCCGGTGTCACCAATGCCTGGGTTATGCCCATCAAAAACCGTATTGATATGCTGGCTACTGGCATCAAAACTCCGGTGGGCGTCAAAGTGGCCGGAGACGACCTGGCGGTGATTGAAAAACTGGGCAAGCGCATCGAACAGATTGTCAAAGACATCCCCGGCACGGTTTCTGTGTATTCCGAGCGGGTTACTGGTGGGCGTTACATCACCGTGGATATCGACCGGGACGCCGCCGCACGGTATGGTGCCTCAGTGGCTGAAATACAGGGCGTCGTATCCAGCGCCATTGGCGGCATGAACGTCTCCCAAACTATTGAAGGCCGCGAGCGTTATCCCATCTCTGTGCGGTTTCCGCAAAATATCCGCGACTCTGTTCAGGATATTCGTGATTTACCTGTAATCACCGCCAAAGGACAATGGATAACGTTGAACGATGTGGCCGATATCCGGGTCGAGCAGGGACCAGGCGGCATCAAAACCGAAAATGCCCGTCTTAACGGCTGGACATACATTGATATTGAAGGCCGAGATTTGGGTTCTTATGTGGCAGAAGCCCAGCAAAAGGTCTCAGAGCAGCTGGATTTGCCCGCTGGCTACTCGGTCAATTGGTCGGGCCAATTCGAGTACATGGAAAGGGCGAACAAGAAGCTGGCTGTGGTGGTGCCGGTTACCCTGCTGATTATTGCCTTGCTGCTCTACCTGCACTTCAAGCGTTTTAGCGAAGTATTGATTATTCTGGGCACCTTGCCACTGGCTCTGGTGGGAGGCATTTGGGCCATTTACCTGCTGGACTACAACATGTCGGTGGCTGTGGGTGTCGGCTTTATCGCTCTGGCTGGTGTGGCTGTGGAAATTGGCGTGGTCATGCTGGTCTATCTCAACCATGCCCTGCAGCAAGAAAAAGACAGCCTGGGCGAAGGCCAGCGCCTTGACGAGACCCATATCCGCCAGGCCATTATCAACGGCGCCTTGAAACGGGTGCGGCCCATTGCCATGACTGTCACCGCCATTATCGCCGGACTGCTGCCCATCATGCTTGGCAGCGGCACCGGCTCGGAAGTCATGCGTCGAATTGCAGCGCCCATGGTAGGCGGTATGATTTCCGCCACCATACTGACCCTGCTGTTACTGCCTGCGGTTTTCTACTTGTGGAAACGCCGCACGACCCCAGAATATAACCAGCAAGACTAAACCATTATCACAACGTGAGGAAACCTATCATGTATAAATTCTCTATTACCATGCCAGGGGCTTTGGATGACAACGAAAACGCTGTTATTCAGGCCCTTAAAGCCGAAGGCTTTGGCGTACTGACCGAAATCGACATCAAAGAAACCCTGAAAAAGAAACTAGGCGTGGAAAAACACCCCTATAAAATTCTCGGGGCCTGCAATCCGCCACTGGCCAACCAGGCATTGGACGCCGAACCGGATATTGGACTGCTATTACCTTGCAACGTGGTGTTACGGGAAACAGAAGCAGGCGACACCATTGTCGCTTTTATGGACCCTGCCGCCGTATTGACACTGGTTGACCGCGATGACGTGGCCATCCTGGCCAACGAGGTCAAACAGCGCCTGCAACGTGTCAGCGCGGCGTTGGAAAAGCAGTCAGCATCAGTCTAAACCTACTGATGCCTTGCCACGTCACCTGTTCAGGCCACCGTTGCCCCGGTGGCCTGATTTTTCGACCGCACACAGCCGGGAGGTTAACAGCCAAATAAACACAGTTGTCTAAAAAAGTCATAGAAACGTTGGCCAGGAATCTCCAATGCACCAATGAAAGTCGGCGATGGAGCTGTCAATGTTATATGATTTTTGAAAACCCTTGATCGAAAAGAAACAGCCGAAAAAGTGTCTCAGCATGCTGATACAGCCCAAAAATAACCATCCCCCCTTGCAAGTTATTGAACTTTCAGTCAAAATAAAGGCGAACGGTTAGAAACAGGCCCTCAAAATTAAGGGATTAAGAATGCCTTTTCTACTCGAACTTTCAAGTAGTCTTTCAGTTAGAAACAGGCCCTCAAAATGAAGGGATTAAGACCATTTTTGTGGGCGAGCACTCTTTTTCTCCGTCATTCCGGGCGAGCGTAGCGAGACCCGGAATCCATTCTTTATGTGGCACGGGGTATCCAGCAGGCGTCACGCATTAGGTTCCAGGGTGTAGCCAGGGGATATTGGCTTTCTCTTGTGGGTTTGCAAGAGAGTCTTCGCCAGCTGGTGGTATGGATTCCCGCTTTCGCGGGAATGACTGGGTAGAAGCGGGAATGACGAGGTAGAAGCGGGAATGACGAGGTAGAAGCGGGAATGACGGGGTAGAGGCGGGAATGACGAATAGGGTGCGGGCATGATGGGTGGGTGCGGGAGTGGCGGGGTCGGTGGCGTGGAAACGGGGATGATGAGAAAGGTGAGAGCATTGCTGCACAGTGCATAAACACAAAAACCCCGCTGGTGCGGGGTTTTTGTGTTTATGCCACGTTGATGAGCCGAGCGCTGGATGATTATTTGAGATGCAGGTCGGTCAGGCGATTGTTTTCCAGGCTGGCATAGTAGGCGGCGACATTATTGATGTCTTCTTCGCTGAGTGTTTTGGCGAAGCTGGCCATAATCGGGTTCTGGCGTTCGCCGGACTGGTAGTCTTCCAGGGCTTTGATCATATAGTCGGAGAATTGTCCGGCCAGTTTTGGATAGGTATCATTGATGCCCTGACCATCCAGTCCGTGACAGTTTTTGCACACGGCTTCGGCGATCTTTTTGCCTTTGGCAAGGGTTTCTTCCGGGAAGCGCTCTGTTTTGTTGGCTTCACCTTTCAGGCTGACAATCCAGGTGGCAATGTCTTCCATATCCTGCGTGCTGAGGCTTCCGGCTTGGGCCTGCATGGTTTTATGGCTGCGTTTGGCATCTTTGTATTCAGTCAGGGCGGCGACGATATAGGCGGAATTTTGGTTGCCCAGCCGTGGCACGTGGTAACTTGGGTAGGCATTCATGTAGAACGGAATGCCATGGCAGCCGGTGCAGGTATAAGCCAAGGCCTTGCCTTTTTCAGGGTCTCCGGCTGCCTGTGTCAGGCCAGAAAGAAAAACGCCAGGCAGAACCAGCACAAGACAAAAAGCACGGAATGATTTCATGATTTCCCCTTTGTTTTATTTTGTGAAGGTAACAGGATGTTGACAAAATATGCCGGTGTTAGTTGCCCCGGATTGTAACAGAAAAGCGCCAGCATCGAAAATCGCAGCCATGAAAAACCCCGCTTTCAAGCGGGATTTTTCTCGTTCGTGCCGGGCTACTCAAATGAATCTTCAAAGATAATATCCGGGTTGAAAAAAACACGGGTGACCACGGCGCCTGCATCGGCATGGTTGTTAAAGTCCATGGAGTTGCGCCCTGGCCAGCCAATGGCCAATTCGGCGCCGTTGCCAAAGTTCGCCACGGTCATGGCAAAGCCAAAGCGGCCATTGGTGTCAGTCGTTGGTGAAGGGTAAAAACCCGATCCATTTGTGGTTAAGCCAGCAGCGCTGCCATAAAAGTAACGAACCAGTCCCCTGTTGGCAACGCCAGCAGAGTCGTTATAGGGTTCTGACACCAGGGCGTCGGCAAAACCGTCATAGTTGATATCGGCCAATACCACGGAAAAGCCGAATTGGTTGTTTGGAAGGGAAGCACCAGGCACACCAGGACTTTCCGGATTTATCAGCTGGTTACCGGTGTTGGTAATGCCTGTGGGGCTTCCATAAAGGATATTGATTGAGCCGGCGTTCTGGACGGTGCCCACGTCTTCATTGGGGACGCCCACCAATAAATCATCGTAGCCATCGTTGTCAATATCGCCACTGGTCAGGGAACGACCAAAACGGTCATTGCTTTCGGCAAGCCCCACAATGCCGGGGGTGTCCTGGCTCCAGAGTGTGTCTAGCATTTCATTGATGCCTGTGGGGCCGCCAGGAAAAACCTGCACGGCACCGGCGCCGGGAAAACCGCCGGAATTTTCACCTTCCACGCCCACGGCCAGGTCGTCATAGCCGTCGCCATCGAAATCACCAGCGGCCAGGGCCCGGCCAAACAAGTCACCTGTTTCCACACTGTCTTCCACACCGAAGGTGTTTTGCGATATGTGTTCGGTGGTTGAAGCAGCAAACAGGGTAAAGAAATTTGACTGGCCAAAGACGATATCTACAATGCCGCCATTTGTGATCTGGTTGTTGATACCATAGGATTCACCGGGTGCGCCAATGGCCAGGTCATCATAGCCGTCATTATCGAAATCGCCCACGGCCAGCGCGCGGCCAAAATAATCGGTGGGGTCATCTGCATCACTATTGGACACATTGCTGTATAAATCGCCCTGGCGTATATACAGGGAATCGTCTTGGTTGATTAACAACCCGGTGGGGGAGCCCGGGTAAATATTTACGGCCCCGGCATCAAAGCGGTCGCCCGAAAAGCCAAGATCCACGTTTTCGTTGGGAACGCCGACAACCAGGTCGTCAAAGCCGTCCCCGTTGAAATCACCCACCGCCAGTGCGCTGCCAAAAAAATCATCGGACTCGACGCCGTCATTGTCCATCAGCTGCCAGATAAACTGGCGGTCATTATCGCGAAGCCCCACGCCGGTGCCGTAAAGCACGGTCACCACGCCCGCATTGGGGATGGTGCCGGGGAACACGAAATCCTTACCCGGTGCACCGATGGCCAGGTCATTAAAACCGTCGCCATTAAAATCACCACTGGCCAGTACTTTGCCAAATTCGTCTCCGGCTGCGGTGGAACCGCCGAAAATCTGGTCGAGATCCCAAATCTGGTTGTATGGAACTCCTTGGGGCGTTTGCGGGTTGTGGGGCGCAGCCTGCAATTCTGCCGTCAAAGAGAATAAAGTTAAGGCCACAAGATATCGAAACCGCTTAAATTTTTGCATACTGAAATCCTCAGGTTGTTGCATAGTGGTTGCATCCATGAAAGTGAAGCCGCCTGTGTCGCACGGAAGGCTTCATAAGGTTTATTCGTTTTCTGGCTGATTTTTTTCCAAGAAAAAGCGTTTTTTTTTTGCACAGATGCTCCTGACAGCTGTCTATTTTGTGGTATATCGCTATTATTCCGGGGGGAAATATGGCTAACCGCAAGTTTGACAACAAAGGCAAGGCAGACAGGGAAAATCCGCCAGGCGTAAATTTGAATGGCTTCTTTGTGGATTTTTATGACGCCCTGAAGTCCATTGCCCGATGCGAACTGGGCCGGGTGCGCGTGGACTCCAGCATGACCGCCACCGTGCTGGTGAATGAGTGCTATTTGAAATTGCGCTGTGGGTCGGGCAAAAAAAAGCTCAACAAGGCACATTTTTTTCAATTGGCGGCGCGCTGCATGCGGTTTCAGCTCATTGATTTGATTCGCCGTGGCCAGTGCGACAAGCGTCAAGCCAGAGAAACCATCCTGCAGGCCAGCCGCATAACCGGGGAGGATTGTTTACTGGAAGATCTCATTGATCTGGATCGTGCGTTGACTCGCCTCCGTGAAGTTGATGCCGAACTGGTTGATTTGGTGGAATTGCGCTTATTTTTGGGCCTGAATCTGCAGGAAATTAGCCAACTGACGGGGGCTTCAGTGAGCCAAATCCATCGCCGCTGGACTGTAGCCCGGGCTTTGCTGAGCAACTTTTTGGGTTGTGATGGGGCGCACGACGTTCAGTAATGAGGATTGGCGGGTCGCGCGTTTTCTGGCGGAGCCATTGCTCGATCAGCCGGTCGCACAGGCTCTCCAAAAAGTGCCGGAAGGCGCTTCCCCGGCTGTTGTGGCGTGTTTGCAGCACATTTTACAGGCCGCCTCCGAGCAGAAAACCATTTTTGGCCGGCTGGAATCAGGGCGGTTATTCCGGGGATTACTGGGCGTCATTGGGCAGAGCGGACAGTGCCTGGATGGCTATGAACTCGAGGAGTTGGTGGCTTTGGGTGGCTTATCGGCCATTTACCGGGGGCATCATCAAGACCGGCCTGAGCAACCGGTGGCGATAAAACTGCTGAACCCGGATTATTCCGGGGATCTTGCCCACCGTTTATACCGGCAGGAGCGTGATGCGTTGCAAACCCTGCGACACCCGAACGTCATTCGGCTTCTTGACAGCAATGACTTTCCAAAAAACGGCGGCTATCTGGTGCTGGAATATCTGCATGATGTCCAGCCGCTGGATGAATATGCACGGAAATACAGGCAGCGCCCTGAAAAACTGGTGACACTGCTGTTGGCTGTGGCGGAAACCATGGCGTATGTACACGCCCGCGGTGTGATTCACAACGACCTGAAAGCTACCAATATCTTGATTGACCCTAAGTATTCTGTAAAGATTATTGACTTTGGCATTGCCCAAAGCCGCCCTGTTCGTCAAGGCGGGCGCGGAGAAAGCCTGGGTTATACGCCCTATATTGCTGCGCTGGAGCAGATCAAGGGGCAGACAATTACACCACAGGTCGATGTGTTTCTTCTCGGCGCAACCTTGTTGCATGTGCTCACTGGTCAGAATCCTTTACCTGCATTTACGCCGCAAAGCTATTCGCCAGCCAATGATGAACGCTATGTGAGTCAATTGCTGGAAAAGAGCGATATTGATACCACGCTAAAAGCGATCGTCCGCCGGGCGCTAAAGACTGATTGCAAACAGCGCTATGCCGATATGCGTGCCTTGGCCGAGGCGTTGCGTTGTTGGCTTGAGTCTCATTCATAACCCGGTGGCCGGTTTTTGCGCCGTGGTGGAAAGTGACTACCGGCCTATTCAGATTAGATGCCCGGATCGGTAGAATCCCTCTGTCGTTGTCAAACAATTAAACCGTTTTTCTGTTCGCGGGATTCGTCAATTGAGGTCCTTTTATAACAGATAGATACGCAGGTATTTTAAATAGAATCCTAAAGCCCAGACAGGGCCGCAGCATCACCACAGGAGTGTGTTTTGAAAGCAAAAAATAATCTCGTAACAGATAGGAAACGAGTACTTGAGCCATTGCTGATGCTGGCCCTGGGCCTGCTTTTCAGTCTTGTGCTGATTTTTCTTACGGCGTGCCAGAGTGACAAGAATAATTCCTCCGGTACCCAGAAGGCGCAAAACACGCCTGTAAAACAGGTTCAGGCGGCAGATAAGAAAGCGACCGGAAAAAAAGGGAAAAGCACGAAGAAAGGTGAGGAAAAAACAGAGGCGGATGCCACAGCCAAAAAATCCGATGAATCCGATGAATTGGTGTACAACGTGGAAGCCGTTACTGTCAGGCGCGGGTTGGCCCAGGCCACCTATCGGGCTACCGCGGTTCTTCAGGCCGATCGCGAGGCGGAAGTCAGCAGCAAGGCCAGTGGTGTGGTGGAGTCCATCAAGGCCGAGGCCGGAGATACGGTCAAGAAAGGGCAGGTGCTGGCTGTGCTGGAATCCGCCGAGCAGCGGCTCCGCTTGCAGCAAGCCCGGGCCAATTACGAGAAAACCCGCAATAACTGGGAGCGTTCCAGAAAACTGTTGGCCAAGGGGCTGGCCAATGCCGAGTCAGTCAGTAATCTCAAATATGAAACCCAGGTATTAAAGGCTGTTCTGGATGAAGCCCAGCTCGCTTATGACAATACCCGCATCAAAAGCCCCATTGACGGCACGCTGGTTGCACGTTTTATTAAGGTGGGCAGTTTGGTAAAGAATGGTGACACAGCGTTCAAGGTGGTGGATTTCGACTCGTTGCAGGCCGTGGTCAATGTGCCGGAAATGCAACTGCAGAATATCCGCTCTGGCCTGCCTGCCTGGCTCCAGATCGATGCACTGGATAACGCCAGAGTGGCGGCTCGCGTTTTGCGTGTCAGCCCGGCGGTGGACGAAAAAACCGGCACTTTTGCCGTGACACTGGAAATAACCGATGCCGAAGTCCCTTTGCGCCCCGGCCTGTTTTCGCGCGTATTCATTGTTTATGACCAGCACCCCGATGCGCTGCTGGTGGATAAAAACGCCATTATTCACGAAGATGGAAAAAACTATGTGTGGAAGATCAATGGTGATGGCGTCAAAAAGGTTGTTGTGCGCACCGGCTATGCAATGGGTGATGATGTTGAAATATTGACGGGTTTACAAGCGGGAGACAAAGTGGTAACCACCGGCAAAAACAATCTTAGTGCCGAGGCACGCGTCAATGTGATTCATTATGATTAAGTCCCTGGTCAATTTGTCCCTGAAGCGCCGGGTCACTGTCTCCATGGTGGCCATTACGTTGATTCTTTTTGGCCTGATTGCCTTGAGCGAAATGCGTTTTACCTTGTTGCCCACGCTGGAATACCCCACTGTCACTGTCCGTTCGGAGCTGCCGGGGGCGGGGCCAGAGGAGGTGGAAACCCTGCTAACCCGTCCGCTGGAGGAGAATCTCGGCGTGGTCAAGGGGCTGAAACGCATTGAGTCTGTATCCACCGCGGGGCAGGCTGATGTTCGGCTCCAGTTTGGCTGGGATACAGACATGAAGCAGGCGGCCTATGATATTCGTGACCGGCTGGGATTGTTGCAATTGCCACTTGAGGCCACTCAGCCGGTTCTGTTGCGTTTTAACCCTGCCAATGAGCCGATTCTTCGGTTGGCTTTGATGGGAAAGGAAAAAGGCAGCCAACTCAAGGAATTACGACGCTTTTCTGAACAAATTATCAAGAAAAAACTGGAGCCGATTGCCGGGGTGGCGGCCGTACAGGTCTCCGGGGGGCTGGAAGAGGAAATCCAGATTCTGGTGGATCAGTACAAACTGTCCCGGTTGGGCTTGAGTGTGGCGGAAATCTCCCGACGGCTGAAACAGGAAAATATCAACCTGTCCGGTGGCGCCATTCAGCAAGGCACGCAGAAATTTCTGGTGCGCACGGTCAATCAGTTCAAAAACCTGGATGATATCCAAAACCTGATTATCAGCATTCGCGATGGCGTGCCGATTTATTTGCGTGACGTGGCTGAAATCCGCCGCAGTCATAAAGACCGCAAGGCCATTAACCGGTTCAATGGCGTTGAAGCCGTTGAAATCGCCATTTACAAGGAGGGCGATGCCAATACTGTTGAAGTGGCGGATGCGGTTAAGGCGCAACTGCCTCGGGTGCAACGTCAATTGCCTGCGGGCGTGACGCTGAAAGTCATTGAAGACCAATCTCGCTTTATTGCCCGGGCCATTGACAATGTGATAACGGCAGCCATCATGGGCGGGCTGCTGGCGGTATTGGTGATTTATTTGTTTTTGCGCGATATGCGTTCCACCGTGGTCATTGCCACGCTGATTCCGGTTTCGGTGATTGCCGGTTTTTTCCTCATGTACCAGGCGGATATCAGCCTGAACATCATGTCGCTGGGCGGTATTGCCTTGGCCATCGGGCTTTTGGTGGATAACGGTATTGTGGTGCTGGAAAATATCGCCAATAAACGCGCGCAGGGATATGCCCAGGAAGAAGCAGTGAAAACCGGAACGCAAGAAGTGGGCGGGGCACTTGTCGCGTCTACGCTGACCACGGTGGCGGTGTTTTTCCCCCTGGTTTTTGTTCAGGGCATTGCCGGGCAGCTTTTTCGCGACCAGGCGCTAACGGTGACTTTTACGTTGCTGGTGTCCCTGTTGATCGCTTTGACTTTGATACCCATGCTGTCCTCGTTGGGCGCGCGGCACAAAAAGTCCAGACAACAGGTTCCGCCCAGGGCCAATGGCGCGACGGAAAAATCACTTGGCAGACGGTCTCCCAACTCGTTTCCGTCGGGCTATTCCCCAAAAACACGGCCAGGCCGATGGCTGCAACGTGGTCGCCGTGCGCTGTTCAATGGGGTTTTCAATACTCTGGCGCTTGTTATTGGGGGTATTTGGCGTATTTTTGTGGGTGTTATCAGGGCGATACTCCATTATCCTTCTGTGGCCATGCAATGGCTGGTGGAGCGGATTTCGTCTGCTTATGGACGCCTGCTACCCTGGGCTTTGCAACACCCGTGGAAGGTGCTGCTACTGGCGGTGACGCTATTGCTGATGAGCCTTTTGCTGTTGCCCCGGTTGGGGATGAACCTGATTCCGGATCTGGACGAAAACCGGTTACGTGTTGTTTTTCGCCTGCCTGAAGGGCAAACCATCGAAGCCACCGATGCGGTTCTCAAACGCATCGCCGGGCAGTTCAAAAACCAGGCAGAAGTGGAGTTTGTGTTTGCGACCGCAGGCCAGGGCAACCGCCTGGATGCTGCCGCCACGTTGGGCGGCGAGAATGTCGGTGAGGCCGTGTTTCGTCTCAAACCCGGCGTGTCAAAAAGTGATTTTGCCGAGGCGGTTATTCAGGCTTTCAAGGCACAGCCAGGGATACAGGCGGAGCTGCCATCCGGGGCATTTTTTGAGCTGGCCAAACCGGTGGAAGTGGAACTGACCGGCCATGACCTGGCTCATTTGCGGGCCGATGCGCTTACCGCCGCGCGTGCGCTGGAAGGTATCCCCGGTTTGGTGAATGTGGATTCCGGTGTTCGCCGGGGGCAGCCGGAAATACGTATCCACTTTGACCAGGAAAAGCTGGCGGCACTGGGCAAAAAGGTGCGTGAGGTTGCTGATGTGGTGGTCAATCGCATTCTTGGCAAGCATGAAACCCGTGTTCACTGGCAGGATCAAAAAATCGATATACTGGTGCGCTCAAAAGATGACCAGCGGCGCTCCCTGGCGGATCTGAAACAGTTGATCATTAACCCGGGTGCCGATACCCCCATTATTTTGGACAGTGTGGCGCAACTGGAGCAGAGCGAGGGCCCGGGGCGGATTATGCGCCGGGATCAGAATCGGGTCATGGTGATCAGCGCCGATCTGGACAAAAGCCGGGATTTGGCCGAGGTGGTCGGTGATGTCCAGCAGACCATGGAAAAGTTGCCGCTGCATTCACAGGTGCGCTGGCATATGGCCGGTCAAAACCGGGATATGCAGCAATCCTATCGTTCGTTGCTGTTTGCTTTGGGGCTGGCGGTGTTTCTGGTCTATATGGTGCTGGCTTCGCAGTTTGAATCGTTATTGCACCCGTTTGTGATTCTGTTGACTGTGCCGTTGGCTTTGATCGGGGTCATTTGGGCCTTGTACCTGACTGCGACGCCAATCAGTGTCATTGTCTTTATTGGCGTGATTATGCTCGCCGGTATCGTGGTCAACAACGCCATTGTGCTGATTGATCTGATCAAGCAGTTACAGGCTCGCGGCGCACCTGTCAAGGAAGCCATTATCCAGGCCGGCAAGCAGCGTTTGCGGCCGATCCTGATGACAACGGTGACTACGGTGCTGGGTTTGCTGCCCATGGCGCTGGTCAGCCAGGCCAGCCAGTCGGGTGCGGAAATACGCCAGCCCATGGCTATTACCGTCATCGGCGGGCTAATGGTGGCCACCGTATTGACTTTGGTGGTGATTCCTGTGGTTTACTCTCTGTTTTCGGTGAAGTATACAGCGCTTAGGGTAGATGAGTCTTCGCCGGAAAATGCTGGTGCGGCGAATGCTTCAGGCTCACAGGCATAGTGAAATGACCCATCGCAATCATCCGATTATTGACTTTTCCCTCAATCGCCCGGTGACTGTCAGCATGGTGTTCTTGTCTTTGTTGACAATTGGTCTGATTGCCGGCCGATTGTTGCCGCTGGAATATTTTCCGGATATTGACGCGCCTTTTGTGAATGTCAGCGTGCCTTATCCTTTGGCCACGCCCGAAGAAGTGGAGCGAGCCATTGTGCGCCCTCTGGAAGAATCTCTGGCCACCATTGGCGGGGTCAAGAACATACGCAGCACGGCCGACAGCCGGGGCGCCAATGTGACTTTGCGCTTTAAACAGGGAGAAGACCTGGATGAAAAGCTGTTGCTGGTGAAGGAGCAAGTCGACCGGGTGCGTTCCCGCTTACCTTCTGATGTCAGGCGTGTGCTTGTTCAGAAATTCAATACCAGTGACCAGGCCATTATGAATTTGCGGATATCCGGAGAGGTGGATCTGGAAAACGGTTATGACTTGTTAAACCGTTATCTGGTTCAGCCGCTGGAACGGATCAAGGGTGTGGCCCGGGTGGACTTGCAAGGCATCGAGCCGTGTGAATTGCGAATCATCCTGAATCCCCTGTTACTGGAAAGGTATCATATCGGCTTCAATGAGCTGATTGCTGCTTTGCAAGATGCCAACTTTGCCTTGCCAGCCGGTTCTGTGAAAAATCATACCCGGCAGGTGCGGGTTGTCCCGGTGGGGCAACTGCACAGTCCTGACGAACTGCGGAACCTGGTTCTGAACGCCGCCGGTATTCGCTTGCAGGATGTGGCCAGCGTGAAACTGGTGAATGGCGATCGTGACTATGCGCGCCATTTGAACCGCAGTTATGCCATTGGTGTGGACATTTACAAGGAATCCGGCGCCAATCTGGTGGAGGTCGGTGACCGGGTGATGGCTGAAATCGAGCGTATCGGTCAACTGCCGCAAATGCGGGGCATCAAGCTGTTTTTTTTCGACAATCAGCCTGAGGGCGTCACCCAGTCGTTGAATGACTTGTTACAGGCTGGCTTTTTGGGCGTGTTTCTGGCGCTGGCGGTCCTCTATCTTTTCTTGCGGGATATGCCCACCACGCTGATTGTTTCCTTGTCTGTCCCGGTTTCCATCGCCATTACCCTGGGCGTTTTATACTTTATGGGCTATACGCTCAATATTCTGACCTTGATGGGCTTGATGCTGGCTGTTGGCATGTTGGTGGATAACGCTGTGGTGGTCAGTGAAAGCATTTTTACCCGGTTGGCTGCAGCCGGTGATAGCCCCCGTGATCGAAGGCAGGCCATCCATCAGGGCTTGGCGGATGTGATTTTGCCGGTTTTTGCCGGCACATTAACGTCTATTTGCGTTTTTTTGCCCAATTTGTTTGGTGAACAGGACCAAATCTCCCTGTTTCTTAGCCATGTGGCCGCAGCCATTATCAGCGCAATGGTGATTTCCCTGCTCATGGCGTTGACCGTTATTCCCCTCATGATCTCCCGTTTACCCAATGCCCGCCGCCTTAGCCAGGGCGCACGCTGGGTCGAATCCCTGAAAAGGGCTTATGGCCGCTGGCTGGCTTTTACCTTGCATCACCGGTATCTGACCGCCGTGGGAATCATGCTCATTGCCGCCTCGGCGGTGATTCCCCTTGGCGGCGTCAAGGTGGAAATGTTTACGGACAGCGCGCAACGCACGCTTTGGCTGAATTACCACCTGGATGGCAATTACAGCCTGGAGCGATTGAAAAAAGATGTAGATCGTATCGAAAGCTATTTATTCGAACATCAAAATGAATTTGAGCTGGAATCTGTGTACAGCTATTACTCGGAAAATGGCTTTGCCACCACGGGTATTCGCCTGAAGCCCGATGAACAACGCCATCAGTCCGTGGCCATTATCAAGGAGAAAATCCGCGAAGGTTTGCCTGCCATTGCCACAGGCAAGCCCGCTTTTGGCTGGCGTAGCCGCACAGGCGGGGAGGGCATGAAGGTCTACCTTAAGGGGGACTCTACAGAGAAACTCCGGGAGTTGTTGCCCCAAGTCCGCCTAGCACTAAAGGATATTCAAGGGATTAAGAGCGTTCGGGAAGATGTGCGCAATCCCCGACAGGAATTGCGTATCATTTTGGATCGCGACAAAGCCATGCTGGCCGGGGTCAACCCGGAAACCCTGGCTCGCAACGTGTCCGTGGCCCTGCGGGGAATGAATTTGCGGGACTTTACAACAGCCGACGGCGAAATTCCGGTGATTCTCCGCTTTTATGAAAAAGGCCGGTTTCAGGCTGAACAGTTGCTCAAATTACCCATCAAAACCACGGATGGACGGCAGGTGCCTCTGGAGACCGTGGCACGGGTAGACAGCCACATGTCGGCGGAGTCCTTGCAACGCCGAAACCGCATATCCACGATTGGCATCAGCCTGGAAGCCGATAAAAACAGCAATATGGGCCAGCTTCGCCAGGCCATTGCTAAAAAAATGAACACGATTCATTTTCCTTCGGGTTACTACTGGTCTTTTGGTGAAGATTTTGATCGCGACACGCAGACCATGGAGAAAATGTCGCGCAATATCCTGATTGCCGTGGCTTTGATTTTTATTATTATGGCCGCGGTGTTCGAGTCTGTGTTGTTTCCTGTGGTGGTGGTCACCTCGATTGCCTTTTCCATTGTCGGCGTGTACTGGTTTTTTTACCTGACAGGCACCACTTTCAGTCTGATGGCCATGATCGGGATACTGATACTGATTGGTGTCGTGGTTAACAATGGCATTGTCCTTATCGACCACATTATCCAGTTGCGCCAGCAAGGGCTGTCTCGCGAGGGGGCAGTGATACAAGGCGGCAAAGACCGGCTGCGTCCCATTTTGATGACGGTGGCCACGACTGTCATGGGCTTGGTGCCACTGGCAGTGAGTACATCCACGGTTGGCGGCAATGGCGGTCCGCCATATTTTCCCATGGCCCGCGCAATTATCGGCGGCTTGTTGTTCTCAACCTTCATTTCTTTGCTGGTACTGCCCAGCCTTTATGTATGGCTGGATGATTTGCACCATTGGGTTTTTCAGCGGGTGAACTGGGCTCGATCTGTTCTGATTCGCTTTACACCCAGGGCGTCAGGCGGAAAAAAAATATAGCCCATAAATACTGTTGAAACAAATAAACCCGGGAAGTCCCGGGTTTATTGTGTGGAGAGTGAGTGATTATTTTCCGCTGAGCTTAATCAGGCTGCGGTTCTTTTCCACGGTTTTCAAACCGATGCCCTTGACTTCTGTCAGGCTTTCAACCGTTTTGAACGGCCCATGTTGCTTGCGGTAGTTGACAATCGCCTGGGCCTTTTTCTCTCCAATACCTTTGAGCTCCTTGGCAATGGTGGGCGCATCGGCCGTATTGATGTTAACGCTGGCAAAAGCGCCGCTAGTCGCCATAAGCAGGGCGAGCAGAAGGGTGTTGGTCAATGTTTTCATAATGTCTCCAAATAATTAAATAGTGGGTCATGTGTGAGTTGTTGGCGTGAGCATGCTCTCTGCCTGAACAACGAGACTCAGTATAGGTAAACCGGCAGCACAGTGGCAGTGGCGGTTATCTGGAAGGCGATTACGAAGCTGTTGTGGCTTTTGTAGGAAATTAGTCTGTGGCGGCGGTTTTTTGCTGACTTTTCACGCATGAATATTGACAAGCGTCAGTGACTACATTAGCGTAATCTAATGCATGCTGTTTTTTGACAGCGATGTATTAGACTATTGAAAACGGCTATAGCCATAAAAAAGAGGTGAGTGATGCACAGGGTTTTGTTGAAGTTGTGCTGGGTTGTTGGTATCTGGCTACTGCTATCAACCATGGTGGTTATGGCTGATGAGCAGACACAACTCATGGCGTATCACCAATTAAGCTTCTCCGAGCCTCTTGGCAAGACCCCGGCTGGCGCGGCCACTGACTTTACTCCGCACGGCACCCAGCCCGGGCTGAATTTTGGCCTGATGCCAGCACAAAATTGCGCCAACTGTCACGCAGGCTTTTCTCCGCCGGACAGCGATAACTTGCCTGTGCCCACCTGGGCGGGTTCCATGATGGCCAATGCCACCCGGGATCCGTTATTCTGGGCGGCTTTGGATGTGGCCAATAACGACGTGCCAGGCGTGGGTGACTTCTGTCTTCGCTGTCACACCAACCGTGGCTGGTATCGCGGCAATGCCGCCAAGAAAACCAATGGCAGCATTGATCCATTTGGCGCCACAGGTTGTCAACTGCAGGGCGCATTAGATGCGGCGGACAATGGCATCAATGACTACTCAGGCGTTACCTGCCATTTCTGCCACCGGGTAGAACAAACCGGGCCTCAGGGGCAGGCGCTGATGACCAACAACGCCAATACCTGGGTCGATGACCAGGCTTGTGTCAACGGCGGCAACGGACCATGCCGCAAAGGTCCGTACAATTATCCCGATGGCACTTACTCCGGCCCGCCGCATGAGTGGGCTTATTCGGAATTTATTCAAACCGGTCAGTTTTGTGGGGCTTGTCACAATGTCTCCTCACCGGATACCAGCAACGGCTTTGCCAAAACACTGATTGACACCGATGGTACCGATACGGGTCTGGCCATGCCCATTGAGCGCACTTATGACGAATGGCTTAACAGCCGCTTTGGCGACCTGATTTTCCGGGATAGCCTGGGTGAGTCATTGGTCACGGATGATATTCCGGCCATTGCCGAAACAGAATCCTGTCAAAGCTGCCACATGGATAACAGCACCGATGTACTGGCCCGGGCGTGCAGTATTCGCGACCAGGGCAGCCGGGCAGGAAACCTGCCCATCCACCAGTTTGCCGGGGGTAATGCCTGGATGCCGGCAGTGTTGAAATCGGCCTATGGCGCTGCGTTGGGACGGGAAGCGGCCTTTGACCGCACCCAGTTATATGCTCTGGATATGCTGCAAAATCGCAGTGCGCTGGTGGAAACCCAGCTGAATGGCGTCAGTAATGGCATTGCCCAGGTTCAAGTGAAGGTGACCAACCTGACCGGGCACAAACTCCCCACGGGCTATCCAGAGGGCCGTCGCATGTGGCTGAACGTACAAGCCCGCGATGCCAACAATAACCTCATCTGGGAATCCGGCGCCTATGATCCGGCCACGGCAGTTTTGACCCATGACAGCCAAATCAAGATTTATGAAACCCTGCAGGGCATCTGGGATGGCAGCCAATGTGTTACTGAAGAACCTGGCGGACGCAAACTGTTCCATTTTATGCTGAACAACTGCGTGGCCAAGGATAACCGCATTCCGCCTCTGGGTTTTATCTCCAATATTGAAATGAAGCCAGTGGCATATAGCTATCCTGCCAATCCGCAGCATTCCGCGGAACTGGTGAACTGGGATATCACCAATTACAGCATACCGCTGAATGGCGCGACCTTGCCGGTTATCGTCACCGCCACATTAAACTATCAGACCGCCAGCAAGGAATATATCGACTTTCTGGCCACTGAAGCAGTCAACAACAATTTGCCGTCGGAAAACGCCCTGTGCAACCGTAATTTGACAGTGGGCCCGGCGAATCAAACGCGCGGCGCCTATATGCAAAGCCTGTGGCAAAACAATGGCCGCTCGGCACCGGTGGCCATGGGTGTTTCCCAGGTGACTGTGAATTGACGTGCCAAGCGGCACCTTTCTGGCGCCGCTTATTGCGAAACTGAGCGGATGAAAAAGCGTTAATGATCCTATACATACATGAAAGCATGAAAACAAAAACATCGACACCGGCAGAGCTTTGGCAACCAAGCCAAAGTGTTAAGTTAAAAATAACAGAAGTCAGACTTAGCACTGCTGAAGACAGGTGATGCCTATCAAGCTTCTGGAGATAAATCTCAGTTCTACCTGCTGCCCGGGATTGCTAGAATGGAAATCGCTTTGCCATCGTTATGTTTTTAATGTCGAGTAGGGAATATATGAAAATTCAAAATAAAGATTTGTTTCATGGGGCTGCACTTACACAAATAGTGGAACACCCTCTTTTTACTGCTTTAAATAAAGCTGATGAAAAATATGGGCATTATCAGATTAATCACAATAAACGATTGTTGGTAAAACACACAGGCAAGGATGACTCACCGTGGTCATTTACGCTCCAACCGGACGATATAAATACTGTTGTTGCTGACATTAGCTCTGATCAAGAGTCATTTTTATGTCTTATATGTGGTAAAACGACTGTCTGTATTCTTTCCACTGAGGAGTTTGAACAGATAGTAGATATCAATGGGGCAACACCTCAATGGATTAAAGTTGAATGCCCTCCTAGGTCTGGTATGAGGGTAAGCGGCTCCGCTGGCACTCTACAGTCCGTAATTGCGCATAATGAGTTTCCGAAAAAGCTATTTAATATCATAGACTAATAGCATCATACCTTGTCGCGGTCTCATTTCACTGGGTGCTGCAGTTAAGGGATAGCTCTCGTAATTGGGATGTTACAAAAGACTGTTTGACCATGTCAGGACGCCATCCAGTGGCTAATGGAATGCAAACACAGCGTCCGTTCAGGGACGCCAGTGTGGACGTCGTTTGGCTTACGTGGCAGGGGCTATTGCGTTTGGGGATCTGCGTCCGGTTGCACAATATGCAGCAATTTGTCAAAGCGGGTAATGGCATATGTGGGTTGAATCGGATGCGTTAACGTCCGGTTGGCTGCAGGGTGTACCCAGCAACTGGGGATGCCCATCTGGTTAGCTCCGGCAATATCGGTGGCCAGTTGATCTCCCACCATCAAGACCTGCTGTTTCGGCGGATGCCCC
>JALSHI010000020.1 GCA_026982315.1 Lysobacterales bacterium
GTCAGGTAACCGTTACGCGCCGCCAGCCCATGTGGATTCAGGCGCAACCGGCTGTGATGGCGGATATCTTCCGCCAATTGTTGATGGTAAGACGCCAGGCCGCCAAAGTCCGCCGACGGCTGTAGCCTCAGCTGCTGGACCAATTGGCCATGGCCGTAAAACTCGGCCACTTTTTCCCGCTGGCCCAAGGCCAGTCTGGCAATGGCCAGATAAGCCAGGGTGCGTTGGTCACGATCATCCAGGCCGTGCGCCTGCGCCAGGGCTGATTCAGCTTGCTCAAATTGTCCCAGGCGGCAATGAAAAATGCCTTTCTGGCGATACAGCATGGCTGGCGGGTGGGTACAGGCCCGCAGGCCTGCCTCAATCACCTCCAGCGCCTGGACGTGCTGGCCCATATTGGATAACGCGGTGGCCAGCGTTTCGATATAGCGGGGTTCTTCGGGCCAGCGGCTGAGCAGGTGCCGGCCGTGCTCTATCACCCGCGGCCATTCACCCAGCTTGGCATGGCTCAGCGCCAGGGTATGGCGGGCCTGGGCATGTTCTGGCGCTGTCTCCAGCACCTGATGGGCGTGTTCGATGGCCTCGCGCAAGGCGTCGGCATGCGTATGATTGGACAAGGCCGCCGCCAGGTTGTAGCGGTGTTGCAGATTGTTCGGCCTGGCTTGCAGTATGTCCCGGTAAATGGCCACGGCTTCATCAACTTTGCCCAGCTTCAGCCAGGCCGCGGCCAGCACCGTGAGCACATTGACCGGGGGCTTTGGCTGGGTCTTCACCGCTGCCGCCGCACACTCGGCGGCTTCCTGATAGCGGCCCAGGGCATATAAGGCCTGGGCTTTGAGCAGCGTATGCATTGGTACGGCCTGCGGCGTATTCGTCAGCGGCATGCGCTCAAGCACCTGCAAGGCAGCGCGAGCCTGCTGCGTGCGTAATAGGCACTGCGCCATATTCAGACCGGCAGGAACCCGGAACTGTGCCGCCGCCGCTGATTTTTCAAAAGCGGCAATGGCCTCGGCCGGACGCCCCAGTTTGTCCAGCACCAATCCTAGGTGGTAAGCATCCCGGGCTGCGTCACGTTGATGGCACAGCCACGCAAGCCACTCGTGCGCTTGTGGCCACTGGGCTTCCTTGATGGCGGCCAGGGCAGCCAGTTCCACCAACTCGGCAGACAAAGATTGGTTTTCCGCGCGCCATTGCCTGGAAACCACTTCGACTAGCCGCTTGGTGTCGCCTGAGCGGTAGAGGCTGCGAATGTCATCATAAGTGGTCATAAAACAATGACTTCCTCACTATTTATCCAGCAACCAGCCGGTAATGGCCAGCCGCGGCCGCTGGGCATACGGGGCGACCAAAGAGACAAAAGGATCCCGGGGCACCTGAAACAGATTCAAGGTGTTAAAACCGGGCACCAAGGTGCGGCTGATACATCCCTGATCGTCGGTAAAGTGTAAAAGACCGCCCCAGTCCGGGCACCAGTCTCGCGTCACACTAAACACATAGGCAAAACGGCGGCCTTCGCTAGCGTTATGGTCATTGTGCAGTTTAAGAAAATGCCCGGGCAAATAGCGGGTGGCCTGAGCATTCACTTTGCGGATTTCCGGCACGCCCGTCGACACCCGGAACCAGTCCAGGGTATGCGGATGATTTAACCATTCCAGCACCCTGTGCAATAACAAATCCGGATCGCGCTGTTGTAAATAAGCCGTGACCATCATATAGGTGTTATAAACAAACTGAAATGGCTCATCGATTTGCTCCAGTAAGCGCATCCGGAGCGGCTCCGGCAACACCTCTATCGAGTCCACGCCCAGGGCTGTTTGCGGCTGACCATCCAGGCGATAGGCCAAGCCCCAGGGCACATGATGCCGAAGACAACCATGGATTTGTTCAGCATCGCTTTGGCGCACAAAACCAGGCATGGAAATGAAGCCGTCGTGCTGGAACGATGAACGGGCATCGAGCGTTGGCTGTGCCTCGATAGCAAACATAAATAAACCCCATTAAAAAAGCCCGCCTCTTGCGAGGCGGGCTTTATTTTAGCTGGTCAAGCTAAACAAGTCGCTCTGAAATCAGAACTTCTTGCTGACGCGGAACCAGTAGTAACGGCCGATACCATCATAGTAGAAGGGATCGAAGCTGTTGGCAAACGCCCGTGAATCAAGCGGAGGCTGTTTGTCGAACAGGTTTTCGATACCAAAGGTAAAGCGGGTGTTGTAGTCCGCCAGATGGTAAGTGACGTTGGCATCATGATAGGTGGTGCCACCCAGGGTCCGGCGGTCGTTCAAGACATTGCCGTCGCCATCGGTGGTGTTACCGGAAGCATAGGTACACCACTCAAACACGCCCTGGTACTCATCCACAATCTGGTCATTCAGATCCGAGTCACACAATTGCTCGCGGGAAGAAATATACCGCAACTGGTAATTCACCGACCAATCACCATAAGACCAGTCCGCGGTCAGGTTGGAACGAACCCTCGGCAATTCAGTGCCTGCGTCTTCTGGCAAGAAGAAGTTATTGGGCACATCTTCACCGGTGACGAAATCCCGGTTTTTCAGGGTGTAGTCATCCGCATAGGAGGTGTCCCAAATCACACGGAACAAGCCGTAATCCGTATCGAGCTTGTACTTCACTGACAGGTCGACACCGGACACATCCAGCTTGGCGGCATTGATGCCGTTGGACTGAACATCAATCACCGAGCCACCTGGTCCACGCTCCATGCGGTCGCACAAGGTCGTACCGGTTTCGGCACAGGTACGCAAAATGGTGGAGGCATCCAATGTGGTGATGACGTTATCAATAGACACGTCATAGTAATCCGCGGTTACCGTCAGGCCTTCCACAAACTCAGGCTCGTAGACCAGGCCCAAGGTAAAGGAAGTGGATTCCTCCGGGGTCAGGTTGGGGTTGGATCCGACCGTAATCCGGATCTGGGAATTGGCCTGCTCGTAATTGGACGGAATGCCCACACAGCCAGGCAGATCCGGCACTTCGTCAGGGTCCAGCACGCCATTGCCATTGGTGTCTTCGTCAATCAAACCAGAACAGGGATCATCCAGATCCGGGAAGGAATCACCGCCACCGCCAAACAGTTCGGCAATATTCGGGGCGCGGAAACCTTCGGAGTAAGTGGCGCGAACCAGCAGGTCGTCAATGGGTTTCCAGCGCAAGCCCAGCTTGCCCGTGGTGGTGCTGCCAAACACGTCATAGTCGGAGTAGCGGCCGGCCACAGACAGTTCCAGCAACTGGGCCATGGGCGCATCGGCCACCAAGGGCACATTGAACTCCACAAAGAGCTCGTCTACTGAGTAACCGCCCTGGGTGGGGTTACGCTGGTTGCCGGAAGTTTGGCCGGAAGCAATCACATAATCGGGCTTGTCGAATCCGGAAGCCCGGCGTTTTTCATAACCCACCGCAAAGCCCAGCGGTCCGGCAGGCAGTTCTGTCAGCTCGGTACTGGCCACCAGATCATAGGTGATGAGCTTCTGTCCGGACAGGGAATGACCTTCAAAGGTGATGTAGTCCACCATTTCCGGGGTAATGGTGCCCTCACCGCCAAACAAGTTCAACGGCACACACGATGGATTGGTCACACACTCGTTGCTGAGTGATTCGGTGACGCGAGCCATGTTCAGTTCACCGGCATTGATTTCTGAAGCGTCAATGCGGGACAGGGAGTAGTTGGCAGACCAGTCCCAACCGGTGCCCACATCAATAAAGCCATCAAAACCCAGGCCATAATGATAGGTGTCCACTTTCTGGATGAAGATACGGTTGCCCGCTTCAATCATCCGGCGGCCAATCAAGCCAATATCTTCACCGGGAATGTCCACACCAAATGGGTTATAGGGATTCTGACCACCGATATCGATAATATCCACCCCTGGACGAGCACCTGTAAAAAAGCCGAAAAACAACGGCTGTGGCGCCAGCAACTGATTGGATTCGCGGCGGTTAAACAGGGCTTCCGTGCTCATGGTGATATTGTCAGTCAACTGGTATTTG
>JALSHI010000021.1 GCA_026982315.1 Lysobacterales bacterium
GCTTCCGCACCGCCAGCCGTACGTTTATTGAAACCGGCGAAGGTCCATCGTCTACAGACAATGGCAAATCCAGCTCCAAAGCCGTATACGGACTGGGCCAGTTGTTTTCCACGCCACCGGCGGCGCGTTCACTGAATTTGCTGGAAAAATCCCTGCGTCTAAAACGCCAGCGCAGCCAAACCATCGCCCGCAGCCTGATTGCGCGCCTGCAAAAACGTTCCTGACGGCATAAATAGCCAGCCAAAACCTAAAGGCCCGGTCACGCCGGGCCTTTAGCGTCAATGAATCACTCACTTTACGCTATTGTGAGGGCTGTACCACGGCATAACAGTTTTTATCATTCGTACTTGCCCCCCCCTGAATCTATGCTAAACTGCATTCCACATCCACACAAACAGGAGACAACCATGAAAGCACCTTGTTTTGCACTCGCCGTCGTTTTTCTACTGGGCGCCTCACCGTATGCCGCCGCCGGGGGCGTCACCATTGAGGACACCACCTTGCCCGGCGGCGGCCAGGCGCTCACCATTCATGCCAACCAGCCCGATGCCAGTTACACAAGCCGGTTTGGGCCGGTGTATGCCGACCAGACGCAGCTGGTCGCCTTTGAAAGCCAAAAACCCATTACCCGCCACAGCGGCGCGGTGGCCCTGCACTGGCAAAAAACTGGTCTGGTGCTGCTGGCCGACAATCTCACCGACCCGGGCCATGGCCCCATGTCCATAAACGGCCTGTTGACCATACAGTCGGCCGCCACAGACAAGGCCGGCGGCACCACCGTTGAATGCCGAGATGGCAACATTTATGTCAACGGCAAGGCCACCAGACAATTCACCTCTGCTTTTCATACCGATATTGCCGTTTCCTGCAGCGGCAACACCATTCTGATTCGCCCCAAAAAAGCCTGACACGACCAAGCGCCGGAAAACAAAAAGCCACGCAATGCCGTGGCTTTTTGTGTGCTATACCGGCTCGGGGCGCGGCGCTCTAGTCAGAAAGGGCGTTTTGTCTACAGCGGCAATGGCCTGGCGGCGCTGTTTTTTCAGGCTTTCATGGATCGCCATGGGCGATTTGCCCGCCAACTGCGTTTTGTCGAACCGCACACCACCGGCGGCCTGCAAACAGGCGCGCAAATAGTCGGCCTGGGGATAGGGTTTGTTCTGCCAGCCTTTGCGTCCCTGGCTATCGGCCTGACAAGCCTGAAGAAATTTTTCAAAGCGGTCGGGGTTGCGATACGCGTCTGTGACACGCAGCAGTTTTTCAATGGTTTTTGGAGTCAGCTCCAAAGCCATGTGACTGTGCAAATGCCAGCGGCACACGGTTTCGGCCAGTTTGCCAAACTGCCGCGGCACCCGAAAACGGCGGTTCACATCCCGCACCAGCGGCACGCCCGCGGACTCATGCCCACGGTGACTGGGCAATATGTCAGCCGGGGTTACGCCTTTACCCAAATCATGCACCAGCACCGCGTAGGTGACATCGGTGGACAAGCCTGCGGCCTTGTCCAGGGCCATCATCACATGCACGCCGGTATCAATTTCCGGATGCCAGTACTCGGTTTGCGGAATCCCCCACAGGCAGTCCACTTCCGGCAACAGTTTTTTCAATACGCCACACTCGCGCAAGGTTTCAATAAACGCCGAAGGCCGGGGTTCATCCAGCGCCCGGCGCAGCTCGGCCCAGACCCGTTCGGCCACCAGGGCGTCCACTTCGCCATTTTCCACCATCGCGCGCATCAGCGCCTGAGTTTCGGGGTGAACCCGAAAACCCAGCGGCGCAAAACGCGCCATGAACCGCGCCACCCGCAATATGCGCACCGGGTCTTCGGCAAAAGCCGGAGACACATGCCGCAGGTATTTGTCTTGCAAATCACGCTGGCCGCCATAAGGATCGATAAGCCGCCCGCTGGCATCCTCGGCCATGGCGTTGATGGTCAAGTCGCGCCGGGCCAGGTCCTGCTCAAGGGTCACATCCGGCGAAGCGTTGAATGAAAAGCCATGATAACCGCGCGCGGTTTTTCGCTCCGTGCGCGCCAGGGCGTATTCTTCGCGGGTGTGCGGATGCAAAAATACCGGAAAGTCCCGCCCCACGGGCTTGAATCCCAGGGCTGTCATGGCTTCCGGGGTGCTGCCCACCACCACCCAGTCGCGATCACGCCCCGGGGACTGCGGCACACCCAGCAAGCGGTCGCGCACCGCGCCGCCCACCAGAAAGACATTCAGATCATTGATTGACTTGCTGCTCATTGGGCGCCCGCCTCACTTTTGCCTGCCTCTGCCTGAGCCACCTGCGCGCTCATCCGGGGCATTCGGCACACCACATCGGCAAATTGTTGCGGCAATGAGCGGCTGGGCCAGGGCCCAGGTGGTTTATCGTTAACTGGCACAGTGGGCATAAAGTGGGTCATGCGCCGGGGTTTCTGGTTCATCAGCCAGTCGTAAATCACTGTGTAGGCCAGAATGCGGGGAATATAGTCGCGGGTTTCCCGGTAGGGAATGGTCTCCAGCCAGATATCCGGCGAGCGGGGAAAGTCATCCAGCCAGCGGCCAGCGGCGGTTTCACCGGCATTGTAGGCGGCGGCTGACAACAAGGGATGATTCTGGTAACGCTCAAACAGTTCGCGCTGATAGGCGATGCCCAACGTGGTGTTGAAAACCGGGTCAAACAACTGTTGCGGGCTGGTGTAGGCCACACCCAGCTTGCGGCTCAGACGCCGGGCGGTGCTGTCAATCAATTGCATCAGACCCCGTGCCCGGGCGTGAGACTCGGCCTGCGGATCCCAACCGCTTTCAGAGCGAATCACCGCCATGATCCACTCCGGTGACAGACCCGCAGCCAGCGCCTGGCGGCGAATATGTGTTGTCTGGGTATGCGGAAACCGGCGGCGATAATCCTTCCAGTTGCCCGTGTCCGCCATAATGGCCATGAGCTTGTTGTGCCAGCCTTCGGCCTGCACGCGCTCCGCCAGCGCCAGTTTCTGCTCGCGGCTCAGGCCGTAATAGGCCCGGTTCCACTCTCGCTTGGCAAAACCCACCAAGCCCACATGATACAGTTCGATGGCCCGTTCGATGGCCGCAGGCGGTCGCCAATCCGACACGGCGGTCAAGGGGCTGTCCTGTTGGCAAATCTGATAAGGCATGCGTAAATGATCGGCCGATAAAAAGCCGTAATAATCCGCATTTTTCGCCAGTCTGGCAAACAGGCGGCGCGCATTGCCAACTTGACCGGTTTTTGCATAGGCGCGTGCCAGCCAGTATTGCCAGCGGTCTCGGCTGCGCTGGGTTTGTGGCATGGATTCGATAAGTTTGGCCACCTGCCGCCAGCGTTGCTGATGCAGCCAATAACGCACCTGCCAGGCCCGAAGTTGATCGTCCTGCCAGTCCGCGGGCAGGGATTTCATGGCTTTAATGGCAAAAGGTTCATAGTCCGTGGCGGCAAACAGCGCCAGCCGGTACATGAGCTGATAATGCTGGCGCACATCAAAACCAAAGTGACGGCGCAGCTTGGGCCATAACGGCCGCAACCAGGCGGGGGCTTTTTGCGCTTGGTATAGCGCGGTGTGATAAACCAGCTGCCGGATGCGGTCGGTGGCCGGCCAATGCATGGCGTCAGACAAGGCTTGAGGAGGATCTTCCAGTAAATCCAGTGCGTACCTCACCCAATCCGGAGTTTTTTTCATGTCACCGGCCAACTTGCGGGCCAATGACAGGTTGCGCTGGTCAAAGGCCAGCAAAAACCGTTGTTGCAGCCGCTGCGGGCTCAGCTCACCTTGGGCTTTCCACCATGTGAACAGCCGACCGCAAGCCGCAGGTCTGGTTTCACCATGCATCCATAGCTTTTCGATGTCTGCATGCAAACCCGCCGATGGCCTCTGTCGGGCCTGCGCCCATAAAGCA
>JALSHI010000022.1 GCA_026982315.1 Lysobacterales bacterium
CGGCATCGCGCAAAAACCGGATGCTCTCCAGCAAGGCATTGCGTGATTGGGGATCCACGCCCACCGTCGGCTCATCCAGCAATAACAGCCGGGGTTTGTGCAACATGGCCACGGCCAGGTTCAAACGCCGCTTCATGCCGCCGGAAAACTGCCGAACCGGCTCATCCGCACGCTCACTCAGCTCCGCCAATGCCAGTGCATCATCCACAGCAACGCGTAGATGACGGCCGCGCAGGCCCAGCATGCGGCCGAAAAAACGCAGGTTTTCGCGGGCGCTTAATGGCTCATACAAGGCCAGGGATTGGGGCGCCAAACCCAGGTACCAACGGGCCTGAGGGTTATCCGGTGACATGCCATCAGCCAGTTCGATACGGCCACTGTCCGGCAATAACAAACCGGCTATCATAGACAAGGTGGTGGTTTTGCCTGCGCCATTAGGACCCAGCAGACCATAGATTTCACCAGCCTGAACACACAAGCTGAGCCCATCCACGGCCACACAATCCCCATGGTGTTTACGGACATTGTTCAAAACAAGCACAGTGCCATTTCCCTCTTAAATTATTCACTGTTCACTAATTTAGCACCAAAGTCATCCTGACCAATGCCCAAAAGTCACATAATTTAGGCACAAAAAAGGCGACTGTTGTCGCCTTGGCTGGTTTTCCCTGGAAAAAGGATCAGTCATAAACAGCAGTTTTACCGAATTTCTTCGCCAACATGGCGTAAAACAATGCACGGTACTTGCGCGGGTTGGATTTACCCATTTTTTCACAGACTTCGGCAATGGCGGCTTCCAATTCATCGGCTGGCTTGTTCAAGCCTAACTTGCCTTTGAGAAAGTTGTCCCGTACGCGCTTCAACTCATCGGCATCCGAGCAGGATACGGTTTCGGCGTCCGGGTTGTAGATTGACGGCCCCAGCTTGGATGTGACCTTGCGGATCAGGTCCTGGCTCAAGCCCAGATTAAGCTTCTTGGCGGCATCAGTGTATTTTTCTATTTTTTCTTCCAGCTTGCTCATGGTTTCTCCTCATTAACTAATGATTAAGTGCCCTCATTTAACCACAACCGCCTTGGATCACCAATCCTTTCCAGGACAATTATTGTTACACATTTGGCTTGCCGCCATATCAGTTATCTGCCTGAGCATACTGTTTTTGCAGTTTGACATAATGGGAAGCCGAATAACACAAATACTCCCGCTCCGCCTCGCTGAGCATCCGGACTTTGCGGGCTGGATTGCCCAGCCACAATTCTCCGCCACCCACCACCTTTCCCGGCGGCACCAAAGCCCCGGCGCCCACCATGGCGTACGGCTCCACAACCACGTGGTCCAGCACGGTGGCTCCCATGCCGATAAGAGTGTAATCACCGATTGTGCAGGCATGCAAAATGGCCCCATGGCCCACAGTAATGCCGTCACCCAGTATTAACGGCCCGCCTTTTGGGTCATAGGCACTGACATGAGTCACATGCAAGATGCTGCCGTCCTGAATATTGCAATCCCGGCCAATGCGAATCACATTGACATCCCCGCGCAGTACACAGCCCGGCCACACAGAACTATTGGCGCCAATACTCACCTGCCCAATTACCGTGGCCATCGGGTCCACCCAGGCGCTCTCGGCAATTTCAGGATAGTGGTTCAGGTAGGGACGAATATTCATCAGACACCGTTACAGTTAGGGCTTTGAGATAGAATGAGGGTTTTACCAACACATGGCGCCATGCGCCACTATTATCTTCATCATTGCAGGATTATCTTATGCCATCTTCTGCCCTGATTCACAATGACGCTGTTTTATTTGGCGTGCTCATGGCCATTCTTGGCCTGGTTTTCTACACCAAACAAAGCCGGCGGCCGTTTTTTCAGAAATTTTACAGCGTGGTTCCCGCTTTGCTGTTGTGTTATTTTCTGCCTTCATTGCTGAATACGTTTAATATCGCCGACCCCGATCAATCCCGCCTCTACTACGTCGCCTCTCGCTATCTGCTCCCCGCTTCGCTGGTATTGTTGACCTTGAGCGTAGACCTGAAAGGCATCCTCCGCCTGGGACCAAAAGCCGTTATTCTCTTTTTGACCGGCACGGCCGGTATTGTCATTGGCGGGCCGGTGGCTTTTTTATTGGTGCGCCATTTCTTTCCCGAGTCGTTTAGCAACGGCGCCGCCGATGAAATCTGGCGGGGTATGACTACTCTGGCCGGCAGCTGGATTGGCGGTGGCGCCAATCAGGCTGCCATGAAAGAAGTCTGGCACGTTAGCGATGCGGCTTTTGGCAAAATGGTGGCCGTGGACGTGGTCTGGGCCAATGTCTGGATGGCCATTTTGCTATTGATGGCCCAGCGGGCCGAAAAGATTGACCGCTGGGTTGGCGCAGACACATCTGCCATCACCGCATTAAAAAACAAAATGGCGTCTTTCCAAAAGCATAACGCCAAACCCGTTAATCTGAACGATCTGATGCTCATCGCCGCGGTGGCTTTTGCCGTGACCGGGGCCGCACACGCCCTTTCCGGCTGGTTGGCGCCCTGGATTGAACGCAATGCGCCCGCTTTGTCGAGTTTCTCCCTGACGTCCCCTTTTTTCTGGCTAATCGTGTTGGCCACCACAGGCGGACTGGCTTTATCTTTCACCCGCGCCCGCCGCCTGGAAGGCGCCGGGGCATCGACTGTCGGCTCGGTGTTTATCTATATTCTTGTGGCCACCATTGGCCTGAAAATGGATATCACCACCATTTTTGACGATCCGGTGGTCTTTCTGATTGGCGCTGTCTGGATCAGCGTACACGCTTTCTTGTTACTGACAGTGGCCTGGTTGCTGAAAGCCCCGGTCTTTTTAATGGCTGTGGGCTCTCAGGCCAATATTGGCGGCGCCGCTTCCGCACCGGTGGTGGCATCGGCCTTTCACCCGGCCTTGGCGCCAGTGGGGGTGCTATTGGCCGTGCTGGGCTATGCGGTGGGCACTTACGGAGCCTGGCTGACCGGCGTTATCCTGAAAATCCTTGCCAGCTAGCATCCTGGCATGCAGGGGCATGGTAAAATGCCGGGCTATTTTCCTTCAACAACCGATAACCATGATTGACCACCTTAAGGAACTCATCGACAAGGCTTTACTGGATCTGAAACGCGATGGCTTTATGCCTGAATCCATCGAGCCCCAGGTCTATTTTGAACGCACCAAAAACCCGGAACACGGGGACTTTGCCACCAATATCGCCCTGACTTTAGCCAAACCCCTGGGCAAGCCCCCGCGCAATATCGCCCAGGCCATTGTCGATGAGCTCATCACGTCTCCACATGTGGACAAGGTGGAAATTGCCGGGCCAGGCTTTATCAACTTTCATCTCACCAAACAAAGCCAGCGCCAGGTGGTGAAAAAAATCCTCAAAAAAGGCGCAGATTATGGCCGCAACAATCTTGGCCAAGGGCTGCCCACCACCGTGGAGTTTGTTTCTGCCAACCCCACCGGCCCCCTGCACGTGGGCCATGGCCGAGGCGCTGCATATGGCTCCAGCCTGTCCAATATTCTGGAAAAATCCGGCTATCAGGTGCAACAGGAATACTATGTCAACGACCATGGCCGGCAAATGGACATTCTCGCCACCTCAGTGTGGTTGCGCTATTTGCAACTGTGCGGTGAAAACCTCCCTTTTCCAGACAATGGCTACCAGGGTGACTACATTATCGACATCGCCCGCAAGGTGCGCAGCCGTTATGGCGATGACTTCCGCTTTTCCGCCGGTGAAGTCTACGATCTGGTTCCTGCTGATGAAAAACACGGCGGCAACAAAGAAGCACATATTGACGGTCTGATACAACGCGCAAAAGAGTTGTTTGGCGAGGAGTCCTATCAGGCCATTTTTCAAATCGCCCTGAATACCATTCTTGATGGCATCCGCGAAGACCTGGAAGCCTTTAATGTTCACTATGACGAATGGTTTTCCGAACGCACTTTGCATGAAAACGGCACGGTCAATACTGTTCTTGGTCTGCTGGAAGAAAAAGGCTATCTGTACCGGAAAGACGGCGCCGTCTGGTTTCGCGCCAGCCATTTTGGTGATGAAAAAGACCGTGTGGTCATGCGTGAAAACGGCTTAAAAACCTATTTCGCCTCGGACATCGCCTATCTCTGGAACAAGTTCAAGCGAGGGTTCAAAGACGCCATCTACGTATTCGGCGCCGACCATCATGGCTATATCCCGCGTTTACGCGCCGCAGCCAAGGCGCTGGACCTGGATCCAGACGCCATTGAAATTCTGCTGGTGCAGTTTGCCCACTTGTTTCGCTCCGGTGAAAAACTGCCCATGTCCACGCGTTCAGGCAGCTTTGTCACCCTGCGCCAACTCATTGATGAAGTCGGTACCGATGCGGCGCGTTTTTTCTATGTCATGCGCAGCCATGAGCAGCACCTGGATTTTGACCTGGATCTGGCTAAATCCCAATCCAACGATAATCCCGTGTACTATGTGCAATACGCCCATGCGCGCATTTGCAGCATTTTCCGCAAATTTGCCGATGCTGCCATTCCCCATAACCCGGAAATCGGCAATGCCGCCTTGCACCTGCTGGAGTCCCCCCAGGAGGTGGCGCTATTGCGCAGTCTGGCGGAATACCCGGACATCATCCAGTCCGCCGCCCGCCATCGGGCCCCGCATTTGCTGGCCAATTACCTGCGCGAACTGGCCGGTCATTTCCATTCCTGGTATAACAACAGCCATTTATTGAATGAATTTGACGAAAATTTAAGGAATGCGCAATTAAACTTGGCCAAGGCTTGTCAAATTGTACTGGCTGACGGCTTGGGGCTGCTGGGCATTTCCGCTCCAGAGCGCCTGGATGCCGCCGCCAACCGGGAAAACGACCAAAAAAACCAGCATCCAAAGAGCAAGAGCGCTGATGGCCACGCGTAAGAAAACCAGCCGGCGCAAGCCGGTTCGAAAAGCCGGCGCATCGCGGCCAATGCCCGGATGGCTTATCCTGGTCAGCGGCATTCTTGTGGGCTTGCTGGTGGCTGTAGCCGCTTATGTGGCTGGCTGGGTCCCTGCACCACCGGAAAAGGCCAAAAGTCCTCACGATCAGCCTATGGCCAACGGGCCGATCATTGAAGACCACAGCCAGGAACTACAGACCAAGCGCAAAAAGAAGTATGATTTTTATACCGTCTTGCCGGAAATGGAAGTGGTCATCGACAAGGATGAAATCGAACCGGCCAGCCAGCGAAAGCCCAGCCGCTATATACTACAGGTGGGCTCTTTCAAAGACCGAAGCGATGCTGAAAGCCTGAAAGCCCAACTGGCTTTACTGGGTCAAATGGCCCATATCCAGACATTACAAGTCAACCACACGCGCTGGCATCGCGTTAGACTGGGGCCTTTTAACAGCGCCCGAAAAGCCGACAGCATCAAGCGCCGTTTGCAAAAAAATGGTATACATGCCCTGATGATGAAAGAAAAATAACCCCGTCACTGACTAATCATTCGTTATGGTGGCCGCATAGATTCAAGGATATAAACGATGAAAACACACACGCCCCTTACCTTCTGGAAAGTCGCCGCTTTACTGGCCGGTTGTTTGTTGTTGCAAGGCGGCTTCGCCAAAGCACCCGCTCACGAGGCGCATTTTGACCTGCATTTACCGGCGGTGGATGTGCAAAAAGCCCTGGCCGAAGACCTGGACAAACAAATGCAGGGCCAGCCCTTGCGCTATGCTGTCACCTCGAAATTTGAACCGGTTCAACTAACCGGCAACAAAGCCTCCGCAGGACACTGGGAACAGCTGCCCGATGGTGGCTGGCAATGGCTGTTTCATCTCGATACAGAGAATGCCACCAGTATTGATCTGGGCTTTGAAAACTTGTTTTTACCCCACGGCGCCCGTCTGGAAATTCTGGATCAAAAAGGCGCTCGCGTCAAAGGCCCCTATACCGATGCCAACAACCGTCCGCACAAGCAGCTATGGCCCGGGCCGGTCATCGGCAAAGCTCTGACTGTGCGCCTGAGAGTGCCAGAAAAAATGCGCCCTTTTGTACAGTTTACCCTGGCGCATATCACCCGTGGCTACAAAAAGTTTTGGGAAGAAAACACCGGCGGCCTGAACAAAAGCGGCAGCTGTAACGTGGATGTGGCCTGCCCCGAAGGCGACGGCTGGCAAAATCCTATTAAATCCGTTGCCCGCTATGTGCGCAGTGGGCAATTCCTGTGTACCGGCCAACTGATCAACAACACCAGCAGCGATGGCACCCCTTTTTTTCTGACTGCTGACCATTGCGGCTTTAATGCCAGCAATGCCGCATCCATCAACCTGTGGTGGAATTATGAAAGCCCCACCTGCCGGGCGCCAGGCTCGGCCAGCAGCGGCACACCCATTTCCACCTCCGGCTTCAATGACACCCAAAGCGGCGCCACCTTTATCGCCAGCAATGCCACCAGCGATTTTGCCTTGTTGCGCCTGGATACCGCACCACCCCAAAGCTACGATGTGTTTTATACCGGCTGGGACCGGCGAGACCAGGCTCCCAGCTCAGCTGTGGCCATCCATCACCCGGCTGGTCATGCCAAGCGCATCAGCTTCGAAAACGACCCTTTGAGCATTACCGGCTACTCACAGTCTGTGACCGGCAATGCCAGCCATTTGCGCGTGGCTGACTGGGACCTGGGCACCACAGAGGGCGGCTCATCAGGCTCGGGCTTATGGACCAGCGAACAACTGCTGGTGGGCCAACTCCATGGCGGCCTGGCCGCCTGTGGCAATGACGATCCGGACTGGTACGGCCGTTTCAGTGTTTCCTGGGATAATGGCACCACCCCCCAAACGCGGCTCAAGGACTGGCTGGACCCGATCAACACCGGCGCTCAAACCCTGCAAGGTCAAGGCGCATGCACCCCGCCTGCGGTGAGCATGAATATCGGCTCGGGCCTCTATAACGTTGATGAAACCATTGCCTTGAGCGCCAGTGCCACAGGCGGCGCCGGCGGCTATATTTTCCATTGGGATCTCAATGGCGATGGCCTGACTGACGCCACCGGCGATAACACACAAACCCGTTTTCAACAAGCCTACACCGGCAATGTGACTCTCACTGTCACTGACAGCAGCGGCTGCCAGGCAACCGCCACCCAGGCCATTGTGGTCCAGGCGCCGGTCATTGCCATCAGCAGCACTGGCGCGCTGGAGCAAGTGTGTGGCAATAACGACAATGTCATTGACCCGGGTGAGCGCTGGAAACTGCCAGTCACCCTGAAAAACAACGGGTCGGTAAGCGCCACGGACGCCTGGGCGGTGTTTGCCAAACAAGCGTTTTCGACCACTTTCACTGATACGGACGGCTTTGGCAACGCCATGGCCAGTTGTAGTTATAACTTTGTCGACATCAGCGGCACCGGCACTTCCCTGGCCTTTATTGACCCCAACCCCAATGACACCATCCCCGCCGAGGACGATGGCGCAACCGTGGCCATCAACCTGCCTGTGCCCTTTAATTTCTATGGCCAGACCTATAACCAGGTCGTTATGTCCAGCAATGGCTACCTGTCGCTGGACGACCGTGAAGACGGCAGTGATTACGACAACGACTGTCCCTTGCCTCAAGCCCCTAACCGGGGCGGCAACCAGGGCCGTATTTTGCCCATGCACGATGATTTAATCGTCAATGGCGGCGCCTGGTACCAGCATTTCAACTCTTGCCCGCGGCCCGCGGAAACCGGTGGCACCGCCTGTGACGTTTTCCAGTGGAACGATGTGGCCAGCTATGCCAACCCCAATCTCTCCATGAAGTTTCAGGCCATTTTGTACCCGGCCACTGGTCAGTGGGTATTCCAGTACGCCACCAACGGCACTGACAATGCCTCTGTGGGCCTGCTCAACCCCGGCGCCACCGACGCCCTGAACTGGTCCTGCAATGGTGTCGGCAGCATCACCGCCGGACAAGCCGTGTGCGCCTACTACAAGGACAACAAGCCCGGGGCCCTGTTGACGGACAAGTTGTTTCTGGAAACACCCGCCGTGGCCCTTGGCAATATGCCAGCAGGCGCACAAAACAGCACTGAACTGATATTCAGCACAGCCTACGATGCTGTTTGTGGCGCCAATTTCGCCATTGCCCATGAAGCCACCGTTTTCGATGAAGGTTTTAATACCGGCACGGCAGCGCCTCTGCTTTCCACTACCTTGGGTAACAATGGCGTTTGCAACGTGGCCAACACCTGCAACGCCAATGATGGCACGCCGTTTGAATTTGACACCGGGCTGTGGTGGAACCCCAGACGCAGTGGCAACGGCAATGACATGCACCAATTTTCCGGTAAACTGGTTTTCCTGGAATACACCGCAAACGCAGCGCATGACCCCGTGTGGTATATCACCACCCTGGGGGCTTTGCAAAACGGTCAGGCCCGCACGACATTGATCCACAAGTCCTATCCGGCCGGGTTTGTCACCGACACGTCCGCCCAGATCAATCGCGTGGCGGGTGAGGCGCTAACCACGTTTATTGACGCCACACATGCCATTCAAACGCGCACCATTGATGGCAATTTCAGCGCCGAAAAGATCCAGCGGCAAATCGTCTCCAACACACCGCCTCCGGCGCAATACACTGGCATCTGGTGGAACCCGGCCGAATCCGGTTGGGGCACCAGCATAGAAACCCAGGGCGACGCAACCGTTTTTACTCACTATCTTTACGATGACGCCGGGCAACCCTATTGGCTGCAAGGCGTCACCACCACCGTCGCCAACCCGATTGAAGTCACACTGAATCGTTTCCGGGTACACTGCCCCCATTGTCCATGGGTGCCTTTGCAGGCCACCGGCGCCGGCAACTTGCGCATGCGGTTTGACTCAACCACCAGTGGCGAAATTGAAAACATGAGCACCAGCGTCGACGCCAATGGCCAGCAGGTCAACTGGCAAAGAAACAACCTTGAACAGGTTCTGCAAACGCCGCCAAAAAACTAGCCATTACACCAATTGATGATAAAAGCCGCCACATGGCGGCTTTTATCGTTGGTATGAACAATAATCTCCCGTGGAGACAAGGGGCTGCTTTTATCTATTGAATAATACCTGCGCCTTTGGTAGCCTCACACCCAGGAAAGACTTTTTCCAGCCACATTTCCCGGGCGGCAAAGTCGTCATTCCAGCGGCACCGCCACCATAACAACGATTAAAACGCGGAGGAGACATGAAACAAAAAACACTGATATCAGCCATGGCGCTGGCCATGGGCTTGAGCAGCTTTGCTGGCCTGGCTCTGGCTCAAGACAACAAAGACAAAAAAGATACCGAGAGCTATGACCTGGGCCAGGTTGTGGTCACAGCCACTAAGCGCGAGCAATCCATTCAGGACATTGCCTTCTCAGTCATGGCCCTCACTGAAGAAGAGTTGCGCAATCGGGGCGTTGACAGTATAGAAGATGTTTCCCTGATGGTGGCCGGTTTCACCGTTCAAAATCTGGGGCCTGGACAATCGCAAGTGGCCATTCGTGGTGTTTCCGCCGGCCAAATTGTGCGCGATCAGCCCGGCGTCAAGGAACAAGTGGGCGTCTATTTGGACGAAACGCCCATTTCCCTGTCCCTGTTCACGCCGGACCTCGACCTGTTTGACAGCCAGCGTGTCGAGGTGCTGCGCGGCCCGCAAGGCACCTTGTTTGGCGCAGGCTCCTTATCCGGCACCGTTCGCTATATCACCAACCAGCCCAAACTGGGCGAAATCGAAGGCGCCATCCAGGGCTCTCTGGAAACCGTCACTGACGGCGGCATCGGTGGTGACATTAAAGGTATGTATAACGCCCCCACCAGCGAAAACTCTGCCTTGCGCGTGGTGCTTTACGACAAGGAATATCCCGGCTTTATTGATGCTGTCCAGCCCAACGGCATCAAAGAAGACGTAAATGACGGCTATCGCCGTGGCGGTCGCATCGCCTGGAAGTGGCAACCCAATGAGGTGTTTTCCATTGTCCCTCGTTATGTGTTTCAAAAAGTGGATGTCAACGGGTTTAACCGCGTGGATATTTACAACATTCTGGCCAACCCGTTTACCACCACGCGCCCGCCGGTGCAGCTGGGCTCGCGGCAGCAATACACCCAATTGCAAGAAAAATTCACCGATGACTTTAAATTGTTCGACGTCACCATGGAATATGACATGGACAACGTCACCATGACATCGGTCACCTCCTACACCAAGCGCAAAATTCTGGTGTTGCGAGACGCCACTCAGTTGACCGCTTCCATTACCGGCGGCAACATTGGCTTGCCACCGGAAATCTACACCCTGGATGCGCCTCTGTATGACCGTACCAAAGCCCGTGTGTTTACCCAGGAATTGCGCTTCGCCTCCAACAGTGACGGCCCTCTGAACTGGGTGGCTGGCGGTTTTTATTCCGATGCCCACCGCCGTTATGGACAGGAGTTGCTGGTGCGCGGCTTTGAGGACGCCACCGGCATCCCCACTGCTGGCCCACTGGCGCCTCGGGATGTGCTGTTTTATTCCGACATCCCCTACAAGCTGGAGCAGTTCGCTCTGTTTGGCGAGGCTTCTTATCTGGTCACCGATGAGCTGACCCTGACCGGCGGCTTGCGTTACTACGATTACACCGAAGATCGCACCCTGTTTTTCGATGGCATTTTTGCCGACCAGTCCATTGATGTGCCAGCCACCACGTCTGCCGACGGTTTTTCGCCCCGCATCATGGCCAGCTACGCCAAGGATGAAACCACCACCTTTACGGCACAGATTTCCAAAGGCTTCCGCCTGGGTGGCATCAATGACCCCTTGAATGAACCTCTGTGTTCTCCGGAAGACTTGGCCACCTTTGGCGGCCGAGACAGTTTTGATGATGAAACCGTCATCAACTATGAAGTGGGCCTGAAGAAAATTCTCAGTAACGTGTCCGGGCACATTAATGTAGCGGCCTTCTACATGGACATTTCCGACCTGCAAGCCACTTTGACAGCCGGAACCTGCTCTTCCCGGGTTATCTTCAACGTGCCTGAAGCGCACAGCGCCGGTATTGAGTTTGATGCCAGCTTCAACCCCACTGACAATCTGGAGCTCAGTTTTTCCGGCAGCTATATCAATGCCGAACTCGACTCCACTGTCACATCCACCGATGCTGACGGCAATACCCGGGTTTTGGCTGGTATTAAAGAAGGCAACCGTCTGCCCACGGTTCCCAAGATGCAGTTTTCCGCCAATGGCGTGTATTTCTGGCCCATGGACAATGGATGGGATGGCTATTTCAGCGGCACCATCAGTTACGTGGGCTCCCGCTACACCCAGATTGGCGATCAGGCTGAAGGCTTTGGCACAGTGGATTTAACAGTATATCCGCTGGGCGACCCCAGCCAGACCACCTTTACCTTTGATCCGGAGCTGCCTTCATACACCCTGGTCAACACCCGGCTGGGCTTCCGCAAAAATGACTGGGATGTGGCCTTGTATATCAATAACCTCACCGACGAAGAAGCCCGCCTGGCACTGGATCAGGAACGCGGCACACTGGCTCGCGTGGGCTATTTGACCAACCAGCCACGCACCATTGGCATTCAAGTCAGGAAAAACTTCTAACCATTGTTTTCCTGTCACAAAAAGCCCGGCCAGAAGCCGGGCTTTTTGTTTATACGCTCGTCTCAAAAGCCATTTGGCCAGTCTGAGTCCGCTGGCAATTGTGTATAATCATTTTTTTATCTCAAGGTTTCCATGTCGCAATTTAGGACTGGCACGTGGTGCTTCTTGCTGGGGTTAATGCTGCCCGCTTTTGCCTCGGCAGCACCAGCGGACAAAAACAGCTCTCCGCAGATTGTGAGTGCCACCGGCTTACAGGTGGCCCATGCCTTGCGCGCACAGTATGGTTTGCATGGCTCGGTGATACTCACCCAGGCGGCCGAAAAAATTCTGGACTCCTTTGTGGATGAGCAGCAAGCGGCTTTCCTCTGGCGCAACGCCGCAGAAAGTGTCAGCGCAGAAGCCGAAAAAAGGCGCCGTCAGCCCGTGAGGGGAATTGATACCCATGCCCTGGCCGGATGGGTGTTATCCACCAGCACCCATGGCATGACGGCTGATGTATGGCAGCGTGTCCTGTTGCCGATGGATCCCCGTTATATGCCCCTGAAAGCCCTGCTAAACAGCGAGGATGACCTCGCGGTTTATTTGCAACTGCCTGCCATTTGGAGCCGTCTTCTGATGGCCATGAAACAGCGTCCTCATGTAGACTGGCAGGCGGTTTTTGGTCAGATTCTTGATCCAAAGCCGCTACCACCTTCACTCCGGACTTCACACTGGCAGGCGTTAATGCGCTGGATTGAATCGCCCCGCCAGCCACAACAACTGGCCGCCTTGGCCCTGCAGATCAACCGCAGCCAAAAACAAATGTCCTTTATGCAGCAGGCGTTGCTGAAAAAACTCATCCAGCTCACCCTCAACAAGGACCGCCAGCAAATCCTGTCCGCCGCCTTGAACTGGCTGGAGGCTTTCAATATCGCCCACACCTATCTGGACGACTGGCTGCAGTCTCAACCATATGTGTTTCTGGCGCTGGCAGAAAGCAATGATACCTGGTTTGTGGCCCACCACGACGCGGTTCGAATGGTGGACGAACGATTGCCAGAATTGCTGGAACAAAGCTTTCGGTCATTAAAAGGCACTGCCGTTTCTACAACTGCCGCCACAGGCGTACCCGAAAAAATGGCAGCCATTTTTTTCTCCATGCCCAACCTGGCCGCCTATCTGTCCCAGCCTTTTCGCCGCCTGTTACAACAACAATTGGATGTCTGTCTGAATTTGAGCGAAGAAACAAGGCCGCTGCCTGATGAGCCCATTGAACAACGCCAGTACACCGGTTGCGTGGAAGACCTCTCTCACTGGGCTGGCACGCTGTCCACAACTGATGAATTGGCCGGCAGTCTGAATGCGCCAGAAGACGATGAAGCCCTGGCGCGGGTGCTGGAGCTGCCTCCCTGGCAAATTATCAACACCCTCTACGCCATGGAATCCCGCGAGGGGTGCCTGACAGACGCAAACCGTAAAGCCAACCCTTTTGAGTGGCTGTTGGGCACAGAAAGCCTTATCTGGTTCAATGACCGCTGGCCTCAGTATTTGCAAAAATACCGCCCTGTGCGCTTTCTTCAAGGGCCACTGCGAGCCGGTTTCTCGTTGCAAAATGGTTTTTCCTGCCTGCGGCAGCCGGTGCATGACACCCTGGCCCGCCGGCTGACACAAGTGGTGGCCCAGTGGCAGCGGGTCAAACAGCACATCACTGCTGTGGCTGATGAGTATCGCCAAAGGAACCTTAAACCCGGCAGCGATATTGATTTGCTTGGGTCGGTTCAACAAGCTTCCCACTATCGCCCGGAAACACTCCGCATCGGCCCTTGCGACCCGGCAAAAACCTGTGGCGTTCACAGTCAACTGGAGCCCAGCCGCGCCTTGCTGGCGCTGTTTCCCAACCATTTGCTCCTGGCCGACCAGCTTAGACTGGGCGAGGTTCGCTTGTGCTATGACGATGTGGGCTGGGAAGGCCGAACCGTAGGCCCTTCCCACCTGAGCAATCCCGCTGTGGCCAACTATTATGGGCATTTGGCCATGAGCCTGAAAGGGTATTATAACGACACGCTGGTTTTTTCCCGCCGTATCCAGTCTCTGAAAAAATACCATTACCTGTTTGGCCGCAACGATGAAAATGTCTTGCAGCTGGCTTGCCCGTTGCCCATTTTGGGAGAGCAGATCATTACCCAGTTGCCCGAAGGCACTCATGGTCTGCTGCCCAACCGGCTGACTTTTTTGACTGCAGCCAGAGCCAATCCGGATGCCATCGTCACCCACAACTGGATAAAAGGCGAGGAGTGGCGCGACCGTCTGGCTGACGATTTACGCGTAAAAATACTGGCCAGTGACACCTTGGACGACGTCAAACTGCACGTGGAAGAAAAATTTATTGAGCACACCAGCCGGCTACAAAAAACCCTCTACCGTTTACTGCTGGGTTTGCAGGAACCGCATACCGAGGCGCAACAAGCGTTGCGCGAAACTGCCGATAAATACCATCTTTACCGCCGCCTGGTGCAAGCCATGGCCAACACATTTATTCCTGACCGGTTACTCTTCGATGACACCATCCACAGCCTGTTTTACGGTGCCACACGGTTACCCGACAAGGCCATGCTAAATCGCCTCTACCAGCAACAGCTTGCTGTTCGGGAAATGAATCAGCGTTTTGAAAGTAATCAAGAAAAGGTCCTGCAAACCTGGTTAAAGCAGGCAGAAAAAAATGGTGAATCCAGTGCCTTCCGAATACTGGACCCGGCTTTGCTCAAGCTCCAGGAGCAAAAAAACCAGGCAACCGCCCAGCCAGGCAGCGAGCCAGCATCGTAAATACGTGCTCAGGCGGCAAAAACGGAACTTGCTTAATCTGCCATACCTGCAGGTGGCGCTTCCGGATTTTCGCCAGAAAAACGCCCATGCTGCAAAAAATACAGCACTTTTTTTTGCACTTCGCGGTTTTTCAGCAATCCCAAATGATTGGTGTTGACCGTGATGTGGTGCTGCAACCAGTCAGCCCGGGTTTCATCCAGGCCCACCGTGCCGTCATTAGGGCCTGAAAAACGGTTTACCAGCTTGCCAATGCCCCAGGGCCAAACCCCGGCGATCATACCGGTTTCCCGTGAAGGTGCCTTATCCGCGGCACCTTGTGTGAGAGGCCCTGTGGCATGGCCCAGAAGCCAGCGATGCACACCCAGTTTTTGCAGGCGATGCGCCACCTGGGAGCCGGCAATGGGCGATCCCAACATCACCAGCCGCCCAGGCTTGCGGATATCCTTCAAAGCCCGCAGGCTAAGAATGCCGCCCATGCTGTGCGCCACCAGATGCACCACCGACTCCGGGCGCGAATTGACAAAGGCTGCCAGTTGACGAGTGACGCTGTCAAGATCGCGGCGGACGGTGGGATAACCAAAAAAGTAGACATGGTAACCGGCGTTTTCCAAGGCATGCGCCAACGCCCGCATGGTCCATGGGTGCATCCACAGGCCATGGACCAAAACCACGGCTTCCTGAGGCTGGCTAGCCATCCGTTTCACCGCTTTCTGGCAATACCGGTTGCACATGCACCTCGGCCAGCTGTTGTTCATCGATAGCAGAAGGTGCCTCGGTCAGCGGACAGGCGGCGCTGGCGGTTTTGGGAAAGGCGATGACTTCCCGAATCGAGTCCACGCCGCACATCATGGCCGCCAGACGATCCAGGCCAAAGGCAATGCCCCCATGCGGCGGGGCGCCGTATTCCAGCGCTTCCAGCAAAAATCCGAATTTTTGCTCGGCTTCCTGCGGCGAAATGCCCAGTAAATCAAAGACAGCACGCTGCATGGCCGGCTCATGAATACGAATGGAGCCGCCGCCCAATTCCACGCCATTCATGACCATGTCATAGCCTTTGGAAATGGCTTCTCCCGGCGCTTGCCGCAAATGCTCAACATCCACCGCCGGTGCGGTAAACGGGTGGTGCAAGGCATCCCAGCGTTTTTCGTCCGGGTTGTATTCAAACATGGGAAAGTCCACCACCCACAGGGGCTTCCAGTCCCCTTCCAGCAGGCTCAGATCTTCGCCCAGTTTCAGCCGCAAAGCGCCCATGTACTGGCTTACTGTGGCGGCCTCGCCGGCGCCAAAGAAAATCAGGTCGCCATTCTCCGCACCGGTGGCTACCAGAATGGCGGCCAGAGCGTCATCATCCAGAAACTTGACAATGGGGGACTGCAGACCGTCCCGACCCTGGCTTTTGTCATTAACTTTTATCCAGGCCAGACCGCGGGCGCCATAGCGGGCCACATAGGGGCCGTAGTCATCGATCTGTTTGCGGGTCAGCTTTTCTCCGCCTTTAGGGACTTTTAGCGCCACCACGCGGCCATTGGGGTCTGCCGCAGGCAGGGCAAACACTTTGAACTCGCAGCCTTTGACCGCATCGGCAATATCCACCAGCTCCAGCGGGTTGCGTAAATCCGGCTTGTCCGAGCCATAGCGCCGCATGGCTTCTGCATAAGTCATGCGGGGAAACGGGTTGGGCAAGGCCACGCCCAGCACTCGGTCAAAGGCATCGCGAATCAGGTTTTCAGCCATTGCCAGCACGTCTTCCTGATCCACAAACGCCATCTCGATATCCAGCTGGGTAAACTCCGGCTGGCGGTCTGCACGCAAATCTTCATCACGGAAACAACGCGCGATTTGATAGTAGCGATCCATTCCCGACATCATCAGCAACTGCTTGAACAGCTGGGGCGATTGCGGCAAGGCATAAAACTTGCCCGGATGCACCCTGGCTGGCACCAGAAAGTCACGGGCGCCCTCAGGTGTGGCCTTGGTGAGCACCGGCGTTTCAATATCAAGAAAATCCTGATTGTCCAGATGGTTTCGCAAGGCACGGGTCAGGCGGGAGCGCAAACGAATATTGTGCTGCATGGCTGGACGACGCAAATCAAGGTAACGATGCTTTAATCGCGCCGCCTCGCCCACCGCCTCGTCCAGCATAAAAGGCAGTGGCTTGGACGGATTAAGGACTTCGTATTCATCCACCACCACTTCAATACGCCCGGTGGTCAGGCGTTCATTGACCTGCCCCTCAGGCCGCGGCCGTACCGTACCTCGAACCCGCAGGCAATACTCATAGCGGGCCTTGTCGGCGATTTCAAAGGCGGCCTGGTTATCCGGTTCAACCACCACCTGCACTATGCCGCTGTGGTCACGCAAGTCAATAAAGATAACACCGCCATGATCGCGGCGCTTGTCCACCCAGCCGCACAACTCCACGGTGTCGCCAAGTTTCGCTTCTGTCACCTGTCCGCATAAATCGCTGCGCATGATTTTGTCGTCCTGATATTGCCTTGGAAAACCGCACATGATACCGCCAAACGCGCACGATTGACAGACCGGCCTTTGCAAAAAACATGCCTTTGAGGGCGATTACTGGTGTTGTTGGCGGCCTTTGAGGACAGTGACAAAATTACATGGCTTGTGGGACGCGTCCAGTTGTTCGGACAAAATCCGTGTCCAGGCCGTGCGGCAGGCGCCGGTGGACCCCGGCAAACAAAAAATCAGAGTGTTATTGGCCAGCCCAGCCAAAGCCCGGGACTGAATGGTGGAAGAGCCGATTTCGTCGTAGGATATCTGCCGAAATAACTCACCAAAACCGTCTATTTCCTTGTCCAGCAGGGGGCGTACCGCCTCCGGCGTGGAGTCCCGGCCGGAAAAGCCGGTGCCGCCTGTGAGCAAAACCACATCGGTCTGTGGATCTGCAATCGCCGCACTGAGTAATTTGCGAATCTGGTAAACATCGTCCTTTACCAAGCTTTTGTCCAATACCGTATGACCGGCTTCCGTGGCGGCATCCCGCAAATAAGCGCCGGATACATCGGTCTCTTCAGTACGGGTATCGCTCACCGTAATCACGCGAACAGACAGGCTCATGGCGTTTTCACCTTTGCTGATTGGGAAATACAAACCGGCTAGTCACCGGAAATATAATCCGGCCCCTTGCCGGCGGTCTTTTCATAGACGCCCTTGCCCACCTTGCGATACTGGGTAAACCCATGTTTTTCGATGTGGTTGGGGTTGGTCAAATGGGCCTTGCCAGCCACCACATTGGGAGCTGCGATGACTTTGCAGACCTCGGCGTCGCAACCGGGACAATGCCTTAATGGCGCCTCAGCCATTTTTTGCATGCGCTCAAATCCGCCGGCGCACTGTTTGCAACCGGCGGATTGTTCTATTGCCTGATAACGGTAAATGGGCATAAGAGTGATGCTTTCTTAATGAATACCATGCATGCGTTTTTTCAAAAATGGTGTCAAAGCCAGCATTATCAACCCCGCCGCCACCGGCAAAACGGTAAAAATCAAAAAGAATGCGCTCAAGCCATACTGCGCCGAAATGCTGTCAATCAGACTGCCTGTCATGCCTGCCAGCTTATTGGCCACGGCACTCGATAAAAACCAGATGCCGAACATCAGGCCGACCAATCGCGATGGTGATAGCTTACTGACATAGGACAAACCCACCGGAGACAGTGACAGCTCTCCCATGGTATGGAACCAATAAGCCACCACCAAAAACCACAGGCTCACCGATGCGGTGGCCGCGCCTTTGGGGATGGTGGACGCCCCATAGGCCAAAACGGCAAAACCCGCGCCCAGCAAGAACAGTCCCAACGCAAACTTGACCGGCGCAGAAGGGTTAAACCGGCTTTCCCAGATGCGGGAAAACAAGGGCGCAAAAGCAATGATAAAAAAGGAGTTGAGAATCCCGAACCAGGAAGCGGCCACTTCCACTTCACCGGCCATCCGGGCTTTAACCCGGGCCTCAATCAAGTGGTCAAACTTGGGCACATCGGCATCGGCCACAACACGAAACTTGTCATCACTCAACTTTAACAGATGCAGCGTTTGGCCGGCTTGCAAGTCCGGATTGCTGACTCTCACCTTGGTCACGACTTCAGCTCCGTCCTTCTGGTAGCCAACTTCATAGGCTGTTGATGTCAACTGGTTATAGACCATCCACAAGGCAATGAGCCAAATCAGGGCAAAGGCACCGGCCAAAATCAGGTTGCTCAGGGGAATGTAGCGGAAAGTGGCCCGAAACAGCAAAAACAACACATAGGTAATGATGACGATCGGGCCCAAGGTTAAGGCAGTATTGACCCACACAAACCAGCTGGCCGCCTCTCCTGTCAACACCCGCTGGGTATAGTCCTTGGCAAAAATGGTCATGGAGCCGCCGGCTTGCTCGAAAGCCATCCAGAAAAAGATGGTGAAAAACGCCAGCACGCCGATAACAATCAAACGATCGCGCACCACTTGCGGGTTTTCTTCTTCCACTGCCGGGTCTTCGGGTGTTTCCGGGCGCGACTGGCCGGAAGGCTTGGTGCCAACGTCGCCAAACATTTTCTGGGCAAACAAAAACTGTAACATGCCCAGAAACATAAAAATACCGGCCAAACCAAACCCATAGTGCCAGCCAACGGTTTCACCCACATAGCCACACAGCAAAATGCCCAAAAAGGCCCCGGCGTTAATACCCATGTAGAAAATCGTATAGGCGCCATCTTTGTGTTCACTGCCTTTGGAGTACAAGCCACCAACAATGGACGAAATATTGGGTTTGAACAGGCCGTTACCGGCAATCAGCAACCCCAAACCGGTGTAGAAAAAAAACTCGGTTTCCATGGCCATGGAGGCATGCCCAAGGGTCATCAGCAAAGCGCCGATAATCACGGCCAGACGAAAGCCCAGCAAACGATCGGCCAGATACCCGCCTAAAATGGGCGTCAAATACACCAGACCTGTGTAGGTTCCATACAGGCTTAATGCTTCTTCGCGCGGCCAGCCCCAGCCATTGGCCGCCAGATCGCTCACCAGAAACAACACCAGCAGGGCGCGCATGCCGTAATAGCTGAAGCGTTCCCACATTTCGGTAAAAAACAAGATAAACAGGCCAGCCGGGTGGTGCATCACCTCCACCGGAGGAATACCATGGCGTAACGCCGTTGTACTGTTTGTCATCTATTCAAGCCTCCTGACTCCGTTGACAGTGAACAAAAATTAAACGCGCTTATCCAACACATGATTCTTCAAATTTTATTCCAGCCCGCCCAACCAGGGCACCAGGCAATCTAGTGAATTCCATGCGACAATTTCTTCAAAACCGGTGTGAGCAGCAATAAAACAATACCCGAGCCAACGCCCAGTTTAAAGAGAAAATCAAACAGTTCCGCGTACTTGGCGGCCTGGTCAGCAACACTCAACACCGCACCGGTGGCAGAAGCATCCACTGCGGCCAGTTTCGACAAACGAGTGGCCAGGGTTTCTGAAAGCGCCGTGGCCAAAAACCAGGTGCCCATGGAAAACCCGACAATTTGCGGGGGTGACAGTTTGGTGACTGCAGACAAACCTACCGGGGACAGGGACAGTTCGCCGGTGGTATGCAGCAAATAGGCCAGCACCAGCCAAATGGCAGCCACTTTACCGGTATGCTCCGGCATGGAAATGCCCAGAACCAGGGCACCAAAACCCAAGCCGGCCTGAATCAGACCCAGGGCAAACTTGGCCGGTGTACTGGGCTCCATGTTGCGTTTGGCCAGCCACACCCATAGCCAGGCAAAAACAGGAGCCAGCAAAATAATAAAAAAGGCATTCAATGAACCGAACATGGAGGCCTTGACTTCAAAACCAAAAACGGCGCGATTCAAGACCCTGTCAGCAAATAAAGTCATGCTGGCCCCGGCCTGCTCAAACAAGGCCCAGAAAATAATGGAAAACAGAATCAAGACCATCAACACAATCAAGCGGTCACGGTGAATTTTGTCTGTTTTCATAAAAGCGTAAAACATCATTCCGCCCACAGCCATGGCCAGCAGGCCCCACTGGGTATTGTGCACCCAGTGCTCGCGCTGAACCAGATACCACATCACCGGTAACGTCAGCACAGCCCCCAGATAAATGGCCCATTCCCGGGAAATAATGCCCAGAACTTTCTCACGCAGCAATTCGGGGTTTGGCGGGTCGGCATAATGCCCCAGATAACGCTGCCCATACAGAAAAGTCACCAAGCCCAACAGCATGCCAATACCGGCTGCGCCAAAGCCATACTTCCAGCCATAGGTTTCGCCCAGATAACCACAAATCAGCGTGGCCAGAAAAGAACCCAGATTGATACCCATATAAAAAATCGTAAAGCCAGAATCCCGGCGGGGATCGTTTTCCGGATACAGCTTGCCAACAATGGTGGATATGTTGGGTTTGAGAAACCCCACGCCGACAATAATCAGCGCCAGGGCCAGGTAAAACACATTCAGGGCAAAGGTGTCCCGCACCACCAGTTGATTGACCATGCGGGCCTGGTCGCCTTCCACAGCCATCAGCAAATGCCCGAAAACCAGCAAAATACCACCAAATAACACGGCCTTTCTGGCCCCCAGGTATCGATCGGCAAGCATGCCACCAATCACTGGCAAAGCATACACCAGGCCAGCGTAAGCGCCCAGAACATCCAGGCCGGCGGCGTCGGAAAACAAGTGATACTTGGTCAGATACAGCACCAGCAGGAATTTCATCCCGTAGAAGGAAAAACGCTCCCACATTTCGGTAAAGAAACACACATACAAACCTTTAGGGTGGCCCCATAATTCATCAGTGACAATACGTGAGGCTGGATTGGTGTGGCTCATGGCTCAGCGTCCCCTGTTTTAATAATCAACAGAAATAGCGCCCTGGGGCCGAAAATTCTTTGGCCTGCGGCACAAAGCGTTTTATCATAGCACAAGCCCGAATCCGACAACCCCCGACAAACCAAAGTCGGATACCGGCCTCATGTATTGTTACCCGCCAGGAAAATCATGCTAAACACTTTTCGCCACCTGCTTTTACCATGCTGCTTCTATTCCGGGTTGGCCTGTGCCAACGCTTCTGCTTGGCAGGACAAGTTCCGTCAACTGGATGCGCTGCTCCCTACCCCTAATGAACAACGCACCGCCAGCGGCGCACCGGCACACGCTTATTGGCAGCAGCGTGCCGACTATGTTATTGATGTCTCCCTGGATGAAAAAAACAAACGCATTACCGGCTCGGAACTGATTACCTACCACAATCACTCCCCTGACACCCTCAACTACCTGTGGGTGCAGCTGGATCAGAACCGTTATGCAAAAAACTCACGCGGGTTGCTTGCCCAAACGGCGCCAAACTTTGACAAGTTTCCCTATAGTGCGCTCACCGCGCTGTTAGCACTGGAAAAGCATAAGGGAGGCTATCACATAACCGCGGTAAAGGACGAAGAAGGACAACCACTAAAGCACACCATTAATGGCACCATGATGCGTATTGACCTGCCCCGGCCACTCAAGCCTGGCGAGTCAACCCGTTTCAGCATTGACTGGTGGTATAACGAGCTGGACGCCACCCGCGTGCGCGCCCGCGGCGGTTATGAATGCTTTGAGTCCGATGGCAATTGCATTTTCGAAATATCCCGCTGGTATCCGCGCATGGCCGCCTATACAGATGTTACCGGCTGGCAAAACAAGCCTTTTCTCGGCAGTGGTGAGTTCACCCTCGAAATGGGCGATTTTGTGGTGAATATCACTGTCCCCGAAGATCACGTGGTCGCCGCCACCGGGGTATTACAAAATCCCGGCGAAGTGCTTAGCAAAAAGCAACAGCAACGCCTGGAAAAAGCCAAAAGCGCCCAAAAACCGGTGTTCATCATTACCCCCAAGGAGGCCAAAGCCAACGAAAAGTCCCGCCCTAAGGGCACAAAAACCTGGATGTTTAAGGCGAAGAATGTGCGCGACTTCGCCTGGGCCGCCTCTCGCAAGTTTATCTGGGATGCCCAGGGACACAAGCAAGGGGACAATACGGTGCTGGCCATGAGCTTTTACCCCAATGAAGCCGAGCCATTATGGAGCCAGTACTCCACGCCCGCCATCATCCACACCATGAAAGTCTATTCACAATACACCTTTGATTATCCCTGGCCTGTGGCCCAGTCAGTCAATGGTCCAGTGGGCGGCATGGAATACCCCATGATTTCCTTTAACGCACCGCGGCCAGAAGAAGATGGCACCTATTATGGCAGCGCGGGTGAAAAAAGACCCTGGAAACACAGTAAATACGGGCTTATTTCCGTCATTATTCACGAGGTGGGGC
>JALSHI010000023.1 GCA_026982315.1 Lysobacterales bacterium
CGGAACCATGTCACTAAGGGCCTTCCCCTCAACAACGGAGCCATTATATCAAATAAATCGAATGTGTCAACACTTTTATTCGATTTTTTGGGAATACTCCCAAAAACCTGACGCAGACCGTCCTGCAATCGCTACGCCCCATACATAGGGCCAGAAAAACCAGTCTCAAGGGGCGGACACATAACAACCCACCCAAAAAATATCGGCCACGACCGTCACTCGGGCAGGCAACGCATTGTACTCCCTGCCAGCATTAAATCAAGCCAAAAACAACCGTGCCTGTCATCGTAAACCATGGCCTTGCCCAGTTGACACTGGCAGTGGCATGAGGTGACCTCAAGTGATAACATGGTGCTTGATTGTTCTTAGCAATCATCACACCATTCAAATGAAACTGAAAAATAAGGGAGCCTCATTATGAGTCAAATGATTCGGATATTATCCTTACTCAGCGTTTTTTTCTTCAGTTCCCAACTGATGGCAGCCACGCTGATTTCGTGGGATTTTGAAAACCCGGTCAATACCGGCAATGTTTCTTCGTTCGCCCCAACAACGGCCATTAACGCCATTACGGGCTCAGCTTCACAAACAGGCGGGGGGGGCCTGCCGAAACTTTTTTCTCCTCCATTGTTCATTTAACCAGATTCCTCGGCACTGAATACCCTTTCCTCACCCTGACTGTTACAGAAAAAACTTTTCTGCAAAGTCTAACCTTCACCCACTACCACAACCATAACCCCGGGTTCCCGACCAATCCTGACTATGACGTTCAACTACAACTGGATTCCGGGTCTGGGTTTGTCGATATTGGCGGATTACTGAACTTAAGCAGCGCTAACAACGGCAGCACAGACACAATCACCGTCAATACAACATTGAACCCCGGCACGTACACACTCCGTTGGATGCCGCGAAACCTGAATGGCGGCACCGATACAAACACAGAGTTTTTCGCCATGGATAATCTGGTCATTACTGGCAGAATCATCAGGCCGGTACCGTCAATATCTTTATGGTCTGGATCACTGTTGGCGTTGCTGTTACTCGCGTTCGGCTCTTGGATGCTTCGCCTGAAGCGGAAAACATCATAAGCCTAAAAAGCCCATACCACCCCTGCTCAGCGAATAGCGTGAATTAGCGTTAATGGTCTAGCCCTCCGAAAAAGGCGGCTGACATAAAGCAAGGGCCTGCCCTCGCAATGGCGCAAAAGGATGTCTCAATGATATGGTGGCGCTGGCGCATCCAGGATTTCACCAAGATACTGGTTGACAGCGGCTTTTGTGAGGCCAACAGCCAAAATGCCATATTCTTGGTTTGGATTTTACAGGTGAGCATTTTATAATGGGAATAATGCACCGGCACAAAGGCCATCATTCCTTAATGCTGGCGAATTGTATTGTTTGGCTTGCTGATAATTAAACATAGGACGCCCCATGAATAACAAAGATTCCCTTTTCTTTCGCAACTTCTCGCTCCTCATCGGTTTTTTAATCGTACTGACGGCGCTATTGGCCTTATTGGGCGCTTTTATGAATTCCGCTATTATTAAGGAACAAAAACTGGATCGTTCTCTGATTGAGAAAAAACTAAGGCCCGTTGCAGCAGTCCACACTGAATCCAACCCGCCGAAAGCGCCGGCGCAAGCACCCTCTCAACCGGCCGAAACCGACCCGGCCAGCATTTATCAAAACGTCTGCGCGGCTTGTCATGACTCTGGCGCAGCCGGTGCGCCCATCCCCGGTTCCGATGAATGGAAAAAGCGTGTTGCCAAAGGTAAGGATGTGTTAATCCAGCATGCCCTGCATGGCTTGAATGCCATGCCGCCCAAGGGCGGTCGTCCGGATTTACCGAATGAAGTCATCGCCAAGGTGGTTGAGTACATGATAGCCAAAGGCGACGGCGGCGCCCAGCAAGCGGCTGAAACCAACCAGGAAGACACACCTGTCAGCACGCCAGAAAAAACAGCGGCGGCCACAACACAATCAGATAGCGAACGTTTGAAGCATGGCCAACAGGTTTTTCAACAAGCCTGCTTCGCCTGCCACGGCACTGGCGCAGCCGGTGCCCCCAAGCTGGAAAAAGCCGCCTGGAAAGATCGCTTGGCAAAAGGTGTTGAAGCCCTGTATAACAGTGCGCTGCATGGCGTGGGTGTCATGCCTCCCAAAGGCGGCCGCACTGATTTGTCCGATGAAGACGTTAAAGCGGCTGTCGACTACATGTTAAGCCAAGTTCAATAACATTATGAGCCAAGGCGGTATTGTTTATGCCCTGGCTGGCGGCGCCTTGATTGGCCTGAGCACCGTTGGCCTGATGCTGGCATTGGGGCGCGTGGCTGGCCTGTCTGGCATTATGAAAGCCGCGCTATGGGGTTCAGATCGCGCTTGGCGGATTGCCTTTTTGGCTGGGTTGGTGGTGGCGGCGACCATTTATTTCTATACCCATCCGGGACATATCCAGGTTCGCACCAACTTTCCCGCAGGCTGGCTGGCCTTGGCTGGCCTGCTGGTGGGTATTGGCGTGACACTGGGCAATGGCTGCACCTCCGGCCACGGCATTTGCGGCCTGAGCCGCTTTTCTGTCCGCTCTTTGGTGGCCACGCTCACTTTCTTTTCCGTGGCCCTGCTCACCCGCTATGTGGCGCACCATGTTTTGGGTATCGTCCCATGAGCGCACAAAGCAAGAAAATTCTCTGGGCCGGAGTTCTCGGTGCGCTGTTCGGTTTGGGGCTGGCCATGTCAAAAATGCTCGATCCCCAAGTGGCGCTGGATTTTTTTGACTTAAGTGGCCATTTCAATCCCATGCTTGGGCTGGTGTTCGTTGGCGCTCTGGCTGTCTCGCTGGTGGGTTACCGAATTGCCACCAACCGCCCAAAGCCACTGATTGAGAACCGCTTTCACATTCCCACCAACACCACCATAGACAAGCGCCTAGTCATTGGCGCAGCCCTCTTTGGCATTGGCTGGGGGCTGGCTGGCTATTGCCCGGCGCCACTGGTTGGTACGGTTTTCTTTAACTGGAAGGAAGCGCTGATTTTTGGTGTTCCCATGGTGGCCGGTTTCTGGATTGGCAAACGGCTAGTCAAACGCTTTTGGGGCACATAAAACTTTTACCGCCCTTCGGGACGCCAAAGGGAAGCCGCTTACCTTACCAGCCACGTTCCCTTTCTATCTGTTCCCAAGCCGCTGTTATTTTCTGGGTTTTTTCCTTGGCAATCTCTATCATTTCCGGCGGCAACCCTTTAGCCACGAGTTTATCGGGGTGATGCTGACTCATCAGTTTTTTGTATGCCTTGCGAATGGTGGCCCGGGAGTCCTCACGCTTGACACCCAGCACCTGGTATGGGTCCTCCCGTTGTGGCTGTGGCCGGAACCCAGCGCCATACCCGCTCTGGTACTGGTGCGAGCGCCCCGTACCTTCGGCCCCTCCGGCCCGATAGGCGAATCCGCGCATTTGCGCCAGCATGACAAAAATCGGCTGGGGGATCCCCAGTAATTCAGCCACCATTAACAGTATCTTCCACTCTTCGGGGCTGATTTTTCCATCTGCCGACGCGGCATCCAGCAACATTTCCACGAACATTTGCTTCAAGGCAAAACTTCGGGCCGCCAAACGGGAAAACTCCGCCACCGCCGGTCGAATATCGAAATTAGCCTGTTTGCCCTGATTAAACAGCGCAATGGCCTGTTTCTTCTGCGCCTCGGATAGGTTCATGCGCTGCATGATGCGCCGCGCACGAACAATTTCCTCTTCACTGACGCGCCCGTCGGCCTTGGCCAGTTTGCCCAAGGACAAAAACAAAGCCTTAAAATAAGCGTCCTGAATCCGCGTTTTGGGGCTACCGGCGCCAAACTCATCAGCCAGCCAGTTTTGCACCTGGGTACCCAGCCACCAGCCTAAAATAGCCCCGAGAAAACCGCCCGCTTTGAACCCGAGCGCCGCGCCGATTATTGCACCGATTGGAAGCATAAAAAAGATCCTGAATCACTAAAAAAATAAAACAGCCCGCCATTAACACGGGCCGCATTTGACCGCAAATTGTCACCGGCGTTTGGCATATTTGCTACAATGCCCCATATCTTTCCGGCACATAAACTGTGCGCCCTGATTTTAAACCGAGGCCTGCTCCAGCACATGATAAATTTGCCCCTGATTCATCGTGGCAAGGTGCGCGATGTTTATCAAGTCGACGATCAACACCTGCTTATGGTCGCCAGCGATCGTTTAAGCGCCTTTGACGTGGTATTGCCCGATCGCATCCCCTTAAAAGGCGCTTTGTTGACCCAGATATCCAACCACTGGTTTGACCAGACCAAAAACATGGTGCCCAACCATCTGACGCCCATCAACGTGCAGGAAGTCATTCCTGCGGCAGATGCCGACTTGAAAAAACGCGCGGTCGTGGTAAAGAAACTCACACCATTGCCCATCGAAGCCATTGTCCGAGGTTACCTCATCGGCAGTGGCTGGAAGGACTATCAGCGCACTGGGGGAATCTGCGGCATCGCCTTACCGGATGGCTTGCGCCAGGCCGAACCATTACCCGAGCCCATTTTTACACCGTCCAGCAAGGCAGCTGTCGGCGAGCACGACGAAAATATCACTTTTTCTCAAACCGCTGATTTGATTGGCAAGGAGCTCGCCTGCCAGGTTCGCGACACATCCTTGCAGCTATATCGCTTTGCCGCCCAAAAAGCCCAGGAAAAAGGTTTGATTATTGCCGACACCAAGTTTGAATTCGGGCTGGATGAAAACGGCACACTGGTCCTCATGGATGAAGTGTTGACGCCGGATTCCTCCCGTTTCTGGGACGCCAAGCATTACCGCATTGGCACCAGCCCGGAAAGCTTTGACAAACAGTTTGTCCGTGATTATCTGGAAACCCTCGACTGGGACAAAACCCCGCCAGGGCCTGCCCTGCCAAAGGCGGTGATTCAACGCACTGCGGAGAAATACCATGAAGCCTATGAACGCATCACCGGAAAGCCCTTCCGGCTCGAAGACTAAAACCCGGCTGCCATCCCATTCAATGGAGGTGCTACTGGAAGAGTACGCAGAAAGCCACCAGCACCCCGTTAACAAGCGCATCCATTATATCTGCGTGCCGGCCATATTCTGGTCCATTCTGGCACTGCTATGGGCTGTCAAACTGCCCGTTGTGGGCACCATGGCTGTACCGGTCAGCCTGCTTGTCTTGGGTTACTACTTGTGGAAAGCCCCAAAACTGGCGTTTCCCCTGGCTGGATTTATGCTGTTCAGTCTGGCACTGGCCTGGTGGCTGGAAAACAACGCATTGCCTTTGAAATCCATCGCACTGGCTGTCTTTGTTCTGGCCTGGATTGGGCAATTTATTGGCCATGCCATTGAAGGAAAAAAACCCTCTTTTTTCAAAGACTTGCAATTTTTGCTGGTGGGGCCGGCCTGGATTGCCCGGCGCTGGTTGTCTGAACGTTCCGCCCGTTAAACCGCATAAGCCAGCTATCGCCGCCGGGAATAAGCACCGTAATAACGGCTTTTTAATCCCTGCTCCGATACACTAAGTGACCTTTTTTGCGTGTTTGGGCAAGAACCATGTCGAGACCCACCACCAGTGCCTCTATTTACACAGCCCAGCCAAACCAGTCAATTGACTCAACACGTCTCCTGCTAACAGAAACGTCCAAACGAATACCACGCTGGTCTTGGTGGTTATTGGCGCTGACATTGACGATGGCCCTGATACTTGCGCTTCCCGCGCCGCGCTGGCAGGCTGTCTTGCCCACACATCTGTCAGGAATTCATGTGACCCTTGTGACCACGCCACAAAAGCCCGCCGCCCCGGCTCCGCCGGTTCAACCTGTGGTCAACGACACACCCCGTACAACGTCTCAAAGTTATCGGACACAAAAACCGGCTGGTCAGTTAACCGCATCAGCGCACAAACCAACTGCTTCCTCACACCGCTCCCAGCGGCTTGACAAGCAAGCCCCTGCTCCCACGGCACCTGCCGTTAGTCAGGCCCAACTGGCTAATATTCTTTCCCAGCAAACCCATTTCAGCCTGGATATGCGCGTGGACGACGCATTCACAGCCGCGAAAAAAAGTCATCAGTTCACGCCTGCCCCGCCCAATCTGCTGGCGCGCAAGTGGTCTTCTCCTGTGCCTGGGTTTAATCCTGACAGCGACCAGCCACGCCAGAAAATGAAGTTTTACGACTTTGGTTGGCAAGGTTATGTCGAACGTGGCATGGATTTTCTGCTGCAAACCCGCAGCCATACGCTGGCATATGGCACAAAAGTGGAATGCCTGTCACTGCTGGGAATCATATCGACCGTATGCGCGTGGGGCGCGTCAGAAGTGAGCTTGAATCCGGCGGAAGAAAAACGACTGGCCGATTTGTATGCCGATCTTCACAACCGGCCGCTGTGGCGGACGAAACGTCCCAATGAGATCACCGCATCGGAACAAGAACCAAGTCCGCCAGAAAAAACAGTCGGCGATGACGAGACCACTTCATTTCTTGAAACAGGCAAAAAGGCGGCAAACATCGACAAGCCTCCACAGTTTTTTTCCTCCGACAGCCATTAGCCTCTTACTGCGGGTTGCGCGAGCCCACACAAGCTCCACCATTAGTCCACTTTTTCGTTTACCATAACACTTCGGTGAAAAATGCGCCCATCATGCACACACATCCCACCAATGACACTCCAGGGAACAACCCGCCACATGCAGGGTTTCACTGGCCACAGTCTCTGATAGACGCCATAGCCGCCTTCCTTCTGGCCATATTGATTGGCATTTTTACCGGCATACTGGCTTCCTGGTTCATGAGAGCCTACAAAATCATCAAGCCCTGGCTATTTGAAGTCCAGCATGTGCTGCCCGGGCATTGGCACACCGTCGGCCTGATTTTGATTCCGGCAGTCGGCGGCTGGCTGGCAGCCCTCATCGTGCGTCATCTGGCCCAAGGGCAAGTTGTCACCCCCTCTGAGGTGATATTGATGGCCCATACCAAGGATGGCGCCTTGAATATTCGCAACGGACTGGCTTCCTACCTGGCCAGCTTTGTTGCGCTGGTGACAGGAAACTCGGTGGGACAATACGGCCCCATGGTGCAAATGGGCGCTGTTATGGGTCATTCGCTGGACAAAATCCCCGTTTTGCGCCGCCCCTACCACCATGTGGCCATGGCCTGCGGCGTGGCTGCGGCCATATCTGCGGCATTCCAGGCTCCCATCGCCGGCGTGGTGTTTACCCACGAAGTTTTGTTACGGTTTTTTTCCATTCGTTTGTTTGCCCCTGTGACCATTGCCGCGGTCAGCTCTTTTCTGACCTCACGCACGTTGTTTGGGAAACAGATTTTATTCCAACTTCCTTACGAACCGACCTTGTTTCCCAGTGAATATGTCCTGTTTGGCATCCTTGGGCTGATTGGCGGCATGGTGGCAGTGGTTCTGATGCGCACCATTTTTCTCATCCAGAAAAAACCGACAGTGCAATCTCTGCCCCTGACTTTACGCTTGTTTGCCGCCGGGCTGCTGACTGGAGCACTGGCGCTCATATACCCGCAGATTCTTGGCTCAAGCAACCAGGGATTGTATCTGACCGTTCTCGGGCAGGTGCCCCTGGCCATTCTGATGGGAGTGTTTTTTGCCAAGTTTGTTGCCACCACGGCATCGTTGGGTCTGGGCATGCCCGGCGGCATTCTCAGCCCGGCCATGTATCTGGGAGCCTTGCTGGGTGGCAGTCTGGGTTTTGCCGTTCACGCCCTGATTCCCTATGGCAATCACGATGTGGCTCTGTATGCGCTGGTGGGAATGGGCGCCATGGCCAGCGCCGCCATTGGCGGGCCTTTATCCATTATCCTGTTTATGATGGAAATTACCGGCGACTATGAGATAGTCACCGCGGTCATGACCGGTGTGGTTATGGCCAATATTGCCAGCTATCGCCTTCTTGGCACGTCCTCCCTGTTTGACCTGCAACTGAGAAGCCGCGGCTTTGATCTGACCCAGGGCCGCGAAGCCATTCACTTGCAGCAGCGCAATGTTACAGAAATTATCCGCCAGGATTTTCCTCTCATTACGCCAGACACCAGCTTGAAAGAAGCCCACACATGCATGGTCAAAATGCAGTCTGTAGAAGCTTTTGCGGTTAATTCCGACCACCATTACATGGGGCATGTGACCCTGATGATGGCGGATGCCTTGCTGGATGAAGGTGTTGACCCGGATACCCCGTGCGCTGATTATCTGGTGCAAAGCGAGCAAGTTCTGTACTCGGGCCATTCGCTGCACCAGGCCATTCGTCTGGTGGAAAGTTTTAGCCTGGATCACATCCCCGTGCTGGAAAGCCGCCACAAACCCAAACTGGTGGGTGTGATTTACGAAAATGAACTGGTGACTCACTGGCTGGAAAGTGTCCGCATTTCCAAACAGATGCAACACCTGGTGTAAGGGACAATAGGCTAATACGTCTGTCTGACCTGACAACTGGCAAGTATTGTTTACAGATCCCGGTATAGGGCATTGCGTCCCTCAGGGTGATTCTTGAAACGCCGATGCACCCACAGGTATTGCTCCGGGAACGGGGCAATCGCCGACTCAAACAGTTGGTTCATCTTGTGCGCGGCTGTTTTCTCATCGACTGTGTGAAAAAAGTCTGCTGGCGGTTGTATCACCACCTTCCAGCGGTTAGGCGCCTGCCGGTAAGTAAAAAACGGCAACACCGGCACGGAAAAACGGCGTGCCAGTCGTGCAGGCGCAACCACCGTGGCGGCAGGCACACCAAAAAACGGCGCATACACGCACTGATAGGAAAAATTCTGATCTGGCGCCATAAACACTGGATGCCCCGTGCGCAAGGACGCCATGACCTGTTTCATGTCTTTTTTGTCAATGGTTTTTTCCGCAAATCCCCTGCGTCCGGCATCCACGTGTTTTTCCAGCTTTTTATTATTGTGCTGACGCGCCAGAACATGTCCCACGGGCAAATGATGCTGCCGCAGATGCAGATTAATCACCCGCCCGCCCAGTTCCATGGCATGCAAATGGCAGCTCAGCAGGATTGGCGCCTGCCCCTGACGCAAAATGTCTCGCAAATACTCAAAACCTTCCACTTCCACTGTCTGCAACCACTGGTCATCAGGCCGCCACCAGGTCAATAACAGCTCGGCCAGCCCTTCACCGGTAGAAATCAGATTTTGCCGCAAACACTGATGACGCTGATGCGCTGACCAGTGCCCAAAACACAGTGACAGATTCCGCCGTGCGATGGCCCGGCGGCGATTGGCCAGCCACCAGAATAAACGCCCCAGCCCTCGTCCCATGGCCGTCACCAACGGCACCGGCCACCGCGCCAATCCCTTGGCGAAGAAGGCCAGCGCTTCAGTCATCATGGCTTGTTCCTGTGGAGGAGTTTTTGTCCACAGACTGCTGGCCGCTGCCCCGGCGTTGGCTCGCCAATAACTTGGCATACTTCAAAAAAGCATAATGGCTGTTCAAGGCGGCGTTAACCCAACCGGCAGCGCCATTGAAGATCTGCCGCCTGATAAACAACTGGCGAAAAAAGCTCCACAAGGGATAAAGGCTAATATGCCACCAGCGGGCCCGCTGGCCACGGGATTTTTTGTCGTCCGCCGCCAGGGAACTGTAACGGTTGATTTTGTCCAGTTTGACCGCAATGGACCTGTCTCCGAAATGATAGATGGGCGCTTCCAGATTTTCGACCACACCCGCCACTTGGGGGGATTCATGCACCCGCACAGCACTCATCTGCGTAACCTTGCGGTCAAACAAACGCACAAACCGATTGCGATGCACCCAGGGGTGCGACCAGCGCCAGAAAACCCATTCAATGCGGGGCAAGCGATAACCCGAAGCGGCTGGCTGCTGCTGTTGCCAGGATTGCAAGCAGGCGATGCCCGACTCACTGAGCCATTCATCGGAATCCAGCAACAACACCCAGTCATGTCTGGCCAGGGCAATGGCATCACTTTTCTGCGCGGCATAGCCTTTAAAAGCTTGCTGAACCAGGCGGGCACCGGCACGGCGCACCAGATCAGGGGTGGCGTCTTCGCTGAATGAGTCCAGCACCACGACATCATCGGCAAAATCAACACTGGCCAGGGTTTTGCCGATAGTGGACTCGCTGTTAAAGCTGGTAATGACCACTGACAGCTTAGGCATGGCCAGGACCGTTATGCTGAAGCTCGGAAAGTGAACTGGCCGAATCCGTTACGGATTGTCCGCATGTCACTCTGGTGGCGGCCAGCAAGCCCACGCCCACCCACCAGATACAAATGGCCCAGAATGACGCGAACATCGAATAAGTGCTCACAACAGGCAAAAACATACTCAATAATGCCAACACAAAGGGCTCATTTTTGTCATTCACCCCGCAGCGACGCACCCAGTGCAGTAATACCCAGGCCGCCAGCACAAACAATGTGGCACCTGCCAGGCCGGTTTCCGCCAGAATTTCCAGCAGCCAGTGATGGGCGTGCATTGCCGTACCCCCATGGGCCTGCCAGACGTTATTGGTTGGCGCAAACGCCGGATATGCCTTGCGGAAAGCATGGGCGCCAACACCATTAAACGGATGCGTGGTGAACATGTGCCAACCGGCTTCCCAGATGGGTAAACGGTCGGCCAGTGCATAATCCAGCGCCTGCTCGGTACCCTGAACAACCGCCAAAGTGCGCGCCATCCGTTGCTGAAACCCCGGTGCATAATGCCACAAAACCAGCACCAACATTACCGAGGCGATCAAGGGCGACAAGATGCTACACCAGCGCCGTGACGGTGCATGCCGCCACCACCATGCAAACAGGACAAACGCGGCCATTAGCCAGGCCGAACGGGTGCCAGTCAGGGCAATCACCAGTAAAGCACTTAAAATGGTAACCCAACGAAGCAACCGAGGCCAGTTACGCACAGTGACCAATAAGAAAGGCAACAAAAATGCCAATACCGGCCCCAGTTTGATATGGCCTGCACCGAAAATGCCACTGAGACGAACCGCATCAGTGGCGCGCCCTATGATATCGACCCCAAAAACATACTGAAACAAGGCATCAAATACCCAGAAAGCAGCCAACAGACCGCTCCAGCGAATCAGGCGATCAACAGCCGCTGGAGAACGCACAATGGCTACCACCGCAATGGCCGACAGCCAAAACCGCAAGGAAGCCAAAGCCACCTGCCAGGTCTTTTCGGGCCAGTAGGAGTCCATAGCGGAAATAACCACCATCCACAAATAAGCCAGGTAAACCACCCCCAGCACCCAAATGGCCGGATTGATCCAAAAAACCCGTTGCCCTTTTATGGCCCGCTGCACAATGGTGCGCCAAAAAAAAGTACGCCCCAACTGCCACAACCCCATCAGAGAAAGCAGCAAAATGGGCAGTTCCGCCAGGCGCGAAAAAGGCAACAACGCCAACGTGGCCACCAACAACATCACCACCACATTTTCAGCACGGGAAAGCGATTGACTGTCTGTGGCGGACTCCCTGACACTGGCCGCACTCAAAGGCCACCAGCGGAAGGCTTTGGCAACATAATGGACAACCCGGTTTGGGCGTTCTTTTTCAGTCATGACTGTACCCCGGCCGAATAGAGATCGGAATCGGAATCGTTCATAAGCGACTCATAAACCGCCTGGGTTTTGGCCAACATATCGGCCAACACAAAAGGTTGTTTGTCAGGTACCGGTGGCGGGTCTGCGAGAATGCGCTCCAGTGTGCGTTCCAGCGCCGCGGTATCGGCCGGCGGGACGCAGCCGGCCGGATAGATCGCCTGCAGAATTTCACCAACGCCACCATGGCCATACGCCACCACCGGCGTGCCCACCGCCAGAGCTTCGGCCACTGTGCGGCCAAAAGACTCGGGCTTTCGGGATACATTCACCACCACATCCACCAGGGCATACACATCAGCCATGCGATTTTGCACACCCACCCACACCACTTTATCAGCCACGCCATGGTCAACAAAATGGTGGAACAAACGGGCCGCATCCAAATCATCGTCAGGCGTGGCGGTTAACACCAGCCGCACCGGCAGGCGGGTTTTTTTCAACCAGTTCGTTAAATCACGCGCGCCCTTTAACCGGCTTAAACGCCCCGGCAGCAAGACCGTTTTGACGCCCACCACAACCGGATGGCTGCGATACCAGCGGTCCAGCACCGGAAAATCCGGTTGATGCCCATAAGAGAATTCATCAGGATCAATACCGCGATAAATCACCACCGGATCGGTTTTCAGATCCTTTGAATAATAACGCTTCACATAATCAGCCGCAGTGCGGGATACAGCAATCACGCGATCGCCCCGAGCCATGATGCTGCTGTATCGCTTGACGGAATAAAGTCCATGAACCGTGGTCACAAAAGCCGGCCGCGGCGCTGGCATGGCTCGCAAAACCGACCATGCCAGCCAGGCAGGCAAGCGTGAACGGGCATGAACCACCTGGGGCCGGATTTGGAAAAAAATGGATTTCAGGCGATAACGATTGGCCAAGGCGGCCAGGGGGTTCTTTCGTCCCACCGGTAACGTGATGTGTTCGGCCCCGGCCGCAAGCACATCCGCCACAAGGCGGCCACCGGCGGAAACCACCACCGAACGATAGCCCTCACCGGCCAGATGCCGGGCCACTTCCAGTGTGCCACGCTCCACCCCGCCATGATGCAGGGCGGGAACCACTTGCAAAACGCACCGGCGCCGAGTCATCGAGCCGGAATCACTCACTGCCGACTCAGTCCTCAGCCAGCACGTAACGGGTGCTGCAATAAGGGCACAAGGCTTCGGTAACGTAACCGTGGGGCAGTTTTTCATGCACTTCACCCAAAGGCAACCAAACCCGTGGGTGCATGAAAAGAATCACTTGAGGATCATCGCCGGGACACGACAAAGGTAATTGGTCGCGGCTGACGGTAACAACTCGCTGATTAGGCAAAGCAATGGCGCTCATGGCAAATCCTGTGGCTTGGATAAGGATTGGTTAAAGGTGTATTATACCGGCTAACCCGGCCATGAGTCAGTCCCGCGTGTGAAAAGTCCCCGCCTGCACATTCAAGTTTTCAGCGATGCCCGACCGGGGCATGAAATTCAAAGCCTGACACTGGCCAAAAAAATACAGTCCCTTGCCGCCAGCCGCGAAAAAACCGCAACAGACCGGGTTTGTGTCTCCCTGCATCGCTTCGCCATTCGCCAGCCCTGGCTGAGCTTCGCTCCCCGGGTACTGCCTCGCTTCGGGCGTCATGTGCTCTGGACTGGCGATTCACCGGCAATCAACACCCCGGCCCATCTGGTCATTACCTGTGGCCGCCGCGCCGCCGCCGTGGGAAAATGGTTTTGCCTGCAACAGCGCGCCCGGGGCTTTCAGCCTGCCCATGTACAAATCCTGCATCCTGGCGATTCTCCCTCGCATTATGATTTCTTGCTCCTGCCCCAGCATGATCTCCGCCCTCACCATCCCCGGCCTGCCAATGTCATCACTTTCCATGGCTGTTTGCACCCGGTGGGCGCTACCTGGCTGCATCAGCAAAAAAAGAAATGGGAGCCCCGCTTTGCCCCACTAAAGCAAATGGACAGCCCCTTGGTTGGGGTTTTGCTGGGCAATCCAGGCATAAAGTTTTTTACCCGACAACTGATGCCAATCAAACAACAACTGCAACAGTGGCAACCACATTCCCGTTTTGTTGTCGCCGCCTCCAAAAGAACACCGCAGACCGCAAAAAGCGCCATTGCCGCCGCATTTACAGACGCCGAAATACTGTGGCTGGATGAGACCGATGGCGACAACCCTTATGCAGGCATCCTAGCTTGGGCCGATGCCTTTGCGGTCACCGCCGACAGCATCAATATGCTGGCCGAAGCCAGCGCCACCGGCAAGCCCGTCCGGCCACTGGCTTTGGCAGCTATCTCACCCAAACACCAGCGGTTTGTGCGTTCCCTGCAAAACAGAAACGAACCGCCTAAAACATCAACAGAAAAAATAGCAGTCAAAATCCTAGATAGGATTGACAGTTGACATTATAACTTTTTTATGTTACTGTTAACAAAAATTCACACATAATAAGGAAAAAGCCAATGAAACAGAAAATGACTGTCCTTTTCCTGACCGCACTTGTTACATTCGCGCTGCCATCAGTAGCCAAAGTCCGGCTCGATTTCAGCTCCCCCAAAAACGGGTTGCTGCGGGCCGCAGCCGACTTTACCACCCAGCCCACCTATGTGAACGACAGTGGCCAGCGATTCCTGCTCACAAAGGGGATGCGCACCAATCCGGACGTCATCTTCTATTTCGACCGCGCCACACGACACTATCAACTGCGCTGGAAGACACCCGCCGGTACGTACATGAACAATGACGGCGACCTGCTTCATACCAGCCAAGTCAACCAGCCACAGTCCAAAACACAAAAAACCGTGCTGGCGCAATACGACAACCTAGAACTGGCTGCCGTCCTCGAACGTGGTTTGGTAACATCTGATGCGTCAGAAAACAAAGGCATTAGTGTGGGCTGCGCCATGGCCGTCCGGGCGGTCAGCAGCGCTGTGGATGCTTTACTGGCCGCCTTGCAAACCGGCGACCAGGCCGCTATCGATGCCGCGGAAATCGCCCTGGAAAACGCGCTGGACCTCATGGATCTGCTGTGCCGCAGAAAATAACCGCCAACACAACGACAACCTGCCAAAAAACCAACAAGCTTCAGGAAAATATTTTTAATCGTTTCAGGGTCGCACAATAATACCCGCCAAATGCGGCCGGGATGAACCGGTTATAGCGCGCAGATCAATCTGTTGCCCCTGCCAACGCTGTTTCGCCAGCCAGGCAAACAGCACAGCCTCCAGGTAGTCCGGGTCAACGCCCCGCCGGGCTGATGACACCACAATGGTATTCAGCAAACAGGACAGACGGTCCAGCAAAAACTGATTATGCGCGCCGCCACCACAGACAATCACATCCAACGGCTTTGCCGGCGTCTGCCGCAAGTTATCAATGGCTTGCGCCACACTCCAGGCAGTGAGCTCCAGCAAAGTAGCCTGCACATCCTCAGGTCGTGGCGCTGAGGACAACCGCTGTAAGTGCTGTTGTAGCCAGTGCTGATTGAATCGCTCCCGGCCAGTGCTTTTGGGCGCAGGCTGCCGAAAATAGTCATCCTGCGACAATGTCCGCAATAAATCGGGAATCACATGCCCGCTGGCCGCCCAACGGCCGCCATCATCATACTGGCGCCCCAGATGTTGTTGCGCCCATTCATCCAGCAAGCAGTTGGCCGGGCCAGTGTCAAAGCCAACAATCCGGCCACCCCGACCCAACCAACTGACGTTGGCGATTCCACCCAGATTCACCACCGCTACGTCCCGGTCATTCCGGGCAAACAGGGCTTGATGCAACACCGGCGCCAGCGGTGCGCCCTGGCCGCCCAAAGCCATGTCCATCTGCCGAAACTGGCTGACAACCGGGATGCCGGTGGCTTGCGCCAGCACAAAGGTAGAACCCAACTGCCAACTGCCAGGGTTGGGGGTTAGCGGTTGATGAAAAACAGTTTGCCCATGCAGTCCAATGGCGCAAATGGCACCGGGTTCCAGACCAGCCTGCTGAATACAGGACAACGCGGCTTTGGCAAAGTGCTTGCCCAAGCGCTGGTCCAGCGCATTAATAGCCGGCCAGTTAAAAGACGCTCCACTTTGGGCAAACGCCCCTCGTTGCATCAGCGCCAGCACGCGCTGTCGCAGTTCCACATCCAGCGGCTGGGTGAGTGCCTGAATAACCCGCGGACTGCGGCCAGAAAAATCCACAATGGCCGCATCGATACCGTCGGCTGATGTGCCTGATAACAGGCCCAGATAATAGCCGCTGCTTACCGATCGTGACACGCTTCCGGCTGCCACTATATCACTGGCGCGCCAACTGCTGGCTGTTCTCATCCAACCGTTGCAGCTCGGCCAGCAAGGGAGCGGCAAAGCGCTGGAAATCCGCCAGGCGGGCCTTGGGCAGCGGCTTGGCCTTGGGCAGCTTGACCGTGCGCGGGTTGCGGTGCACGCCATTGACCACAAACTCGTAGTGCAAATGCGGCCCCGAGGCCAGGCCAGTGGAGCCAACCGTTCCGATCACCTGCCCCTGCTTGACGCGCTGGCCTTTTCGTACCTTGCGCTTGGTAAAGTGCAGGTACTTGGTCACAATGCCATTGGGGTGCTGAATAAACACATGGTTGCCATTGTATTTGTTATAAGCCGACCGAATGACCACGCCATCCCCCGCAGCATACACCGGCGTGCCGCGAGGGGCGCGATAGTCAATGCCATTATGCGGCCTGACACGCTTCAGAATGGGGTGGAACCGGCGCGGATTGAAATTGGACGAAATATAGGAAAAGTTCAGCGGCGCGCGCAAAAAGGCTTTTTTCATGCTGCGGCCTTCAGGCGTGTAGTAATCACCATCATCGGTAACCGGATCACCATCGGGATCATAGTACACAGAGCGAAAAGTCTCGCCCTGGTTGGTAAAGCTGGCCGCCAGAATACGGCCGTCACGCAGGAATTCCCCATCCTTGTAAATTTTCTCGTAAATCACGCTAAACCGGTCTCCGGCGCGAATGTCCAGCACAAAGTCAATGTCCCAGCCGAAAATATTGGCCAGCTTCATCACCATGTTGTCGGACAAGCCCGCCGCCTTGCCCGCCGCAAACAGATTACTTTCAATGACGCCGGAAGCTTTTTCCAATTGCACTTCCAGCGGATGCGTAATGAGCTGTGAACGCCATGAACCGTCTGTCTTCTCGACCAGCAGATCAACGGTTTCACTCAAAGGATATTTGAGCGCCGCCAAGCGATTATCGCTTCCGCGCCGCAGAAACAAACTGGCGCCTGGATAAATGCGGGCCAGCTTACGGGCATTTTTGTCCAGGGTGATGATTTTTTGTAAGGTGCCCGCACTAAACCCCAGCTGTTTGAAAATCCCCGACAAGGTCTGCCCTTTTTGCACCACCACCGGCTCCCACCGGGCAGGTTGGAAAGCCAGGTCATCAGCGGCAGAAAAGCTTGCCAGCGGGTGATCAGGCAGCATCAGGGTTCGCTGTGCCAGGGCCGTTTCAAAGTCCCTCGAGGCGGACTGACCGCTGAAAGTCGCCAATACCAGCGCCACCGACAACACAGCAGCCATAGCGACCACGGGAATCTTGCGCTGATGGCTCCTGAGCCAATGCTGAACACGGCGGCCAAGCCGGCCCAAAGCCAGCCAGTTGGGCCCAGACTGGCGCCTGCCCGGGTTGTTTACAGAAACGCGACGCGCCTGTGCCTGATTACGTTTTCGCGGCTGAAGATGGTTTGAAGTCACGGATTGCAAGAAAGGCTTTCAGAAGGCACAACCTTATAAGAGTTGCTTCAACAGGTCAAGCACAGCAAATGTTATCACAGCCGCTCTACCCACCCTTTTTCGCATGGAAAAAACCAGCACAAAACCCGCTTTGGGGCTAAAATAACCGGCTTTCCAACAGCATAAAAGCGATCACCATCATGTCGGCCACCACAATGTCCATTGACAACGCCCTGGAACTGATTACCCGCGGCACAGAAGAAGTCATTAAAATTGATGAACTGGAAGCCAAACTCAAAAGCGGCAAACGCCTGCGGGTCAAGGCCGGCTTTGATCCCACCGCGCCGGATTTGCACGTGGGCCACACCGTACTTATCAACAAGCTCAAGATTTTTCAGGACCTGGGCCACGAAGTCATTTTTCTGATCGGGGATTTTACCGGCATGATCGGCGATCCCACCGGCAAAAACGTCACCCGCAAGCCACTCACCCGGGCCGATGTCGAAGCCAACGCAAAAACCTACCAGGAACAGATTTTCAAAATTCTTGACCCGGACAAAACCACCGTGGCCTTCAACTCCGCCTGGATGGATAAAATGACCTCGCAGGACATGATTCAGCTGGCCGCCAGCTACACGGTGGCGCGCATGCTGGAACGCGATGACTTTGAAAAACGCTACAAAAACGGCCAACCCATCGCCATTCACGAATTCCTTTACCCGCTGGTGCAAGGCTACGACTCCGTGGCCTTGAAAGCCGATGTGGAGCTGGGCGGCACGGACCAGAAATTCAACCTGCTGGTGGGCCGCCATCTGCAACAACAAGCCGGTCAGGAGCCACAGGTGGTCATCACTGTGCCCTTGCTGGAAGGGCTGGACGGCGTGCAGAAAATGTCCAAATCCCTGGGTAACTATATTGGCATCAACGAACCGCCGGCCGAAATTTTCGGCAAGGTTATGTCCATATCCGACGACCTCATGTGGCGCTATTTCGACCTGTTGAGCTTCCGCCCAAGCAGTGATCTGCGCGCCTTGCGGCAACAAGTGGCCGAAGGCCGCAACCCGCGCGATGTGAAATTTGAACTGGCCCAGGAGTTGATTGAGCGCTTCCATGACAAGGCCGCCGCAGAAGCGGCCTTGCGCGGTTTTCTCGACCAGTTTCAAAAAGGCGCAGTACCTGAGGATATTCCCGAGGTGGCGCTTAATACAGAAGACGGCGCCATGGGCGTGGCTCATATATTGAAAAATGCCGGCTTGTGCGCCAGCACTTCCGAAGCCATCCGCATGATAAAACAAGGAGCCGTTCGACTGGACGGTGAAAAGCTCACCGACCCGAAACTGTCATTATCTGCTGGCACGGAAGGCGTCTTGCAGGTTGGCAAACGCAAATTCGCCCGCATCAGCCTGAAATAAACCGGCATTTTGCCGTCTCATATGCTTACGGCTTACCCAAAAGCCTGTTTTTCCGGTAAAATAGGCCACCTGCGCGCCCGTAGCTCAGCTGGATAGAGTGTTGCCCTCCGAAGGCAAAGGTCACAGGTTCGACTCCTGTCGGGCGCGCCACTTGCCGCACAAGGCCCGGCTCAACCCCCCCTTCTTGACTCGCCTCCATACCGGAACCAGGCATCCCAAATGCCGCGACCAATGCACAATAGTACAAAATGTAAAAACTATCAAACAGACCAGTTAACATCATTTGATTTCTAAAGAAGCCTCAAAAGGTGACATGTTCTTTTTTGTTAAAACGTGTTAATAATTGTTGTTAGGCGGCTCTGTTTGAAAACCACGCCAGTATAATCCAGCCAATGCAACAAAAATCGGCCCAACACCACGGGGAGAACCGCACCAACCACACAGAGGACACCGCATTGAACAGGCAAGACAAGACAATCAACATGCTGCTGGCCGGCCTGTCACGCGCGGAGTATCATTCCCTGGCCATTCTGCTGCCCAAGAGACTTCGCAGCCCTGTAAGACTTTTTGACACCGGCGCACCGACCGCGGCGCCGCTGGACATCATACTGCTGTCTTTCGGCAATGCCCGGGGTAACGTTCAACAACTGAAAGACCTGCAAAAACGCCACCCGCAGACACCGCTGATCTGCATCGCCAAGAAGCCCTGCCCCAACGCGCCCATGAGTATTCCCTGGCCCCTCAACATCAACACCCTGGCCGAGCGCGTCAACGCCGCCCTGGCGCAAACGGCCACGAGCAAAAAAACCACGGCACAAGAGCCGCCAGCACGCCCTGAAACGCAGACCAAACAACCGCAAACCGGCGCCATATGGCCGACATTCGACCCCGCGCGCAGGTTGCTGGGCGGGTTGATGCGCGCCTGTGAACACAGCAGAAAAACCGGCCTGGCCGTCGAACTGGACACCAAGTCCCTGGGAGCATACCTGGTTCTGCCCGGCAACCAGGTGCTGACCACGACCAGCCGGCGAACCTTGCGGTCTTTATGCGCGGTATCCCTGGTTACCTCGCACTTCAAGATCAACACAATTGACCCTGACAGTCTGGAGCATGTCATGGCCTCCCGTTACAGTGCCTGCGAGCAATGGCCACTGGAGGATTTTTTCTGGCATGTGGGGCACTGGAGCTCGCACGGGCAGCTGCCAAAAAACATCGGCAAACACCAGGTGCTGCGCATGAAAAGGTGGCCAAACGCCACCCGCACCCCGGAACCGCTCACCGTCATCGCCATCTCCGCGCTGCTTGGCGGCACGCCGGCGTCACCGGTCACCATCAGCCACCGCCTGGGAATTTCCGTATCCGGCATCGCCGCTTATGTCAGCGGTATGTACGCCGCCGGGCTGCTGGCGGAAGCTGCGCGCGCACAACCCGAACCCGCCCCCAAAAAACTGCTGGCGGCCAAACCCGGCAAGGCGCTGAAAAAACTGGCCCGCCGGCTGTTCGGCCAATGGCGCAGCCGCACCGAAACATCCAGCTTACCCACTCAATGAATACCAACCTCAAAATCATCATCAGCGGGCCTGTCGGCGCCGGCAAGTCCAGCATGATTGCAAACAACTGTAAAATTGCTATACTGTTGAAAAGGTTCCCCAAGGACACAATAAAAAAGCAAACACCAAAATTGTTTCAAGCGGTCGTTTGCAAAATAAAAACAAAACCTTTCTGCCACACACAAATTGCAGTCGTCAGCAACATGATAAACGGAAAAAAAACGATACTGCTGGCCGGAATGTCACAGTCCGAACAGAACTCTCTGGCCGTACTGCTGCCAAAGAGAGTCAACGGCGGGGCTGTTTTACTCCGTAACACTACAGAGCATGCCACACCACAGCCCGACGTTGTGCTCATCTCGCTACGAAAAACAAAAAACCCGTCAGGTGTATTAAAAAACATAAAAAACGCCTATCCGGGCACCCCCGTCGTTTGCATAAGCAACAAGCCCACCCCCGCAGCCTCCGTTTCGCTTTCGCCACCGATTGGCATCGAAAAACTCGCATCAGCCATCAACTCGGCCCTTCACTCCATAGAAAAGCAAAAAATCAACCGGGTAAAACCAAAAAAACAGGAGCCGCTTGCAACTTTCAACACAGAAGAAAGGCTCCTTGGAGGGCTTTTGCAGGCTCGCGCACTGCAAAGGGAAACCGGCCTGGCCGTCGAGTTTCAGGCTAAAGACCTTATTTCCTATCTTATCCTGCCTGATGACAAAGTTCTTTCCACAATCTGCAGACAGACACTCAAATCCCTCTGCAGGGTCCGCTTTGACTCCCATTTGTTCAAAACAACAACAATCAAGGCAAGCGCCCTGGACCACCTTATAGCCGAACACTACAATCAAGCCAATGAATGGTTGCTGGAAGATTTTTTCTGGCATGTGGGCTATTGGAGCTCACAGGGAGCCATACCCGACAAAATTGATAAACGTCAACCACTACACTTGCACAAATGGCCGAATGTAACCAGGATTCCCCAGCCCCTTTTGATCATCGCCATCTCCGCACTGCTAAACAAACAGCCAACTTCCGCACACGGTATAACCAAAAAACTGGGTATATCTGAAAAAAGTGCCACCCAATGTATCAGTGGTATGTTCGCCGCTGAAAATATCGAGCAATACAAAATCAGAAAGCCCGGCGCACCACTTCAAACAGTTGCATCACAGCACACCAGAAACATCCTGAAAAAACTGGCGCACAGGCTTCTGGCACCGTGGCACCGCCAAACCAAGCAGTCCACTTAAAGACCAATGAAACAAGAAACCAACCTCAAAATCATCATCAGCGGGCCTGTCGGCGCCGGCAAGTCCAGCGCGATCGCATCACTGAGCGATATCAAGCCTGTTGTCACCGACGTCAAGGCCAGCGATGAAGTGTCGCAAATGAAAGAGGCAACCACCGTCGCCATGGACTACGGCACCATCAACCTGGGCGAACACACCATACATCTGTACGGCACACCCGGTCAGCAGCGATTCGATTTCATGTGGGATATCCTGTCCGAAGGCGCCTTGGGACTGATCGTGCTGATAAAACACGACAGCCCCGACCCGGTTGGAGACCTGAAGTCCTACACGGACGCCTTCGCACACCGTCTGGACAGCATGCCCCTGTGTGTCGGCATCACCCACACCGATAAAAAACCCGCAGGCTCGTTGAACGATTACCACGAAGTCGTGTCCCGGTGGGGCAATGTTCCCGTTTTTACCGTCGACGGCCGATCGAAAAAAGACATGAACCTGCTGCTCATGTCGTTGCTGGGCGTCATCGAACCGGACATCATCAAACCGCTTGTCTCCAACCTGTAAACAGCAAAAGCCCTGACCGTGGAAAAAAACAGTACAACCCGCTTCATCACCCCCACCACACTGGGCGCCTATTTCTGCGTATCCGGCGGCCTGACCGAACAGGACAGGGCCATACTCGGCTGGCTATTTACCAGGGAACAAAGCCCCGCGTTCGATCACGAGCTGACCGGCGCATTACGCCACGACCTGGGTATGGCAGAACCGGCCGCCGCCGTGAAGGCCCTGCTGACAAGAAAACTGGTTACTCTCAGCGATACGCCAGCGGCAAGACCCTGCCGCCCCATGCACGAAGCCCTGCCCAGCCTGCTGGCCAGGCTGGCCGCAGACGGCGCCGGCATGCTGTCCGACGCCCAGGGCCTTTGCATCGCCAGTACAGGCTACGAAAACAAAGACAGCAACGCGGTTTCCGCCTTGGGTTCCAAGCTGGTCGGCGCACTGCACCACGGCGAACACGGCCTGCTCGACGCGCTGGATATCCACCACGGCCTGCCGTGCATATACGACATGGCCAACAAACAGCTTATCAGCTTTATCCCCATCAATATCGGCGGC